>CAMBPV010000004.1 GCA_945869695.1 Prosthecobacter debontii
AACGTGCTGCTCGGCACGGATGGCAGCGTAAAAGTTGCTGATTTCGGCATCGCAAAACCTGCTCCCACCGGCTCAGCGGCAGTATCGCTGACGCAATCAAACTCCACCATCGGCACCCCGTACTACATGGCACCGGAGTCGATCAACAACCTTTCCAAAGCCACCGCGCGTTCAGATATTTATTCACTGGGTGTGATGCTTTATGAGCTGCTCACGGGTTCCCTGCCCATGGGCCATTTTGCGCCGATTTCGAAGAAGACCGGGCTCGACCCGCGATTCGACGATGTCATCCGCAAAGCCCTAGCCGAAGACCCGGCGCACCGCTTCGGAACGGTGAAGGAGTTCCGCGATGCAGTGCAACGCCTCGCCACCCCTCCCCCGCCGCGCATCTGGCTTCGCGCCCTCGCCGTCATCGTGATTCTTACAGCGGGCGGTTCTGCATGGGCGTGGCGACAGCATCAGCAAGAACTTCAGCGAGCGCGACCGGAGTACGCCGCCTCGCAAGCGAACCCTTATGTTAATGATTTGGGCATGAAGTTCGCTCCCCTGCCCAGCCACCCCGTGCTGTTCAGTTTGTGGGAGACTCGCATCCACGACTTTGAGGCCTTTGCCAACGAAACAGGCACAACCGCAGCCACTGAAAAGCCATCGAGCGGAATACGTGTCCCTGGCCGCGCAGGATGGCAGGAAGGTCCTGGAGCCACATGGAAGCAACCAGGCTGGCCATTGACGCCAGATCATCCGGCGTGTGGTGTATCCTTTGTCGAAGCCACCGCTTTCTGCGCTTGGCTGACCACCCGTGAGCGGGCCGCAGGGCGTATCACTTCTGAACACACCTACCGACTCCCGACCTCGGATGAATGGCAGGACGCAGCGGCACGCCTTTCGACAACGCCTGGCGATAGCTCCACTACCGAGTTTGTCTGGGGCGATACTTGGCCACCCCCTCGCGGCGCGGGAAACCTCACTGGGCACGAAGTGACCCAACCTCCGTGGCCGGGCTGGAATACCCTCGAATACGAGGACGGCTATCCCCGCACCGCTCCCGTCGGCCAGTTTGCACCTTCCGCCTTGGGTTTCTTCGATCTGGAAGGCAACGTCAAGGAATGGTGCCTGCCCCTCCCCGGCGGCGATAGTACCCTTGTTCCGCTGCGCGGCGCAGCCTGGGGCACAAACGCCCAACGCAAACTGTATGGCATGCGCTACCTCTCCCTGGCAGACCCCAAAGAACGCCATTCGCTACACGGATTTCGTTGTGTGCTGGATTACGCGCCCGCCAATAATCACGCTCCGAAACCGTGATGCATAGAATCACACCTTGTTCATGACGTTCCTCTCCCGTGAATGGTGAATGGGGTCAGGTGTTTCATGTTGCAGGATTCCAGAAATTCGAACCCCATGAGTCAGCCCCCTCACACCCCGTCTCCGCGCCACATCTAGGGCCAGCTGGACCCGGCCCCCCTTCAAAAGCAATTTCTCCGCCGATCAACTCGGCTGAAACCCAATCCTCCTCCGGCTTTTCCCCTTCTCTCCCGAGTGCTCCGCCTTGGCTTTCTTCACCTTCCCGATCTCCCGCTCCATCCTCTCCTGCGTCACCTTCCACTTCGCCGGGTCTGCATCCGTGCTCCCCGCATGGATCGCGTTCACGCACATTGCTCTCCTGATACGAACAACCAAAGGTGCGTTGACCATGAGCGCGGATTCGACTCCTTTCGTGTATGAAATTCGGCCTGCGCATCCCCTCACTCAAGAAACGCATCGCCGCCCGCACCTCGGTAAAGCGGTTCGTCCGCCATTCCCTCGGATTGAAAGCTCCGCGCGGCTGGGGTTGGCTCACCCATCCAAAACGTGCGCTCCGTAACCGCATTTACAACCGCACCACACGTGGCTGTCTCATCCTCTTGCTGGGCCTTTTTGGAGCCATGTTCTGCATTCTCCTCCTGAGCTTAAATTCCATGCCATGAACCGCGCTCACACCCCTTCCCCGCGCCACATTCAGGGCCCAATCGACCCGGCCCCTCAAAAGCAATTTCCTAGCACACCGCTTTCATGGATTTAAAAACCCAACCCCATTCACATTTTCGGGTCTTTTTCGGGAAAAGGTTGGCGCGGTCGTGGTTCGACTTTGGAGGTCAGGTATGGGGGCGGCCGCGCAGCAGGAAGGCGATCAGCAAAACGATTCCCGTGGGCAGGAGGACGATCTGAATGTAGCGCTTGCTCTGTAGGTCTGCGGCGCCCTCTGCCCCACCTAGAATCTCCCTCCTCTGCAAATCGGAGATCCTTTCTGCCTCCGCATCGGCGGTGGCGGCCTGAGCGCACAGGTCCGTCAAGGGATTCAGCAGCAGGGCCAGCGCGTACGCCAGGATTCGCAGACCATGCGCTGCTGGCCTCTTTTTCCACGCGGACGGTGCGTGAAACCTCGAAGATCCCCCCACCCAGTTGCTCTCAGGTGATTGTTTACACATCTCGGCCGACCCAACTGGCATCTTGCCGCAAAGGTTGCGTTCCTTGTAGGCAAGCAAGCGCCCATGTTGTTTAATCGCCATTTTTCTGTCTAGAGTCATACCATCATTCTTGGTCATGCTGCAAGTCTTTTACTCAGACTAATTCTCCATTTTGCGTTATTACAAATAAAAAACTAAGCCCTAAACCTAGGATAAAATTTGGACGGACTCAGCAAGGATCATGCCAAGAGCGAGCCAGCTCACCTCACACCCCCGCTCCACGTCCCCGTTCCACGTCCAAGGCCAACTTGGACCGGCCCCCTCAAAAGCAATTTCCTGGCAGCAGAGCAAGATATTCGCCCATACCATCATGCCGGGAGTGGGTCGCTACAACATGGACTCCCAGTTCAATGACGACAGCAACCCCTCGCCCTCGTTCTAAGGCAAGCCCACGACCTCGCTGCGTGACAATCCCAGATTCATACGCCGCCTGCAAAAAGCCCGCGCTGCACTCGGTGTGACGGGCTACGGCATCGGCGAGTTCCGATTCGGCGCGAAAGACCACGCTACCCGGCATCGCTGGTTCACCGGGCACTTTTTGCCAACGCTCCCGACTGACTCTTTGCCGCGCTCTCCAACGACGACACCCTGATAGGCCAGCCGGAGATCGAAATGGCGATGCTCGATGCGATGGCTTTTTTCCCTTCCGTCAACATAGTGAAGCAATGAAGACCCGCCACAAAATCTCATGAAATACACGACCCCCCTCCTCGCCGCTCAACTCCTGCTTGCCAGCATCGCCCACAGTCACGAGACCCCAGCGCCCGCACCCAAAGGCAGTGGCATGAAGGTGCTGGTGTATTCCAACACCGGCTACTATCGCCATCCTGAAACGCCGAAGATCAATCGCTGGCTCGTCCTGCTCGGTCACGAGAACGGTTTCGATGTAGACGTGACGGAGCATTGGAAAGACATGCGTGCCGAGGAACTGAGCCGCTACGACGTGCTCGTGCTCAACAACGCCAACGAAATCGACAAGGTGCTGCCCGAGGAGCAGCGCAAGGCGGTGGAGGAATGGTTCACCAAGGGCAAGAAAGGTATCGTGGGCCTGCATGCAGCGCTGGTGCATCAGACAAACTGGCCGTGGCTCAATGCGCTCGGCGGTTGCGACTTCAATAGCGACTCTGATTTCACCAACGCGAAGGTCACCATTGATCCAGCTGCGAAGGATCATCCCGCTGTCAAAGGTCAGCCCGCGGAGTTCTGGATCGAAGCCGACTGGACCAATCACGACCGCACCGTCACCGGCCAGCCCGGTTTCAACGTCCTCATGCGAGTGGATGAGACCACCTACACGCCCGTGCGCGACTATTTCAAAACCCGCAACGGCAAGCCCATGGGCACTGACCATCCCATCGCCTGGACCCACGAACCCGCCACCGGCGGCCGCTTCTTCTACACCGAGTTCGGCCACGACCTGCGCTCGCTAATCACGCCCTTCGCACGGCAGCATGTGCTTGAAGGCATCAAGTGGGCAGCGAAGAAGACGCCCGAAACAGCGAAGCAAAAGTAGGCCATTAACCACACTCTCTCACCCACCCATTCGCCACACCGCATGAACCGCCGTCACCTTTTCCAACTCGCTGCTTTGGCCCCTATCGTATCCGCCACGACCCAAGCCGCTTATTTGCCCATCCCACGAATGGGCAAGGCTCGTTTCACGCCCACGCTCAACGCCTATTCCTTCCTCGAACAGCTAAACGCAAACCTCGCAGATCCCACGAAGGGCATCGACCTCTTTGGCGTGTGCGATTTCTGTGTGAAACATGACATCGAGGCCGTGGATCTCACCGGTTACTTTTTCCCCGGCTACCCGAAAGCGCCTCCGGGCGAATACATCTCCCGCATCAAGCGCTACACACACGATCGCGGCATCACCATCAGCGGCACTGGTGTGAAGAACGACTTCGCCACGGCTGATAGGGCCGTGCGCGCCGAGGGCGTGGCTTTGACGAAGCTGTGGATCGAGGTGGCCGCGCGGCTCGGTGCGCCCGTGGTGCGCGTCTTTGCCGGTCCGCAGCAGAAGAATCCGAAGGACTGGCAGGGTGCCGGTGGGGGAGCCTCGCGCGACGAGGTGGAGAAGTGGATGGCGAATGCACTGCGCGAGTGCGCGGAGCATGGCGAGAAGTTCGGCGTCATCATCGCCGTGCAAAATCATGGCGATTTTCTCAGCACCGGCCCGGAGCACGTCAGCCTGCTGAATCGCGTCGATCATGCCTGGTGCGGTGCGCTCGTAGACACAGGCAAATACTTCACCGATGATCCGTATGCCGACATCGCCATGATGGTGCCCCACGCCGTGAACTGGCAAATCAAGGAAACCCTCGGCAGCAGCCTCCGTTCACCGCCCGCTGACTTCAAGAAGCTCGCGAAGATCATCCACGATGGCGGCTATCGCGGCTTCGTTCCCATCGAAACTCTCGCGATGGGTCGCAAAGACTACGATCCCGCCGCCGAAGTCGTCAAAGTCCTCACCGCGATGCGCCATGCGATCACCGAGCTGAAATGAGATTTGCCCTGAAAATCCCCATCACCTTTCTCGCTGCCCTGCTGCTGACAAAGCTGGCCGCAGGCCTGGAACTCGGGAACGATCTGACAACTGGCGAGGCCGGTAAGTTTGCTGCCGCAGAGATCCGTCGCGCAGCCGCAGCAAGCGGCGTGACCTTTGACGACGATGCGAAGGCGACACGCATCTCGTATGCCAGCCCCCCTCACACCCCGTCCCCGCAGCACCCCATCCAAGGCCCACTCGACCCGGCCCCTTCAAAAGCAATTTCCTAGCAGCCCCTCCCGCCCATGGCCGGGGAAAGACAGAGATGAAGCGTCTGAACCGGTTTCATAGGAGCTGAGGAATGCAGGTGGCTCTGCCGAAAGACTGAATAAATATTTTGTCGGCTTGAGAGTCCCCGATTATTCTGCCCACCCGCATGAACATTATAATCCATTACCAAGGGCTTCGATCGCTGGCTCTGTCTGTGTTGTTCTTTTGTGTCCCCTGGCACGCGTCAGCAGTCATTCCTTCTCCCGTTTTTCTGGGAGGTGTTTGCATCTTGGACACGTGCAATCCATGGGGAAATCCCTCGCGAAACAAAGCCCCGCAGCCTTCCAGCGTCGTGGCAATCGACCGCTCGGGCAGAGTTATCAAAAGAGGACTACCGGAAGACGCCATTGGCATGGCCCTCGAAGAATGGGCTAAAAGCTCTCAGGAGGTGAAGAGCATGCCAAACGCATTGTCTGTTTTTTCATTCAACGTGGGTGACCGGCGCGGCTTGAAAGATGTCAGCACCGGCAAGGTGATCATCGAAGCGAAGTGGGATCAGGTTCAATGGAACAATATCGCCAAAATCGCCACGGCCAGATCAGGGAAACAATGGCAGATCCTCAATCAGGCGGGCGAGCCACTCGGTGACGCCAAATGGGATAGCATCAGGATCTTGAACCATTCGGATCTAGCCGTGGTCGAGAAGGAGGGGCGGCAGGGCTTGATCCAGGCACGCAATGGCAAGGTGGTGGCTGCCCCAGAGTGTCGAAAAATCTTCATGCCCAGAGAGGTCGCCCCCTCCGAAGCTGGTGTATGGAGCTTCGTGGCCATCGACCAGGCAGGGATCGGCCGTGTGTTCGATGCCAATGGTCAGGCCAGGCTTGAACTCCCTGAACTGGATTTGGACAAGGCCATGCAGATGGACTGGCGTAACCTCGGGCTTGATCAGAATCTGATCAAGTACCCCAAGGCATCCGGCTGGGGAGCCATTGAAACCTCGGGGAAGATTCAAATTCCCTTTGTTTATGATGACATCGGTCTCAGGGGATACCATCTCATGATCGAAGAGGGGACTGTGGTGGTCAGTTCCGGTGGCAAACTGGGCTTCCTGACCATCGATGGAAAAGTAATTTCGGATGCGAAATGGGATGGCTGCGGGGTCTTCTCCGAAGGTCTCGCCTATGTCTCACACGGAGATCGGTGGGCTTTTATCGACAAGACTGGGCGAGCGGTGATAGGCCCGTTCAAAATGGGGCCGATGCCCGATTGATTCGGGCAGCCCTCAGCCAAACCTGCTCAAGCCCGCAACGATGCCCGGAATTCCATCCATGAGATTGCATACACTCCCGGCCCAAACGTCACCCACCTCCCTGTCCGAACGACATCATCGACTGGTTCATTTGGTAGCGCTGGTTGCTGCTTTTGTTTGTCTGCTTTCGTCCCCTGCTTTGTGCCAGCAAGGCAGCTTGGAATGGATCAGCAAAGATGGAAGGCGGATGAGTGCGGAGTTTGTGCGCATTCAGAACGAGTCCCTTGTTGTGCGAAAAGACGGGAAAGAAGTTGTCATCGACTTCACCCGACTGGCGCCAGAGAGCATTCAACTGGCCCAAAAACTGGCAAGTCCAAAAGGGCAGACAGACCGCAAGAAGGGGCCTCCGGTCAAAAGAACGATCCATCTGACGAGCGGCACGGTCAAAATCGACTTGTGGGGAGAGGCAAAGCGTAGCGTTGTGTTTTTCAACCATTCCGGGCCGATGAAGGAGAGCATTGACCGGAACATGGCCGCTTATCAGGAAATCCTGGAATCCGGATGGAGTATCGTGACTTGGAACTACCCGAAAGAGGGCGGTTTCAACGAAGTGGCACCGACCATACAAAAATGGGTTCAGGGCGGAACACCATCTCTGCTGTTGAAAGGTTACACACCGGCTGTGGTCAAAGAACTGAGCTCCCAGGCTGGCATTGAGGAGTTCGTGCTCGTCGGGAACTCATTGGGCGCTGGTGTCGTCATGTCTGACGCAGGCGATTTAAGCGCCTGCCGCGTGTTGCTGATCTCACCCACTGAAATGTTCTTGCCTCCTATGGACGCATTAAAAGCAGTCAAATCGGTGACGGTTGTGGGGCACAACACGAACGACAGGTTCTTGCGATCCAAGGAACTGCATGAATGGATTCAGAGCCACCATGCACCGACGGAGCTATGGAAGGATCTTCCAAACGAGCACCTTATCCTCGGTGAAAACTTGTCTCACCAGCGACTCGCTCAGATTTTGTCAGCGATTCTTGATGCCGAATAGAAAATGCGAATGCAGGTCTAACAGAGGTTGATGCCAAAGGGATCGTTACGCTGGAGGAGCCGGGGATCGCTGCGCTGATGCCAGCCGACCAGACGCGCTCCGGCTCCACGCGCGCACCAAGCTGAGTTCGTGATCATCGCCAGCCTTTCCTCGGGTGAAAGCTTGCGGCAGCGAAGGCTCACCATGCAGACGCACGCGCTAATGACCGCCCTCAAAGATCTGGGCACGAAGTTCAACGCGATGAAGGTGGCTCTCGAAGTGCATGGCTTGATCACCACCGTCTGATTATGGCCTTGGTTGATTCGCGATCTTCGTTGCGCAACGAACTCAGCCCAAGATGGAATTGATGAGATGTCGCCGTCTTGAGGGCCTTGGCGCGTATTTGAGCTTATCGCTTACCGGAGGCGTCCAGCCATCGGAAGGAAAGATCGAGAACCATTCCTGCGCGTGCTGCTCGCTGACCAGTTCCAGGTAATGCTTGAAGATGATCTTCGGGGAGTTGCCCGCTTCCATTGCCACCTTGGCTGCGTCTTTGATCTCTGCGATCCGGTAGCTAATGTAGGAGTGCCTAAGACCGTTGTGCGGCCATTTCACGCCAAGTTTCTTGGCTAGGGCCGTGGCGTCCGCGGGAGTCTTTTCGTTGGGGATCACCTTCCCAATGCGCGAAAGATGACCGAGCCACGCGGCCAGATTGTCCGAGATGGGCACGATGCGTCGGGATGCCGTTTTAGCCTGATCCGCGCGAAGCGTGATGATGCGGCGCTCCAAATCCACCGCCGACCAGTCCAAGCGGCAAATCTCAGCCACACGAAGGCCTGCAAAGGCTCCGATGGCCAATAGGGGCAAGATGTCGGCAGATGCAGCCGTCAGAAGTTTCTGAATCTCTACGGGTTGGAATATCTCCGTGTTGGCCTGGGCCTCCTTGGCCAGCGGCACCAGTTCTGCCGCCGTGGATTCTGACGCAGGCAGGTAGCCTCGTGACTTGGCAAAAGAGAAGAGCACCTTGATGCATCGGTGAACGGAATTGCGCGTTACTGGCGACCCACCCAAGCCACGAAGCCAGCGGTCGATCTCGCCCAACTTGATGGACATGATCTCCATGGGGAACGCCGTGGCAAACCGGCGAGCGTTAACACCGAGCTGGTCCAAATACCGCTCGCTCATCTTGTCCTCAGCCTTCGCTTTGAGGAACTCCCCAACCAGATCAGGCACCTTAGCTCCAAGTGTCACGCCCTGGGTGCGGTGCAGGAAATCCTGCACCACAGCCATCAAGGGAACATCTCTGAGCATGTGGCGGCATCGGGCTTATTCATCCAGAGCCGAGACTGGAGGCATGTTGAATGGCGCGACCATTTTCTCTGCAGCCAGGTAGCACTCGCGCTGGACAGGCGTGAGATCGTTTGTTGCTGAGAAACCTTCCCCAATTCGCTTTGCTACGATCTGCGCCTCGGCTTTGGCTTTTTCGAGGGTGCCGTAATTCCGCCGAACCCGCTTCCCATTCATGTGGAAAGCCACGGTGAAGTCGTCCCATTTGCGGGTGCGTCCCTTGTAAATTGGGACCACCGCGCTGCCATGCTTCACCCGGAGGAAGGGTTGCCCTCTTTTCCGGGAGGTGTTCCCGGAGTTTGTCATAACTTTGTCATGCATGACACCGGGAGGGGTGTCAACCGTGTGACGGGTCACCACAGGTAACCCCTTCATAATGAAAATGGTGGGCAGGGCTGGATTCGAACCAGCGTAGGCGTAAGCCAGCAGATTTACAGTCTGCCCCCTTTGACCGCTCGGGTACCTACCCATTCTCGATGAAGAGAAAACCCCGCTGTTTTTCGGAACAACGGGCCTGCAAGTAAGCCTGCCGGGGACTGCTTTGCAAGAGGAATCACGTTCTTGTTCGATAACAGCTCTCAGAATGCGGGTTCACACCTCCGATTTTAAACCAACGGTTGCGCGTTGGAGCGAGTCGACTAAGAAGAAGGACTTCATGATGGCTTCTGCTGCTGGATCCTCTGCTCTCTCCGTTTCTCCGGGTTCGACTCATACCATGGGTTCCAGGATTGAGGCGGATGGCGTGAACTTTGCGGTTTATTCCCGCCACGCCATCGCGATCGACCTCTGTTTGTATGATCCCTCTGCGCCGGAGCGGGAGACCCACCGCGTGCGGATGTTCCGTGGGGAGGCTGATGTCTGGCACGTGCGGGTGAAAGGTGTGGCAGCAGGCACGCTTTACGGATTCCGGGCTCACGGTGCCTGGCTGCCAGAAAATGGATTGAGGTTCAATGCCCGAAAGCTTCTTTTGGACCCTTATGCGAAGGCAGTCGTGGGCATTCCAGACTCTCGGCCCGAGATGCTCGCCGAGCCGAACCCGAATCACCCACCGGGTTCTGTGGACAATGGGACCACTGCGCTGAAGTCGGTGGTGATCTCGGATGAATTCGACTGGCAGGACGTGCCCCAACCGGAGATTGCGTGGAAAGATGCCGTCTTCTACGAATTGCACGTGAAGGGGTTCACCCAGCTCCATCCCGAGGTGCCGGAGAGTCTGCGCGGCACCTATGCGGGTCTGTGCCAACCTGTGGTGCTGGAATACTTGAAGCGACTGGGTGTGACGAGCGTGCAACTTCTCCCCGTCCATCAACACCTGGACGATTCCTTTCTTCTGAAAAAGGGCCTCACGAATTACTGGGGTTACAACACGCTGGCCTTTTTGGCACCGCACTCTGAATATGCGGCGGCGAAGGATCCGGGGGATCAGGTGCGAGAGTTTAAGTCGATGGTGAAGGCGTTTCACCGTGCGGGCATCGAGGTCATCTTAGACGTGGTTTACAATCACACGGCAGAGGGAGATGAGCGCGGCCCCAGCCTGATGTTCCGCGGTTTGGATAACATGGGCTACTACCGGCACGGTTTTGCCGGGAACCAAATGTTCTACACCAACATCACGGGCTGTGGGAACTCGGTGGCCTCGAATAATCCTGCGGCACTCCGCCTTATTCTGGACAGTCTCCGCTATTGGGTCACGGAAATGCACGTGGATGGTTTTCGCTTTGATTTGGCGGTGACGGTGGCCCGGGACCGCGAGCACTTTCATGCCCTGAGCCCGTTCTTCAATGCGTTGCAGCAGGACCCCATTTTGAGCCGGGTCAAAATGATCGCTGAGCCCTGGGACTTGGGCCGCGAAGACAGCTATCAGGTGGGTCAGTTCCCCGCACCCTGGCGTGAACTCAACGGCAAATACCGGGATACCGTGCGACGCTTCTGGCGTGGCGACCCGGGTGTCACCGCCGAGTTTGCGAAGCGAATCTGCGGCAGCGAGGACATCTTCGCCTGGAATGCCAGACCTCCGCTGGCCAGTTTGAATTTCATCACCTCCCATGATGGTTTCGCGCTCCGAGACCTTTTTTCCTACGCTCAAAAGCACAACGAGGCCAATGGCGAGGAGAACCGAGACGGCGACAATGAAAGTCACTCCACAAATTGCGGGGTGGAGGGGGAGACCGACGATCTCACGGTGAACAAAAAACGACGCCAACTGCAGCGGAGCATGATCGCGACGATGATGTGCTCTCTGGGCGTCCCCTTCATCACCGCCGGCGACGAGCGCGGACGGACCCAGGGAGGCAATAACAACGCCTACTGCCAGGACAATGAGATCAGCTGGCTGCACTGGAAGGACGGCGATGCGCAGCTCGAAGACTTCGTCCGAAAAATGATTCAGTTCCGCCAGGCGAGGCCCGCCCTGAAAAGGCCGGTGCACTTTGATGGCAAGCACAATCCTGACACCGACCGCCCCGATGTCGCTTGGCTCAACAGCGACGCGAATACGCTCACTTGGGACCAGTGGCACGACCCCGAGCGGCGATTCTTTGCGGGCCTCTTTGATGAGCCCGAGAACCGTTGCGCGCCCCTGGATGGTCATGGCGAGGATCACCGCCCCTTTCTCCTGATCTTTAATGGCGCAGACAAGCCTGAGTCCATGACTCTGCCCTCCAACAAAGGAGAAACGTGGGCCTTAGTCTTCGACACTGGCCTGGAGACCCCCTTCCCCGTAGCCACACGTCCTCTCTGTGCCGGTCGCACGTATGAAATGTTGCCTCGAAGCGTGGCATGTTTAGTGCTCATCGCGACTCACCCCTCCTCACCGACCGACCGCACACATGCGTAAAACAAAAATTCTCTGCACGCTCGGCCCCGCAACGGAAAGCCCTGAAGTCCTTTCCACTCTGATCTCCAAAGGCGCTGACATCATCCGCCTGAACATGAGCCATGCCTCCCATGACTGGGTTCGGATGGTCTATCCCCGCGTTCGGGAGGCCTCCTCTGCTTTTAAACGCGAGATCGCAGTGCTCATGGACCTCACCGGCCCCAGCATCCGCACGGGTGATGTGGAACAGCCGTGGCAGCTTCAGGTGGGTGATACGGTGGAGTTCCGCTGCAAGCCCGACGTCGCCGCCTCGACGCACTACTCGGTCACCGTGAACTACCCGGACCTCGGGAAGGACCTCAAGGTCGGAGACGTGATCATGGTGGATGGCGGCATGATCCAGATCAAGGCCACCGAGATCACCCTGAAGCACGTCATCGGCACCGTGATGACGAAGGGGGAAATGAAATCCCGCCGGCACATCAATCTGCCCGGCGTGCCCGTGCGTCTGCCTCCCCTGACTCAGAAAGATTATGCTGACCTCGACCTCGGCGTGGAACTCGGCGTTGATTTTTTTGCTCTCAGCTTTGCCCGTGAGCCCGGACACCTGCAACACCTCCAACTGCTCTTGGAGCAAAAGCAGAGCAAGGCCCGCGTCATCGCCAAGATCGAGAATCAACAGGCGCTCCAGAACATCGATGCCCTCGTCGAGGCCTCAGGCGGCATCATGATCGCCCGTGGTGATCTCGGCAGCGAGTGTCCGATCGAGGACCTACCCTTGATTCAGCGGCAGATCGTCGAGCGCTGCTCCTACCACGGCCGGAAGGTCATCGTTGCGACCCAGATGCTCGAGAGCATGATCGAAAACCCCGTGCCCACCCGTGCAGAGGTGACTGATATTTTCAATGCCGTCATCGAGCAGGTGGACTGCGTCATGCTCAGCGGAGAAACCAGCGTCGGGCGCTACCCCGACAAGTGCGTCGAGGTGCTCGACACCGTTATCCGTCGCATCGAGCAGAAGTATCCGTCGGGTCGATTCGCGAGCGATGCCCCTCTCAAAACGAACAAGCACAAGACCGTCAAAGCCGCCATCCTTCTGGCCAATAGCATCCCGGGCAGCAAGCTTCTTGTCTTCACCATTCGCGGCGTCATGGCCCATCTCCTCGCTCATCAGCGACCTGAATTTGCCCCGATTTTCGCCTTCACACCGAATCTTCACGTCAGCCGCACTCTCGTCACCGCGCGCGGCGTGAACCCCTTTGTCCTCCAGTTTACCGAAGGCCAGCCCGAGGCCAGCATCCGTGAAGCTCTGGACCTCCTCCGCACGGAAGGCCTCATCAAGCCGGGTGATCCTCTCGTGATCCTCAGCGACGCCCTCTACGATGGCGTGAACGTGGACGCGATCCTCCTGCGGGAAGCGTAAGGCTCCTCAGCGCAGAATCCGACTCGGCTTCCGACGCAATAGCAAAGCCATACCGGCGGCAAAAATCAGGAAACAGCTGCCGGGTTCTGGCACAGAGGCCACCACGGTCTGGATGCTCACGTCCGTCCCTGCCGTGCTGCCATTCAACTCCAGCGTTATGGCACCCACATTGGTAAAGCTAGCACCCCCCAAGGATCCAGCCGGGGAGAAACTCGTGAAATCCGTGTAGTAATCCGTGAAGGTAAAACTCGGGTCTGCGGCGATGGGCACCGTGACCACTGAAAAGCGGTCCGCATCCGTGTAGACCGTGAAAGTGATGCTCGCACCCAAGTCGGAGGCCGAGCGCAGGAAAACACCCGTGTTCACCCCCGATTGCGTCAGATCCACTCCACCTAAACCCGTGGGATTCAGCACGCTCAAACCGTCCAGACCATCATAAACCAGCCGCAGATTCCCGCTCGTCGACGGGGCCGAAGCATAGGATAACTGGCTCAGAGCAGATCCCGAGACGTCCATGGCCACCGCGCCGCTGTTTGCCGAGGTCCGCTCGATGAACACATCCCGCTCACCGCCAATGGACTCGGAAGTCGTATAGCTGGAAAAAAGGGAGGCTGGACCCGAGGGTGGCCCAGTTACGTTGAGAAAGCTGTAGGTATCAAAGTCATCGATCACCACAATCGCCTCCGCCCTCGGGCCTAAGGCCAAGGCAAACAAAAAGCCGAAAAAGAGAGGGTTAAACTTCACAGGGATGACAAATTAGCAGATTATTTGATAACTATTGTAAATTTCAATGTTTTCAATGATTTGTCAAGCGGCAGTTCACCCGACCCTAAGACCCCTTCTCGACCCGACTGAGTGCTTGCGCACGGCTCTGCCTCCACCTTAAGCTGCGATATGCCTCTACCCCCCATCGAAAGCCCGGTGCTTTTGCAATCCATCGCTATTTCCTTGGGGCTGGGACTGCTGGTAGGCCTTCAGCGGGAGTGGGAGCATAATCCAGTCGCCGGCATCCGGACCTTCGCCCTCGCTAGTCTTTTCGGGGCCCTCAGCGGAGTCATGGCCCAGGTTCATGGAGGGTGGGTCATTGCCGCGGCGCTCGTGGCCTTCAGCGCCATGATCGTGCCCGGTTACATCGCTTCATTGAGACAAATCGAGTCCGACCCCGGGCTCACCACAGAGATCGCCATGCTCATCACCTTTTCCACCGGAGTGATCGCCGTCATGGGCTACAGCATCGTCGCAATCGTGGTCGCCGCCAGCGTCATGGTGCTTTTGCAGAGCAAAAAGAGCCTGCACCAGCTCGTGCACGCCATCGGCGAGAACGACCTCCGGGAGATCGCTCGCCTCGTGCTCATCGGTCTGGTCATCCTGCCCGTCCTACCCAACAAGTCCTACGGCTACGAGGGCGTTCTGAATCCCTTTGCCATCTGGCTCATGGTCGTCTTGATCGTCGGCATCAGCCTCGCGGCTTACCTGGCCAGCAAGTTCCTGGGGAACGCGCGCGGCATCGCCATCGCAGGTATTTTAGGGGGGCTCATCTCCAGCACCGCCACGACCGCCAGCATCTCCCGCCGCAGCAAGGAACCCTCCGCTCACGCCTTGCCTTTGGCGGTGATTGCCCTCATCTCATCCGCCGTCGTTTTTGTGCGCGTCATCGCCGAGGTCATGCTCGTCGGCCCGAAAGTCATACCTCAGATGCTTCCACCCCTTCTAGCGGTCATGGCCGTGGCGGGCCTCATCGCCGCCGTAACCCACCGTTTTGCCATGAAATCCGTCGGTGCAAAAACGGAGGAATCGCCGCCATCCGAGCTCAAAAGCGCCGTCGTTTTTGGTCTCCTGTACGTGCTGGTTCTGCTGGCCGTTTCCTACGCACGGAAACACTTTGGAGATGCAGGACTCTACACCGTGGGCGCCATCTCAGGACTCACCGACATGGACGCCATCACGCTCTCGACGGCGAGTCTCGCCAACAAAGACCAGATCGATCCCTCCACCGCCTGGCGTGTCATCCTGACGGGAGGCATGGCCAATCTCGTTTTCAAATCAGGCTTGGTCCTCGCCATGGGCTCCCGGGCCTTCATCCGGCCTGTCCTGATTGGATTCGCCATCACCTTTGCCGCCTGTTTAGGCGTCACGCTTCTTTGGCCGTGATCTGCGGATTCGGCAGTAATTTTCTCCCCTTCCCCTCGTTACCTTCAACCGCTCATGAATCGCTTTTTTCAGACCCTCACCCCTTTCCTCAGTCTCGCTGCACCGGCCCTCGCCCAATTGGCCGAGCAAGCCACGCCGGTCGAGAAAATCAAACTGGCCAAAGGCTTCAAGGCTGAGTTGCTCTACTCCGTGCCGAAGGAGCAGCAGGGCTCGTGGGTCGCCATGACGCAGGATGACAAAGGCCGACTCATCACCAGTGATCAATACGGCGCTCTCTTCCGCATCACACCCCCTGCACTCGGTGGCAAAAGCAGCGACACTCAGGTGGAGAAGCTCAGCATTGACTTCGGCCACTGCCAGGGCCTGCTCTATGCCTTCGGTGCGCTCTACGGCATCGTGAACGCCGAGGCCTATCAGGGGCGCGGCCTCTACCGGTGCAAAGACACCAATGGCGATGACCAATTCGACACCGTCGAACAATTAAAAAGCTTCCCCGGAAAAGCCGGCGAGCACGGACCTCATGGACTCATCGTCGGCCCCGACGGCAAGTCCATCTACTGCGTGACCGGAAATCAGACACCCGTGCCGCCGATGGACACCAGTCGCGTCCCCCAAAACTGGGCGGAGGATCAGCTCCAGCCCATGCTCCTCGGCCGCGGCTTCATGCGCGATGTCCTCGCCCCCGGCGGCTGGGTGGCCAAGACCGATCCCGATGGCAAAAAGTGGGAGCTCATCAACACCGGCACCCGGAACACCTATGACATCGCCTTCAATCGCCACGGCGACCTCTTCGGCTTCGATGCCGACATGGAGTGGGACACCAACACCCCTTGGTATCGCCCCACCCGTGTTTGCATGATGCAGAGCGGCGGCGAGTTCGGCTGGCGCACCTGCAGCAAAAAATGGCCCGTCCGCTGGGAAGACAGTCTGCCGCCCGTCGTCGATATCGGCCCCGGCTCACCCACTGGCGTCGGTTTTGGCTACGGAGCCAAGTTCCCCGCCAAATACCAGGACGCGCTCTACATCATGGACTGGAGTTACGGGAAACTCTACGCCGTGCACCTCGATCCGAAGGGCGCGGGCTACACCGGCACCGCCGAGGAATTCATGAGCGCCTCTCCCCTGCCGGTCACCGATCTCGTCATCGGAAATCAGGACGGCGCCATGTATGTCAGCGTCGGCGGTCGGAAGGTTCAGTCCGGTTTGTATCGAGTGACCTACACTGGTAAAGAAGCGATCACCGAGAGCACTCTCACTGGCCCCAGTCCGGATGCGGTGATCCGCACGACTCTCGAAGCCTTCCACGGCAAACAAGACCCCAAGGCCATCGAAGCCGCCTGGCCCCACCTTTCCTCGCCAGATCGCCTCGTCCGCTTTGCCGCGCGCATCGCCATCGAGCACCAGCCCCTCGACTCCTGGAAGGACAAGGCGCTGAATGAAAAAGACCCGCGGACCTCTCTGCTCGCCCTCATGGCCCTCATCCGCTGCACGAAGAGCGCCGACCTCCAACCGCAGATCATCGCCGCGCTCAATCGCATCGACCTCAAGTCCCTCAAGCGCATCTCACGCAACACCTTGATCCGCGACTACTGGCTTACCTTCAGCCGCCACGGCGAGCCCAATGACGCGCTCACAAAAAGCATCCTCGACCGCCTCAGCCCCCTCTTCCCCACGGGCGAGACCGGACTCGACCGCGACCTCTGCGAGCTCCTCGTCATGTTGGGAGACACGACCATCGTCACCCGCGCCGCTGCGCTCGTGAATGACGCCCCCACGCAGGAAGAGCAGATCGACTACGCACGCATCCTCCGCATGGCACGCGAGGGCTGGACCCCCGAGACCCGCACGAGCTACTTCAAGTGGTTCACCCACGCCGCCAACTACAAAGGCGGTGCCTCCTTCGATCTCTTCCTCGACGAGATCAAAAAAGACGCTGTCGCCACCCTCTCCGAAGCGGAAAAAATGGCCCTCAAAGACGTGCTCGAAGCCAAGCCCGACCCCAAAGCTCCCAGCTTCACCTCCAAGCCCATTCAATTTGTCAAAGCCTGGACGCTCGATGAGCTCAGCAAGTCACTCGGCGTCGGCCTCGAGGGGAATCGGAACTTTGCCAACGGACGCAATGCCTTCGGCGCAGCCACCTGCTTTGCCTGCCACCGCTTCAATCAAGAGGGCGGCACCATCGGTCCCGATCTCACCAGCGTCGCAGGCAAATACAGCCCGCGTGATCTGCTCGAGCACATCCTCGACCCCAACAAGGAGATCAGTGATCAATACGGCAGCACCGTTTTCACCCTCAAAAATGGCAGCACCGTCAGCGGACGCATCGCGAACATGAAAGAGACCACCATGATGGTCTGCACGAACATGATGGACCCGAACAACTTTACCAATGTTGACACCCGTCAGGTGGTGAAGACCGAGGAAAACAAAGTTAGCATGATGCCCCCCGGCCTCCTCTACATGCTCAAGGAGGACGACATCCTCGACCTCCTCGCTTATCTCCTGAGCAAGGGGAACCCTGAAGATCCCCTCTTCGTGAAATAACGCCTCTCGACCTACAGCCGAGCCCCTCGGGTCTCCGAGGGGTATTCACCAAACAATTCCTGGTAGTAAGCCGAGAACCGTCCCATGTGGCGGAAGCCACAGTCCCGGGCTATACCCTCGATGGAAAACAGGGTCGCCTCGTTGTTTCGGAGGCGCTCTCGCACGCGGTGCAGCGCTAGGCAGCGGGCCCAGTGTCCGGGCGTCACACCATAGGCCGCCAGAAAATGAAGCTGAAGACTCCTCTCAGTCACACCCATGGCAGCCGCCAGTAACTTGCCGTCAAATGGATCCGCCAACTTTGATTTCAGATATCGGTCAGCGTTCCTGAGCATTTCATTCCGGCGGATCCATCTCTTTTCCACGTTCGCGATCGTCCGGCCCAAAGGAAAGCTCAGCAGTTCCGCGATCATCCCGAGAATCGCCTCCACCATCACTGAGGCATCCGGCCCAGAGCTCATCGAGCGCCCGACCAGCGAGTCAAAAGTCGCGCGCTTCTCCCGTGGCACCTGATAATCCGAAACACCACCGCTCGGTATCTCCAGTAGATGTCCCAGTCGCTTCAATGCCACGCTTTGCAGCGCCTCCTCTTCAAATTCGATCGCCACCCATTCGGTTTCTGCACCCGCCCGGTAGTGTAACTCACAGCCAGCGGAATAGAGCTGGATAGAGCTCAGGTTCGGCTGAAAACCATTCAGCCACACCGGCACTCTCATCGAGCGGATGTACCCGATGCAGATTCGGTCCCGGGGAAAAGCCCCCAGCACCCGAGTCGGGAAACTGTAGTTACCCACATCCACCGAGAAACTCCCAAGCGCCCACCGGCGATGCCTCACCTCACACGGCGCCTGAGTCAGGATGTGATGATCAAAGCGCGCACCACTCACGATTTCCGTCAGTCTCTCCGGGTCAAAACCCATCAATTCGATCGACTGCCGGGTTACCCCCCCAACATTCAAATCAGCTGCTTGGTTAGGCTTCGGGAGGCCCATCGTTCCGCAACTATAGAAGAATACCCCAAATCAGGGAAAGTGAATTTTTCGTTTAATGGATAAGACATCACCTTCACACTTCACTCCGACTGCGAGTAAGTCCCCGCCTCCAACCAATGTCCCTATGAAAACACACTCAAAATGCACTTACTGGGCCGCTGCCTTACTCGCCACCGTCTTGGTGTCGTCTGCCTCCGCAGCGGAAAAAAAACCTAACATCCTCGTCCTCTGGGGTGACGACATCGGCACCTGGAACATCAGCCACAACAACCGCGGCATGATGGGCTACAAGACGCCGAACATCGACCGCATCGCGCGCGAAGGCGTCGGCTTTACCGACTACTATGCCCAGCAGAGCTGCACGGCAGGTCGTGCGGCCTTCATCAGCGGCAGCGCCCCGGTCCGCAGCGGAATGACCAAGGTCGGCCTGCCCGGCGCGCCCGAGGGATGGCAGAAAACCGACTGCACCATGGCCACCGTGCTGAAGAGCCAAGGCTACTCCACCGGTCAGTTCGGCAAGAACCACCAGGGCGACCGCGACGAGCATCTGCCCACCATGCACGGCTTCGACGAATTCCTCGGCAGCCTCTACCACCTCAATGCGGAGGAGGAACCCGAGAACCGTGACTACCCGAAGGACATGAAATTGGCCACAGGGAAGACCTTCCTCGAAACCTTCGGCCCACGCGGTGTGCTGCATACTTGGGCGGATGGCAAAGGCGGCCAGAAGATCGAAAACCTAGGTCCGCTCACCAAAAAACGCATGGAAACCATCGATGATGAATCCATGGCCGCAGCAAAGGACTTCATCTCCCGCAAGGTGAAGGCTGGCGAGCCCTTCTTCTGCTGGTGGAACGGCACGCGGATGCATTTCCGCACCCACGTGAAAGCTGAGCACATCGGCATTTCTGGGCAGGATGAGTACGGCGACGGCATGGTCGAGCACGACATGCACGTTGGGGAATTGCTCAAGCTCATTGATGATCTCGGCGTCGCAGATAACACGATCGTGCAGTATTCCACCGACAACGGCCCGCACTACAACACCTGGCCAGACGCTGGCACCACACCCTTCCACGGGGAGAAGAACTCCAACTGGGAGGGAGCCTTCCGCGTTCCCTGCTTCATCAAGTGGGCCGGTCACTTCCCTGCTGGCACGACCGTCAATGGGATTGTCTCGCATGAGGACTGGTTGCCCACTTTCGCCGCAGCCGCTGGCGCACCTGACATCAAGGAAAAACTCAAAGCCGGAGTGGAGCTCAATGGCCGGAAGTATAAAAATCATGTCGATGGGTATAACCAGCTCGACTACCTCAGTGGCAAGACGGACAAGTCGCCACGCAATGAGTTCATCTATCTAAACGACGCTGCTGAAGTCGTCGCGATCCGAGTCGGCGACTGGAAGGCGACCTACATGGAGAACCGCGCGTTCCAACTCCAGGTGTGGCGCGAGCCCTTCGTGCATCTGCGTGCCCCGATGCTCGTCAATCTGCGCCGTGACCCCTTCGAAAAAGCTCAGGAAAGCGCCAACAATTACAACGATTGGTACATTGACCGCGCCTTCGTCCTCGTTCCCCTCCAAGGCGTCGCCAGCAGGTTCCTCATGACCTTGAAGGACTTCCCTCCGAGCCAAAAGCCTGGCGACTGGAGTCTGGACTCCTTGGAGAAACAGATCAAAGGCATGACTGCAGAAGGCAGGTAAGCCCACTCACCTTGGGGTGTCGTCGGCAACGGCGGCACCCTTTTTTGTGACCCAGAATCGCAACCCAAGCACCGCGACCCTTCCCCATGAAAAAGCTCCTCCTCGCCCTGCTCACCCCATCGCTCCTCGCCGCAGATCCGCTCCCCTCGTGGAATGACACCGCGCCCAAGAAGGCCATCACCGCGTTTGTCGAGAAGGTCACCCAGGAAGGCTCGCCCGATTTCGTCCCGCCCGCGGAACGCATCGCGACTTTCGACAACGACGGCTGCCTCTGGTCCGAGCAGCCCATGTATTTTCAGGCCTTCTTCATCTTCGACCGCATCAAGGCCCTCGCGCCGCAGCATCCGGAGTGGAAAGAGAAAGAACCCTTCGCCTCCGTGCTCAAGGGTGACCTGAAGTCCGCCCTTGCGGGTGGTGAAAAAGCCTTGGTCGGCATGCTCATGGCCACCCACTCTGGCCTGACCACCGAGGAGTTCGAAAAAGCCGTCACCGACTGGATCACGACGGCGAAACACCCGAAGACCGGCAAGCTCTTCACCGAGATGGTTTATCAACCGATGCTCGAACTGCTCGCCTACCTCCGCGCCAACGGTTTCAAGACCTTCATCGTCTCCGGCGGTGGCATCGAGTTCATGCGCCCGTGGACGGAGCGCGTCTATGGCATCCCGCCTGAGCAAGTCGTCGGCTCCAGCGTCGGTTTGAAATACGAACTTCGCGATGGCACCCCCGTCATCATGAAGACGCCCGAACTCGTCCACAATGACGACAAAGAAGGCAAGCCCGTCGGCATCCAGCGCCACATCGGCCGCCGCCCCATCGCCGCCTTCGGAAATTCCGACGGCGATTTCCAGATGCTCGAATGGACCACCCGTGGCAAAGGCCCTCGCCTCGGGATGATCATCCACCACACCGACGCCGAGCGCGAGTTCGCCTACGACCGCGAGTCCCACATCGGCAAACTTGACCGAGGGCTCAATGAAGCTCCCGCGCGCGGATGGACGGTCGTTAGCATGAAGGACGACTGGAAGGCGATCTACCCCAAGTCTCTGGCAGATTGACACAAAGACCGTATCCTTCGAATCGTTAACGTTTTACCTCATGTTTTACTGGATTTACGACATTCCCACCTGGCAACTCGCCTCGCTCTTCACCCTCCTCTTCGTGGGAGTCACTTGGATCGGCATCCTCTTTGTCAGTCCGATCCTCAAGATTTGGTTCAAATCACAGGAGGGCATCAATGATCTGATCGGTTATGCGCTCGGGGCTTTCGGCGTTTTCTATGGTCTTCTGCTCGGACTTCTCGCCGTGGCCACCTACCAGAATTCCACCAACCTTGGGGGCACGGTCGCCCGCGAAGCGGCATCGTTGGCGGCGCTTTATCGCGATGTATCAGCTTATCCGACTCCGATCCGGACGGAACTTCAGAAGCGCCTGCAGGACTACACGCGTTTTGTCATCGACAAAGCTTGGCCCGCCCAGCGCAAAGGCCAGATCCCGCAGGGAAGCGTGCAGATGATGGACGAGTTTCAGCAGGTGCTGACGCAGTTCGAGCCGGCGACGAAAGGACAGGAAATCGTTCACGCCGAAACCCTCCGTCAATACAACGACATGATTCTGCTTCGTCGACTTCGAATCAACGACATCCAAGCCGGGATTCCGGGAGTGATGTGGTACGTCGTCGCCGTGGGAGCGATCATCAATACGCTCATCATCCTCTGCTTCCGCATAAGACTCGACATCCATCTCGTGATCGGCGGTGTTCTCTCCTTCTTCGTCGGCATGGTGATCTTTCTGGTCGCAGCGATGGATCACCCTCTCCGCGGCGAGGTCAGTGTAGGGCCGGATGCTTTTGAGGTGATTTACTCGAGCTTGATGAAGCGCTGACTTTGAAAACCCAATCCCTTTCTACTCTTTGCCCGCATGGCCAAATTCGACATTGAACACTCCGAGGGGACCAACTACGCGAGAGTGGGTCTGATTGACGAAACCGTCGTGATTGAAAGGGGTGCCATGTCGCACATGCGCGGTGCCCTGAAGATGAAGGGCAAACTGGCCGGGCCGATCCGGCTGATGCGCGCAGCCCTCTCGGGAGAGGAAGCCCTGCGCCCCACCATATCGGGAACGGGCACTCTCTATCTGGAATCCACCTTCGGAGGATTCCACGTGATGGAACTTACAGACGGTGAAAAATGGGTGGTGGAAAGCGGGGCCTTCTGGTGCTCCGAGGCAAAGGTGAAACAAACGTTTCACCGCGAGCGCATCAGCACCTCCTTTTGGTCCGGCAAGGGATTCCTCGACTTCCAGACCAAGGTCGTGGGTCCTGGGAAGGTGATGATCTGCTCCCCGGGTCCAGTGGAAGAGATCACCCTCGGCAAAGACAGTCCGCATGGCGATCAATTCATCGCCGATGGCCCGATCGTTCTCGCCCGCACCTCTGGCATCGAATACTCGGTGCGTCTCCCTTCCTTACTCCCATGGAGAAGAGCGGCGACTGGAGAGACCTTGCTGCAGGTCTATCAGGGCGAAGGACGATTGTTGGTTTGCACCACGCCCTTTTGGAGATACAAGATCGCGCAATACAGATCCCATTCTCACGCCGAACTGTTGACGTGAACGTGAAATCCGCTTTCCCTAACCCTTAAGCCCCTTTTGATATGCGCTGGCAAGATCGAGAACAAAGCACGAACGTCGAAGACCGCAGGAGGGCGACACCTGCGAAAGTCGCCATGGGAGGCGGATTGGGAACCCTCGCCGTATTGGGGATCCTCTTGCTGTTGGGAGCGGATCCGAAGGAGGTATTGAATCTTGCCCTTCAGAGCAATGTGGGCTCCGGGCAGACTTCATCCCCCGGAGCCGGCACTGCTCCCTCGAGAGAGCAGGATGAGCTGGCAAGATTTGTCAGCGTTGTGCTTGCCGACACCGAGAAAGTCTGGAGTGAGCAGTTCCAGCGGATGGGAAAGACTTACGTCGAGCCGCAACTCGTTCTCTTCAGCGGTCGGGTGAATTCCGCCTGCGGTCTCGCGAGTTCTGCCACTGGCCCGTTCTACTGCCCGGCTGATGAGAAGGTCTATGTGGATCTCGATTTCTACCGCGAATTGAAAGAGCGCTTCCGGGCCCCCGGAGATTTTGCCCAGGCCTATGTTCTCGCTCATGAAGTGGGTCATCACGTGCAAAAGTTGCTCGGCATCACCGATAAAGTGGACGCGATGCGGGGCCGAGTCAGTGAAGTGGAATACAATCAAATATCCGTGAGACTGGAGCTTCAGGCGGACTTCCTCGCCGGCATGTGGGCTCACCACGCCCAGCGGCAATGGAACATCCTCGAATCGGGCGACCTTGAGGAAGCTCTGAATGCGGCCAGCGCCATTGGCGATGATCGACTTCAACGAGAAGCTCAGGGGCACGTGGTGCCAGACTCCTTCACCCACGGCACCTCGGCTCAGCGCATCCGCTGGTTCCGAAAAGGCTTGGAGTCCGGTGACTTTTCAAAGGGCGATACTTTCTCAGCACGGGAACTTTGAGCCTAAAACTCACTTCCACTTTCCTTCTCAACCGACAATCAGAATAACACCAAATCAAACAAAACTATGGGCATCATCTCTTGGATCTTTCTCGGCCTCATCGCCGGTGCACTCGCTAAATTCATCATGCCGGGCAAAGACCCGAGCGGATGCATGGTCACCGCCGTCATCGGCATCGTTGGCGGCATGATCGGCGGTTACCTCGGCACCTTCGTTGGACTCGGAAAAATCGAGTCCTTTGACCTCGGCGGCATCTTCATCGCCACCATGGGTGCCATCGTGCTCCTCATCATCTATCGCCTCGTGATGAAAAAGAAGTCCTAACCAGTCTTCCCGGGGCGGATGCACCTCCCTGTCATGAACCTGACTTTGAGAGTCTTTCCAGCCTATCCGCTGCTTCGGGCCGAGTTGACGGGAGACTACTCGAGCGCAGGGGCTCAAGAAACCATCGACCCCACACTCGAAGTGCTCATCCATCGGTCCTCGCGAAAGGTGCTGTTGGACTTCCGGCAAGCGAAAGGCAATCCCTCAACGATGGACCGCTAAGCCCTCTCAGTCGCCTTGGCTGAAAAGCTCAACAAAGCCTGCAGCTCAGGTGCCGATTCGCGCATTCGATTTGGGTTTGTGGGGGGAATGAGCCGTTCGTTAAAAAAGGCTGCTTCCGCGAGACCGTCGTTTTGCCCTGATCGGGACGGTTCGTTTTTTGGATAGCATTCAGACTACAGTTGATGCTGGGGAAGGCCGATCAGGAGCACCTGGGCTTTTGAGAGTCCGCACGTCTTCGTTTCAAGCTGCGCATCAATCCTGCTCCCGACATTCATTTGTCTTGGCGAAAGAACCCTTTTCGCTTAAAACACCAAAATCCACCAACTCAAATCCCTATGAAGACCCGAATTCAGATCCTCGCCGTTGTCGCGCTTATCCTGCTCACGGTGGGCTGCGCCAGTGCCATCAAAGAGAAACAGAACCTCGCCATCGCGGCCGGCTTCAAGGCCATCACGCCCGTGAAGCCCGAGCACATCGAGCTTCTGCCCAAGCTGCCGAAGGATACGATGAGCCAGATCAGCTACCAGGGGAAGACCTACTACGTTCTTCCGGACGTGGAGAACAATCAGGCATTCGTGGGGGGACCTGCGGAGTATCAGGCCTACCAGAAGCTGAGTCTTCAGAAGCAGATCAGTGATGCCAACTTGCAAGCGGCACAAATGAACCAGATGGCGGCCATGAACTCCATGAACTGGAGCGCCTGGGGTGGCTGGGGGTCCGTGGGACCCATGGGATATCCCTACCGATACGGCTACCGCAGGTAACCTCCTCCTTTGAAGACTCACCTCCCGATCCTCCCTGCCATGTTCTCCTACCCCCTCCGCACGCTGCCGGGCTTGCTGCTCGTTCTGACACTCGCTTTTTCTGGCTGCTCGCATTACTCCAAGGTCATCCAGAAGGGAACCTCTTACCGATCTTCTTCTGCTGCTGGGCAATTGATCGCACTGGCACAAAAACAATCAGCCAAACTGCCGCTGACCCAGATCGGACACTACCTGGATGCAGCCGCTTCAGCAGGAACCGCACTCAAAGGAAACCCATCCGACAACCGAGCACGTGCAGACTATAACTTTGCCGTCGCGCGTGTGTTTGAGGTCATCAATGATGCGGGTTTGCAGCCTTGGAAAACGCCATTGCAATGCCCGGGTGCCAGTCAGACGTGGAATCTGTCCTTTCAAGCCGAGGCTCTCAAGAAGCTAAAGCTCGACCCGTCGATCTTCCAAATCCGACCCGCAGATCGTTTTGAGTTCAAAGGCAGACTCGTGGTCGATCATTGTGTGAAGGAGGGCATCGGCGCGCCGGTCATTGTCAACACGCGTGACTTTGATATCACGACGCTGGACCCCTTTGCCCAAGGCAAGCATGCCTATTATGGGGCGACGGGTGTCGTGGAGTTCAACGGCAGCCAATGCACGGCGGCTCTGATTGATCCGCTCACGATCGAGACCGTCAGCCTCGCAGGCCAGAGCTATCCCCTCTCGGCTAATTTCACGGCCCCCATCGCCTTAGCGCTCGCGGAATTGAAACCGAGGAAAAAAGAGCTGGGCGGCTTATTCAAGCCGGACCAATTTGCCACAGGACCGCGCCTCGCGCGATTGCAGCCCTACGATCCGAAGAAGATCCCAATCCTCTGCATCCACGGTCTGGGCGACTCTCAGGCTACCTGGGCGCCCATGATCGAGACGCTCCGCGCGGATCCCGTCATCCGGCAGAACTATCAGGTTTGGTTTTTCAGTTACCCTTCGGGTTATCCTTATCCCTACTCGGCCTCGATCCTCCGCAAGCAAATGGATGCCATCAAAGCTCGCTGTCCTGGACACAAAGAGATCGTGCTTCTCGGTCACAGCATGGGTGGCATGATCAGCCGCACCCTCATGACCGACAGTGGCATGGCGCTCTGGGATGCGACCTACCCCAAGCCTCCCGCCCAAATGAACTTCACCGAGGAGACACGGCAGGTCATGTCCAATGCGCTGATCTTCAAACACCGCACCGACATCTCGCGAGTTATTTTTCTCTCTCCCTCTCATCGCGGTGCCAACATGGCCACGAGTTTCTTTGGCCGCATGGGTGCCAAGTTAATCGGCGGTCCCAAAAACATGGTGGATGATATCACCGACGTCCTCTCTCAGGCCAATCCCAGTTCCACGGGTCAGCAGTTGAAGAAAATGCCCAACAGCATCGATTTCCTCAATCCTGAAAACCGTTTTGTGAAGAACCTTGATAAGTTGCCTCTCGCGCCCGGCATCCCTTTCCATACCATCCTGGGAGATCGCGGCAAAGGGGGAAATCTCAGTCACACCCAGCCCGTGAGCAGTGACGGCATCGTGCCTTATTGGAGCAGTCACCTCGACGGCGCACAAAGTGAAGTGATCATCCCCAGCGGTCATTGGACCAACCAACACCCGCAAGGAATCGCCGAAGTGAAGCGCATCCTCCATCTCCATTTGAAATCCAAACCCTAGACCCACAACCCACCCCCTGATGAAAAAGAAACTTCCGTTCTCACTTGTTCTCGCCCTCGCAGGCGCGGCCCTTCTGTCCTCCTGCTCCACCACACCGACGGCAAAACTTGATGCCAAAACAGACGCGGCCCTCACGGCCATGTGTGACAAGCTGGCGGCGGCCAAGACTCTCCGCGTCAGTGCCACGAGGCGCAATTCCCCTGGATTTCACGCCGGAGTGGATGTGTCGGAATCGGCCGAAGGGTCCGTCGTTGTCCGCCGTCCAGATCATCTCGCTGCTCAACTCAAGACCAACAAGGGCGCGAGAAAGATCGGATTTGATGGGAAGCAACTCACCATTGTGGACCTCGCAGCGGGCACCCACAGCACGGCAACGGCAGCGGGTGACATCGACCGCGCAGTCAGCGGCATCCAGTCCATCTACGGTGTGACGCCGCCCGTGGCAGAGCTCCTGGTGAACCGCCCGAAAGCCCATCTTTTGACGGGTGTGAAAACAGGCAAGCATGTCGGAACCGAGAGCATCGGCGGTGTGGTTTGTGATCACCTCGCGTTCGAGCAGGATGGTCTCAGCTGGCAGCTGTGGGTCGCCACGGGTGATAAGTTGCCCCGACGCATTTCCTTCGCTTACCCCAATGGCGAAGGCGGCGCTCCTCTAACTGCCACGGCAACCCTCAGCCAATGGAAACTCGATGCCCCGGTTTCGGATGCTGAGCTCAGCGTCAAAGCCCCCTCAGGCAGCCGTGCGCTGGAAATGATCACCCTTCCCTAATCCCCTCAATCCTCCCTCCACCTCGAACACCATGAAAAAAATTCTCGTTCTCAGCCTCACTGCGTTGATGACTCTCAGTGAAGCGCTCCCCACTCTGTCCATCGCCCTCGTCACCGTTGCGGCTCTCACTCCTTCTGAATCCCAGGCTTTGCCCGTGGATCGGATGGCTGGCCGTCAAGGCGCACGCAATTCCCGCCAGGCGGGACGCCAGACTTCACGGGCCCGCCGTCGCGGTTGCTACGGTCTTCCCGGTGGAGCATTACCTTTTGCCTACGGTGGCTACCGCTACTACCGCGTGGGTCCACGTTTCTACTACCCTTACATGTACATGGGCCGCACCGTTTACATCGACATTAACGTCAACGGAGGTTACCCCGCCCCGCCGCCACCCATCGGCTCCATCGACATCGACATTTATTAAGTCCAACCCAACCCACCCATGAAAACACATAGCCTCCTCGCACTGCTCGCTCTCACCCTTGGTGCCCACGCCGGCACTCCTGCACCTACGCCCATGGTAACACCCGCTGCGCCCACCAACGATGGTTGGTGGTTCCGCGCGGCTCCCTACGGATGGGTGACTGCCATTGATGGCAATGTCGGCATCGGTCCGCTGTCCGCACCCGTTGACATCAGCATGAGTGACACAATCGACTCGCTCGACATGGCCTACATGGGTCTGCTCGAGGCCGGATTCGGCAAGTGGTCCTTTGGCGTGGATGTCATCTATGGCAAAACGTCCCAAGACATCGGCGGCGGGGGTCGGATCTTTGACAGCTTCCGCTACGAGCAAAAGCAATGGCTCATCACTCCAGCCGTGGCCTACCGCGCGGTGCAGACAGATAGCTATCACATGGATGTGTTCGTGGGTGCTCGCATCACCATCCTTGAGGCCGATCTCACGGGTCGTTTTGTGAGTGGCGGAGAGATCTCTGTTGGTCGCGATACCGATTGGATCGACCCGATCATCGGCATCCGCGGCCAGGCTGAGCTAAGTGACAAAGTGTTCTTCCGCTACAATGCCGACATCGGCGGTTTCGGTGCCAATTCAGACCTCGTGTGGCAAGCCTTCGCGGGTTTCGGCCTCCATGTGAACGAAGCGACTTCCGTCGCCCTCGGCTATCGCGGACTCGGCATCGATTACACCAGCGGAAACTTCTCCCTCGACACCGTGACTCACGGTCCGGTCATTGGACTTGAAGTTAGGTTTTAATCTGATTCCCAGACTCCCGTGAAAAAACTCCCTCTCCAAGCCTGCGCCCTGCTGCTCTCGATCTCCGCCCAGGCGCAGGAGGCAGCGGCTGAGCCAGACCTGGCTCAGCAGTTGGCCAATCCCGTGGCCAGCCTGATCTCCGTGCCCTTTCAAGCGAACTGGGATTTCGGCATCGGCGTGAATGATGCCACCCGCTTCACCCTGAACATCCAGCCGGTCATCCCGCTGAGTTTAAATGAGGAGTGGAACCTGATCGTGCGCACCATTTTGCCAGTGATCGATGCCGAGTCCCCAGCTCCCGGCATCGATGACGCGAGCGGTCTCGGAGACACGGTGCAGAGCTTCTTCTTTTCACCGAAAAAACCCGTGGGCGGCTGGATCTTAGCGGCGGGACCGGTGGCCCTTTGGCCCACCGCAACGGACAGTCAGCTCGGCGGCGAACAATGGGGCGCAGGTCCCACGGCGCTGGCCTTACGCCAGAAAGGTCCGTGGACTTTCGGTTTGCTAACCAATCACCTCTGGTCCTATGCCGGAGATACCGCGCGAGCCGAGGTGAACGCCACCTTCATTCAGCCCTTCGTCTCCTACATCACGAGCACCAAGACAACCTTCACCGTCAACTCAGAAACCACCTACGACTGGACTGGCCAGCAATGGAGTGTGCCGGTGAATCTCGTCATCTCACAGCTGTTCAAAGTGGGGAGTCAACCGATGCAGGCCTTCGTGGGTGGCCGCTACTACCTCGAAGGACCGGACGGCGGCCCCGAGTGGGGTTTGCGCGCGGGTCTTGTTTTGCTTTTCCCCAAATAGAATCGCTGATTTCTCCCGATGAAATCGATCCTCATCGCCAGCACCTGTCTTGCGGTTGGTGTTCTGTGGGCAGGCTCCTCTCCGCCTGCCCCTTCAACGATAGCTGACGAGCCCTCATTAGACTTGGGTTTGACGGGCGACTGGGGAGGAACGCGTGCCCGCTTGGTAGAAAGCGGTCTCAGCATCGATCTCAATGGCATCTACAGCTACCAAGGCGTGGCCAGGGGTGGCTTAAACATCGGTAACGATTCAGGCAGCGTTTTTTCTGCCAATCTGAATCTCGCACTCGATACCGAGAAGGCGGGGCTCTGGAATGGGGGCACGCTTAAAGTCCGCCTCGAGGGCCGAGGGGGTGACAGTGTCCTCCGGGGTGCTGGTGCCACTTCTCCTGTGAACAATCAGGCCCTTTTCCCCCTCGTTGAAGGCAGCGGCGGCAGTGAAGTCTGGGCGCTGACAGAACTCGCCTTCGTGCAATTCATCACGGAGAAAATCGGCATCGTCGGTGGCCTGATTAACACCACCTACGGCGATAACAACCCGATCACAGGCGATGCCATTTCCACCCAACACTTCATGAACATGGGCTTTCTCTACTCGCCCGTGGAGGCGCACGCGGTGCCTGCCGTGACACTCGGCGGCGGAGTGGTCATCATCCCCACCGAGGGCCTTCAAGGAAGCTTCACCGTGGTGGGATCTGAGGAAACAGCGGGCAAGGATCCCTTCTCCCTGTATGAAGGCACCACCTTTGGCACCGAGTGGGAATTTGAATACCAAATAGGAGACAAGCCCAGCGGCATGGTCTTTGGAGGCCTCTACAGCATCAATCAGCCTCGAGCGCCTTTTGGAACCAATCCCCGCATCATCCTCGAGGAACTCGCTGCGGGTGAGGAGATCGAGACGAAGAAAGACAGTTGGGCCCTTTTTTGGAATGGCTACCAGTACCTCACCGGAGACGAGGAACGCGGCATGGGCATCTTTGCCCGAGCCGGTCTGTCGGATGGAAATCCCAATCCCGTCCGCGCACACGCCGCCCTTGGACTCGGTGGCGTCGGACTCCTGCGAGGTCGTGACGAGGATCGCTGGGGCATCGGCGCTTACTATCAGAAACTCGCAGACGGCGCGCTCACTGCGGCCCTCGGATTGGACGATGAGATCGGTGGCGAGTTTTTCTACAACATCGCACTCACCCGCTGGATGAATCTGACACTGAATGCCCAAGTCATCGATTCTGCGATCCCGCGGGCGGGCACCGTTGTGGTGCTCGGCACTCGAGTGGGCATTCGATTTTAAGACCTCTACTCATTCAGCGACGAGGCTCGGTCCGAGAAAATCGAGTGCTCAGAAAAAATTTGGCATTCCATCCTGTTTCATCAATGCTAGAACTACGTTCCACCTCCTCCCGATAAACATCCCATGAAAACGAAAAATAGATTCGTCGGCGTCGCGCTAGGCGCAACACTTCTCGGCATCAGCATCCTCTCTCAGGCACAGCAGCCGGGTGCTAAGGGCGTCACATCCGTGGCACCCGAAACGAGCACGGTTCTTCCTTTCGAAGACTTCCGCCATAAGGGCAACATCGGCCGAACCATCGCCGAGAGCGATCCTCCCCAGTTTCCGAAGCTGGTGCGTCCGCCGAAGGGCGCACCGAATATTGTGCTCATCCTGATCGACGACGCGGGTTACGGTCAGTTCGGCACTTTCGGCGGGCAGATCCCCACGCCCGCGCTCGACAGTGTGGCCAAGGAAGGCCTGCGCTTCACGCGTTATCACACCACGGCACTTTGCTCGCCCACGCGTGCAGCTTTGCTCACCGGCCGCAATCATCACTCAACCGGTAATGGGGTGATCACCGAAGCTGCGACGGGTTACGATGGCTACACGGGCATCATCGGCAAAAATGTGGGCACCATCGCCGAAGTGCTGCGTCAGCACGGTTACGCCACTTCTTGGTTCGGGAAAAATCACAACACACCAGACTGGGAAACGAGTCAGGTGGGACCCTTCGACCGCTGGCCGAGCGGCTTGGGCTTTGACTATTTTTATGGGTTCATGGGCGGTGACGCCGATCAGTGGCAGCCGACGCTTTATGAGAACCACAATCTGGTTCCTCGCTCGAAGGACCCGAACTACATCCTGACAAAAGACCTCGTGGACAAGTCCATCGCGTGGTTGCGCGGCACCCGCTCCATTGACGCAGAAAAGCCTTACTTCCTCTACATGGCCACGGGTGCCACTCACGCTCCGCATCATGTGCGGCCTGAATTCATCGCGAAATACAAGGGCAAGTTCGACATGGGGTGGGATGCGTATCGCGAGCAGACCTTTGAGCGGCAGAAGAAGCTCGGCGTCGTGCCCCCGGACACAAAGCTCACCCCGCGTCCGAAAGAACTTCCCGCATGGGACTCTCTGTCGGCGGATCAGAAGAAGCTCTTCGCCCGCATGATGGAAGTCTTCGCTGCTTTCACGGATGAGACGGACTATGAAATGGGTCGCATGCTCGATGTCGTCCGCTCGCTCCCAGACGCAGACAATACCCTGATCCTCTATCAAGTGGGTGACAACGGCGCCTCCGCCGAGGGCGGTCTGGTGGGTCTTTTGAATGAGAACTCTTTCTTCAACGGCGTGCCAGAGAAGCTGGAAGACAACCTCAAGGCCATGGAAGAGCTCGGTGGACCGAAGCACTTCAATCACTTCCCCGCAGGCTGGGCCCATGCGATGAATACCCCCTTCCAATGGACCAAGCAGATCGCCTCCCACCTCGGCGGTGTGCGCAATCCGCTCGCCATCTCCTGGCCCGCCCGGATCAAGGACAAGGGCGGCGTGCGCTCGCAGTTCCATCACGTCATCGACATCGCGCCCACCATCTACGAAGCCTGCGGAATCACCTTCCCGACGATGCTCAATGGTGTGGCCCAAAAGCCGATCGAAGGTGTGTCGATGGTCTACAGCTTTGAAGACGCAAAAGCACCGGGACGTCGCCGCAGCCAATACTTTGAAATGATGGTCAATCGCGCCATCTACAGTGACGGATGGTGGGCCGCCTCGCGGACCGGTGTCCCGTGGGAAAGCAGCCCCAAGCCTGCGGATCCAGACACCGCCACATGGGAGCTTTATAACCTCGATGAGGACTTCAGCCAAGCGAACGATCTGGCGGCGGTCAACCCCCTCAAACTCCGCCAGCTACAGGATGAATGGTGGGCAGCTGCAGCCAAATACAACGTCCTTCCCTTGGACGGCCGCAAGACGGAACGCTTGAGTTCTGAGCTTCAAGGACGCCCATCACTGGCTGGCAACCGCACCTCGTTCACCTACTATCCCGGCACACTCGGCCTCGCCGCAGGCAGCGCGCCTAAGATCCTGAATAAGTCATTCTCCATCTCCGCAGAGATCGAAATGACAGCGGACTCAAGCAATGGAGCCATCCTCTCATTTGGCGGCTCCGACGGCGGCTACGGTCTCTACATCAAGGATGGCAAAGCGGTCTTCGTCGGTAACTTCCTCAGTCGTTCGGTCGCCCGTGCAACTTCCTCCGCGAAGATTCCGGCGGGGCCCGCGAAACTGCGTGGCGAGTTCACCTACGACGGCGGTGGCCTTGGAAAAGGTGGAAAGCTAGTCATCTTCGTGAATGACAAAAAGGCCGGCGAAAGCCGACTGGAACAGACGCAAGCTTTCACATTGGGCTTGGGCGGCACCCTGGATGTGGGCGAGGACAGCGGCACTGCCGTGGACGAGGCCTACGAGCCACCCTTCAAATTCGGCGGCACCATCAAGCAAGTGACCATCGATCTGAAGCCAAACTGAAGAACGTCAACCAACTGACTCATCGGGTCGCATCTGTTTCTATCAGGTGCGGCCTTTTTTGTAGCATGAATTCCTCCGTCACAACTGCCATTATTCTGGCCTGCCTCATCGCAGCCACCTGGTTCGGGAAGCGCATCCAACGTCACCTGCCAGAGCCACACTTCAGTGCCGACACCAAAGATACGGTGAAGCTGGCCATGGGACTGGTCGCGACGATGGCCGCTCTCCTGCTCAGCTTGCTCGTGAGTTCGGCAAAGGACTCCTATGACACGGTTCGAAATGAAATCATTCAACTGGCATCCAAGGTGATCTTTCTTGACCGGGTTCTCCATCTCTACGGCGAAGAGACAGAGCCTCTGCGGAAAGGGTTCCGAACCGAGTTGGGAAATTCCTTTCCTGCGATTTGGTCACACGCTCACGGGGAAGTCAAACCAGAGATCCAGAACGGAGATGGTTTGTATCTTGGCATTCAAAAACTCACGCCAACCAATGACCTCCAGCGTGCGATGAAGGATCAGGCCTTGGACATTGCCCTTGAGCTTGGGCAATTGCGGACCCTGCTGCACTCCCAGGCCATGTCTTCCATTTCCATTCCCCTTTTGACGGTGTTGGTGTGCTGGCTCGTGATTATCTTTTTGAGCTTCAGCATCTTTGCCCCGCCAAACAGGACTGCCAGCATCGCTTTGGTGGTATCCTCAATCTCCGTCGCAGGGGCTATGTTTCTGATACTCGAAATGGACCGCCCCTTCACCGGTCTGGTCCACATCTCCCCTGAGCCCATCGTCAATGCACTGAATCAAATCGGAAAATAGAACACCCGCAAATCCCAATACCCAAACCATGAAAACAACATCCCGTTCCTTGATCTGTAAATCTGCTCCCCTTTTCGCCCTCTACCTGACGGCGGGACTGCTGCACGTTGGCTCCGCGCTCGCCGAGATTGAGCCTGCTGCCAAAACTCTGACCCAAGCCGTCGCCACCAAATTAGCTGCCGCCAAAACCCTGAGGCTCACAGCCAAGCACGCACTTGACCCATCGCTAGGCGTCGGTGCGCGACTGGAAAAAGGCCCGCTTCAGATGACCGTGAAGCGTCCGAATCAGTTCTACGTCCTTCAGCAAGCCGGCGAAGAAACACGCGAGATCGCTTATGATGGCAAGACCTTTTGCATCATGCACCCGCAACTTAAACACCACGCCTGCGCACCTCTCAAGGCGACTTCCATTGAGCAAGTCGCTGACCTGATCGATCAGCGTTTTGGTTTCCGCCCGCCGGTGGCGGAGCTTCTGGCTGAAGACATGGCCTCCCAGATGTTTCTGCATGTTACTTCTGCCCGCATCACCGGCACGGAGTGGGTTGGCTGGACTCGATGCCAAAAGATACACTTCGAGCAGGATGGGATGACCGCCGATCTCTGGGTCGGCCTGAAGGACAAACTTCCACGCCGTTACCTCCTCACCTTCACCCGCATGAAGGGTCACCCAACTTGGGACATCCGACTTTCCAAATGGGAGCTCAATGCAGCAGTGAATGAAAAACTCTTCTCAAAAAAACCAGCCGCCGATTCTAGCGCGATCCCCATGCTCAAAAGCCGCTAATCCTTTTTCAACCTCACGTTTCATTTCCCTTTCTGAATCATGAAAACAAATTCACTTCTCACTCTCGTCCTCGCCGCCTCCTCGCTGCTCATGACCCTCACGCCGGACTCGCTGGCTGCCCCACGCCATCGCCCGGCAAATCCACGCGGAGCACTCGATCCCCGGGGGCCTCTTGATCCACGCGGTCCCCTCGATCCACGTGGACCTCTTGACCCTCGCGGCCCGCTCGATCCACGCGGCCCGCTCGATCCACGCGGCCCCTTCGATCCTCGGGGTCCCTTTGATCCACGCAATCCACACCGCTACATGTACGGTCTGCCAGGAGGCTACGTCGTCCGCCCCTTCCGTGGTGTGAATTTCTACTTCTGCAGCGGCACTTACTATTACCCGTATTACATCAACGGTCAGACGGTTTACACGATCTGCGTCATCTCCAATGGCGTCCCTGTCGTGCCCGCGCGCCCCTATTGAGAAAGTCCCAACTTCGCAGAACCGTGAAGTCTCGCGCTCAAGCTCCACCTGATAGGAAACGGCACACCGCACTCCGTCTTGGGATGCTTGGATTCATGTTGATTCCTCTCTCGCGGGCCGATACCCCGAGAGAGGATGCCCACATCTCACTCCGCTACCCAGGTCGTGCGTGGTTGCAGCCCTATGATCCCACCCTTCTGAGCCGGCGGATACTCACGGAGTATGAGTACGAGGAAAAAGCAGATGGCGACTCCAGTGAAAAATGGCTCTGGAACGTCCGTGGTGCCTTGCGAGTGAGCGAGGATATCACCTTCGGTGCCCAATTGGAAGTGCCGTGGCGGTGGGTGGATACGAACGAGGGTGATGACGCAGGCTGGGGAGACCTGGAGACCCGACTCGGATTCGCAGGTCACCTCACGGATTCCACCCGTTGGGGTCTCGGTATGAATTTAAAATTCCCCACGGCCTCCGAACTCCTCGGAGACGGAGTCTTTGAACTGCGCCCCTTGGCCTCGATGCGATGGAGCTTGACCGACCGAATTCAAATTGGAACCAGCTTCGAGTACAGTTTCACCCCCCGTGACGAGGGCACCCAAGATGTCTCATCCTTGGAGATCAGACTTCCCCTCACTCTGAAGCTTGGCGAAAAACTCTCTGCTTTCACCAGCTACAAGCCTCGATGGAATTTCGCCCATGACACCGACCGCCACCGCTTGGAGTTTGGCCTCACCCGCCTGCTGGGTGCTCACAAAGAATATGCCCTTTCACTCGGCGCTGAGATTCCGCTCACTGACGAGTCCCTAGCCTGGAAAGGCTCTCTAGGCTTCACTTGGTTTTTCTGAAGACGCATGTTCATCTGGCCGAAGAGGCCGGTTCCATTGTTTCCAACCGCCAGGAAGGAACCGCCTGCGGTGCATCTCACATCCAAACGAAACACCCGCGCCGTCATGAAGCCAGACGGAGCCAAGAGACAATTTTGACGCAGGAAAGCATAAACAGGCGCAGCGATTTCAATGGTTCCCGCCGACCAATCGCATCACACTGAAGCGTCAAAAATCACTCAAATAATCCTATGAAACTGAAATATGGACACCTCGTTCTAGCATTCGGCCTTGCGCTCAGTGCCTCAGGAAAGGACAGACTGGATCGCACCTCACTGCCCATCCCGGAGCCGGACCACCCTCGCAGCACGGTGCTCGACGCCCGCGACGCCAAGGCTCCACCGCGCTTCGAGGTCAAGGCTCCGGCAGGTGCGCCGAACGTGCTCATCGTGCTTGTTGACGACATGGGCTTCGGCATGCCCAGCGCCTTCGGTGGCCCCGTGCGGATGCCCTCGGCAGACCGCCTTGCCAGCCAGGGACTGCGCTACAATCACTTTCACACCACCGCGCTGTGCTCGCCCACGCGGGTATCCCTGCTCTCTGGACGCAATCACCACATGAACAACATGGGCAGCATCACCGAGACGGCCACGGGGTTCCCAGGCAATACGGGGCAGCGCCCAAACAGCGTCGCGCCCCTCGCCGAAATGCTGCGCCTGAATGGTTACAGCACCTCCTTCTTCGGCAAAAACCACGAGACGGCACCCTGGGAGGTCAGCGTCTCCGGCCCGACCGACCGCTGGCCGACGCGCTCGGGCTTCGACAAGTTTTACGGCTTCTTCGGTGGCGAGACCGACCAGTGGAACCCCACCATCTACGACGGCATGGCGCGCATCCCCACGCCACATCGCCCTGGTTATAACTTCATGACCGACATGGCCGACCAGGCCATCTCGTGGATGAAATTCCAAAAGTCGCTCACGCCGGACAAGCCCTTCTTTATGTACTTTGCACCCGGAGCCACCCACGCACCGCATCATGTGCCTGCCGAATGGATCGCCAAAAACAAGGGCCGCTTCGATGGCGGCTGGGACAAGCTGCGCAATGAGACGCTCGCCCGCCAAATCGCCCTCGGGGTCGTGCCGGAAGGCACCAAGCTCGCCAATAAACCCGATGGCATCAAAGACTGGGACACACTGAGCCCTGACGAAAAGAAACTCTTTTCCCGCCAAATGGAGGTTTACTCAGCCTTCGGTGAATTCGCAGACGACGAGATCGGCCGCCTCTTTGACGCCGTTGGCGAGATTGGCCAGCTCGATAACACACTCATTTTTTACATCATGGGTGACAACGGCACCAGCGCTGAGGGCGGCATGAACGGCATGTTCAGCGAGATGACCTACTTCAACAATGTGCAGGAGTCCGTGCAAGACATGCTCAAACACTACGACGAGTGGGGCGGACCGACGACCTATCCACACATGGCCGCAGGCTGGGCCGTCGCGGGTGACACGCCCTTCATGTGGACCAAGCAAATGCCCTCAAACTACGGTGGCACGCGCAATGGCATGATCGTCTCCTGGCCAAAAGGCATCAAATCCACCCATCAAGTGCGCACCCAGTGGCACCACGTCATCGACGTCGCACCCACCGTGCTCGAAGCCGCCAGCCTGCCCGAGCCCAAGAGCGTCAACGGCATCGTCCAGTCACCCATCGAGGGCGTCAGCATGGTTTACAGCTTCAACAAGCCCGAGGCCAAAAGCACCCACAAGACCCAGTATTTCGAAATCTTCGGCAACCGCGCCATCTATCACGACGGCTGGTTCGCCGGCACTGTCCACCGTGCCCCCTGGGAGAAAACGCCGCGTCGAAAATTGGCCGAGGACATCTGGGAGCTCTACGATACGACGAAAGATTTCAGCCTCACTAATAACCTCGCCGCCGAAAATCCAGCCAAGCTCAAGGAACTGCAGGCCATCTTCATGAGAGACGCCAGCAAGTATCGCGCGCTGCCCATCGATGACCGCCTGATGGAACGCATGGTCGCGTCATCAGCGGGAAGACCTGATTTGATGGGCGAGCGCACCTCGCTCACACTCGGAGCAGGCATGGACTCCATGAGCGAAAACGTCTTCATCAACATCAAAAACCGCTCCCTCTCGATCACCGCCGATGTAGACATCCCCGAAGGCGGCGCAAATGGCGTGATCCTTGCGCAGGGCGGACGTTTCGGCGGCTGGAGCCTGTATCTCAAAGACGGCAAGCCCACCTATTGCTACAACTTTGTAGGCTTGCAGGAATACAAAGTTGCCGCTCCCACCGCGCTGGCTACGGGGAAGACTACCGTCCGCATGAACTTTGACTACGACGGCGGTGGCATTGGCAAAGGCGGCCTGGCCACTCTGCTGGTCAACGGCGAGAAAGTCGCCAGTGGCCGGATCGAACAAACACAACTCGGCATCTTCTCAGCAGACGAGACCGCGGCTGCGGGCGTGGATGACGCAACGCCCGTCACAGCAGACTACAAGGAGCGTGACAACGCTTTCACAGGTAAGCTCATCCAAGTCACCGTGGACGTGAAGCCCGTCGGAGCCGCCGTCAAAGCAGAGGCGGAAGAAGCCAAGAAGGAGTCCGATGTGAAAAAGGCGTTGTCCAACTAGTCATTCTAGACCACTCGGTTCATCTCCCCCGAATCGGTCAGCAACCGAAACCCCTCCTCCCTTGAAAAACAAACTCCTCTGCCCATCCGCTCTCGGCCTGCTCCTGCTCGCCTCGTCCATCGGATGCTCATCCAAACCCGTCTCGGATCTCAAATTCCGCGCCGATCGAAAAGAACGCCTCGCCCAAGGTTGTATCTTCTACTTCGACGGAGCCGGTGGCGGCACAACCAAGGCGAACTACGCGGACGGCGTCATCAAAGGAATGCTGGATGCCGGCTATCGCGGTGCGGGTGAAATCGTCTCGTGGGAGACCGGCAAGGGACTCATCAAGGATCAAGATGCCAGCGTCGAGTACAAGCGCTCCAAGGCCAAGGAAGGAGCCGCCAGCATTCAGCGCTACCAGAAAGACTACCCCGGTGCTCCGCTGGGTCTGCTCGGTTTCTCCGCAGGCACCGCCGAGGCCATCTTCGCGCTTGAGGAGCTATCGGTCAACGCGCCAGTGGATCGGGTTGTCTTGCTGGGCACGTCCATCAGCCGTGACTACGACCTGACCGAGGCGCTCAAGCGGGTGAAGGGTAAACTCTACATCATCACCTCCACCCACGACCACATGGTCGGGACAATGATGAAGTTCTCGGGCACCGCCGACCGGAAGCGTCACGACCCCGGCGCAGGCATCAAAGGATTTATTCTTCCTGCCGGAGCCACCGAAGAGACCAAGAAGCTCTACGCCGAAAAAATCGTCACCATCCCCTACAGCAAGGACTTCAGGAAGGACGGAGACAAAGACCATCACTTTGACAACGTGAAGGAAGACTTCATCCGCGACCACGTGGCACCGCTGCTCATGGGTCAGCCGGGCTCCTCATTGTAAAACTCATCCTCCCAGTCTTTATTTCGCCTCTCCCATGACCTCATCCATCGCCAAACATCTCGTCTGCCAGCTCGCCCTTGCTACGGCCCTGCTTGCAGGAACGCCGGCTCCCAAAGCCCCACCGACTGTTGCGATCTCACCCACGATTGATCCGTGGGAGATCACCCTGAGTCCCTACGGCTGGATGGCAGGATTGGAGGGCACCACCGGTGTGCGCGGATTCACCGCAGAGACGGATGTCCCGCTCAAAGACATCCTCAGAAATCTCGACATGATCGCGATGCTCAATATCGAGGCCAGAAAAGGCCGCTGGGGTGGGTGGGTTGATGGACTCTACCTCAAGATGTCCATGGACGCTCAGACCCCCGGCCCTCTTCTCGACTCCGTCGGTTTGAGCGTCGAGCAGATCGTTGCCGAGGCTGCCCTCTTCTACCGCGTCTGGGAGAGTGATCGCGGATTCCTCGACCTCTATGCCGGTGCTCGCTACATGTCCGTCGGCGGAGAGCTCAGTCTCCATGTCAGTGACTCCGGCGTCGAGCAACTCTCCCGCAGGTTGAGTGATGCCGTCGTGAACCGCGTGGTCGATGAAATCTCCAGCATCGCCAGCTCCAAAGCCGCCAGTGCCAAAGGCTCCCTCACAAGCCAGATCACCCATCTCGTTTCAGATCGTCTTGCCGAGGCCACCTCCCGCGCCACATCCGTCAGAAATCAAGCCACCGAGGGCAGGAGTGAGATCGCAGCCCAGGTCGCAGCCAAAGGCGCGGAGGTCCGAGACCTTGTTGGAAATCTGCAAGACATCGCCGCCTCCCACCCGAAGCTCGTCGAGGTCATCCGCAACAGTGAACGCATCCAGGCCGCCCTGCGCAACGCCGTCAGAACAGGCCTCGAGCAACGCGCTCTCGAGGCACAACTCGAGCAAAAAGTCACCGCCGCGCAGCAGGACATCGCCACGCTTCAAAACGCTACCGCCACCGTCCGCAGTCGGATCGAACAAGCCCGCACCGCTTTGGCCGCCGCCCGCGCCGAGCTTGATGCCGCACGCTCCAGCGCCCGCAGCCGCGCCAAAAGTGCCGTCGAGAAAGCCAATAAAAAACTCGCCTCCGCCATCGAGTCCGCTTTGCACGAAGCCATCCCCGATCAACTCTCCCAAACCGCCGGTTGGGTGGACCCCTTCGTCGGCATGCGTGCCCACTACAATCTGACCGACCGCCTCTACGCCGTCGCCAAGGCCGACGTCGGCGGCTTCGGCGTCAGCAGCGACCTCGTCTGGCAGGCCTACGGTGCCCTCGGTTACCACCTCAGCAAAAGCGGCAAGACCACCGTCGAGCTCGGCTACAAATACATGGCCGTGGACTACGCCAAAGGCGGCTTCACCTACGACGTCGCCATGAGCGGCGTGATGTTAAACATCGGCTTCCGGTTCTAACCCCCAGTCCCAGATTCGTCATTCTGCCACACCATGGAGGAAAAAAGGGAGGCAGAAAGAAATCTGATCTGATCTTGAGCAACTCGGAAAGGAGCTGGCGTGAGGGGTCGTAGCCCATGACGCCATGCTTACCATCAACGGCACATCTCGCTCCAACTGCTCCGGCGTCACGCGCCGTGAGCTGTTGCAGATTGGCGGAACAGGCTTGTTTGGCATGACGTTGCCGGGTGTTCTCGCCGCGCAAGAAGCCCAGCCAGCTTTCGTGGGTGGAAGGGCTAAGTCGGTGATCTTTTTGTTCCTGTTTGGTGGGCCGAGCCAGCTCGAGACCTTTGACATGAAGCCGGACGCGAAACGCGAGGTGCGCGGTCCGTTCAAGCCCATCAAAAGCCGCACTCCGGACCTGCTCATCAGCGAGCCCCTGGGGCGTCTGGCCAAGATCTCGGACAAATACGCCGTCATCCGCTCGATGACGCACACCTACAACGATCACAGCGGCGCCGGACATTATTTGCAGACGGGACATCGCTGGCATCTGCCAATTGGCGGCGGCTTTTCGGCCACACCGCAGGATTGGCCATCGATGGGCTCCGTGGTGGAGCATTTGAGCCAAAAAATGCCCGGTGGCATGGAGCGTGATCTCGCGTCATACGCGGTGCTGCCAAATCGCCTCGGCAAATTGCAGGATCGCGGGCAATACATCCGCCCTGGTGAGTATGCCGGCTGGCTCGGCCAGGCCTACAACCCGATGACCACCGTCATCGACAAGAAAGACGTGAAGGACAATCCCTACTGGCGAGCCTGTGCCGATGGCGAGCTGAGCTACGAGATCGAAGGGCTCAAGCCCGTCATTCCTGTGGGCCGAATCCAAGAGCGCGTCGGTTTGCTCGATCAGTTCGAGGCCGTGCGCACGCGGCTCGACATGGGCGATGGCGATGCGATGGACCTTCACCGGAAGCGAGCCATGGCGCTCATTTCCTCCGACAAAACCAGCAGCGCTCTCAACATCCGCGCCGAGGCCGAAACGATGCGCGACCGCTACGGTCGCCACCTTTTTGGCCAGAGCTGCCTCATGGCACGTCGGCTTGTCGAGGCAGGTACGCGTTTCGTGACCGTGCATTACGATAGCCCGGATGGTTACGGCTGGGACTCACACCGCACGAGCGATGACGTTCGGGATCATCTGCTGCCCACGTTTGATCAAGGTTGCTCCGCACTGCTCACCGATCTGGATGAGCGTGGCCTGCTCGATGAGACCCTCGTTATCGCCATCGGCGAAATGGGCCGCACACCGGTCCCGAACGCCACCTGGGGCCGCGGCCACTGGAGCACTTGCTTCCCCGCGCTCATCGCCGGTGCGGGCGTGCGCGGCGGAATCGTCTATGGCAGCTCCGACAAAGAAGCCGCCTATCCCGATGACAAGCCCGTCTCACCCGAAGACCTCGCCAAGACAATCTACTGGTCCCTCGGAATCGACCCCGATCTCATGCTCATGAATCGCGAAAACCGCCCGATCCCGATGGTGGACGGCGGCAAGCCGGTGATGGAGTTGTTTGGGTGAAGCGAAATGAGTGAGTCAAATGGCGACTGAAGCCGCAAGTCTCCAAGCCAGATTTATTGCCAAAACTGGATCTGCCAGCCACTAAAACGATTTTCCGGATGATGGAATCGATTACCATCTTTCGTTTGGCGTTTCCTGTTCCGCTATGAGATTGGTCATCTTATCCTTCTTCCTTTGTCACTTTGGCTGCCCCCAATCCGCTCGCCTCCTACGCTTACACCCTCGACCATAAAGTCTCCTCCATCGCCTTCTCCAACGGTACGAAGACTGTAAAAACCTATGACAGCGTCGGCAGATTGGATAAAGTCCTGCACATGAGCCGTGGCGGCACCGCACTTTGGAGTGAAACCTCACGCTACGATCAGCGTGACCGCCGCACCGCCCGCATCCACCATGATGGCAAGGCTGACCTTTTCTCGTACGATCCCGCAGGTCAGGTGACGGCGGCGGCCTACGGTCAATCGGCGCTCATCCTTCCTCAGGACCCCAAAGCAGACACCGTTCAGCACCAGGCGGTCACTCGATGGGACCAGACCTTCGCTTATGATCCAGCAGGCAATCGCTCCCAGTTCACCGAAGCTCCAGTGGGCAGTGCGGAGCCCGATGCCATCCGCCAATGGAACTATCAAGCCAACGCGGCCAATCAATACACCGCCGTCAAGGAGACCACCTCCACCGAGCCCTCCACCACACAACCCCGGTACGACCCCAATGGAAACCTCCTCACCGACGACCGCAACACTTACACTTGGGACGCAGACATCCACCTTCTGAGCGTCACCACCAAACCAAGCGAAGTTCGAGCACCCGGGTCTGGACAACTCGAAACTTTAAACCAGAAACCTATAACTTCCGAATTCCGCTACGACCCACTCCACCGCCGAGTCGCTCGGCTAGAACCAGACGGCACCCTCACCCACTTCATCCATGACGGCTGGAACGTGATCGCCGAATATGCGACTCCGCCAAATCGTGAATCACAAATCGTAAATCATAAATTGCCATCGGCTCGCCACACCTGGGGCCACGACATCAGCGGAAAACCTCAAGGAGTCGGGGGAATCGGCGGCCTTCTCGCCTCAACGCATCCCCAACAGTCGTCAACCACTGCCAACAACAGCCAACCATCGCAAACCTTCTTCTTGAACTATGACAGCAACGGCAACGTCATCCTGCTCACTGACTCCAAAGGCGAGGAGTCCGGCCGCTACGCATATGATGCTTTCGGAAAAACTCTCCTCGCCTCTGGTGCGATGGCGCAGCAAAACAGGTATCGCTTCAGCGCCAAGCCCGTGGAGATTGCGAGTGGCCTGAGTTTTTACGGGTATCGATATTACTCGCCAAAATTGGGGCGGTGGATAAGCAAGGACCCCATCCAAGAGAGAGGAGGTCCGAATGTCTACGCGTTCGTCACGAATGCACCGTTAAAACACACTGATAAGTTGGGCCTAATTCTTACTGCCGCAGAAGCAGCAGCTTTAGCTGAAGCCGAAGCGGCAGCAGCAGCTTCCTCAAGTGGAGCACTAAGTCGTTGCGGATGTTACGCTGCTGCAGCTGTGGTGGGTTGGGAACTTGGAGAACTTGTAAATGAATACACTGAGATTGATGAGATAATAGGCGAGGTTATTTTAGACTTCATCGACGATCTAAACCTTGGTGGAAGAAGGTGGATGTGTGCGGGGTCGTGCAATGTTCAAAAAATCAAAAAGGATGCTTGTTGTCCAGATAGGGTTTCGGGCGTTGGGTACGGTTCCAATGAAGAAGAAGCGTCAAAAAACATGCAAAGAGACGCAAATAGTAAAGTTCCTCAAGGGTGTTACAAGCGCCACTGCTACCCTATATGTGCGAGATTGTAATTGATTAATCATTCAGATGAAAACATTAGTCAACATCAGTGAAGTGTTTGTGATTTGTCGAATTGGCGTTCCAGACCCGAGTGAAGTCACGTTTCGTATCAAAGTGCTGAAGTGCGCGAAGTCTGGAACTCTCCGGGCTCACGTTTATCGGCTTGAGAGATGCACTTTTCTGGTGGATTCGGGAAGTGGAAACCAATTTGACAAGGAGCAAGCAACTCATCAGATCTGGGTGTTAGACGATTTTGCGTGGGATCCTTGGCGATCCCATGAGACACAAGAAACTGAAGACTTTATTCAATTGATCCTTCGCCGACTCGCATCGTTTGAAGAAGATGGGAATTGGGAATGATTGTCAGGAAAAATGGCACACTTGAAGGGAATTGGGGTCAGGATGCTGGCGTTTGATTGGGTCTAACGATTGATTGTCTGATCACTATCCAATGACGGCACCTCTTTCTTTGATAAACCCACCCACCTCACCCTGAAACCATGGCTGCCTCTCCATTCCTAAAAGGCATTGCAGTGCTTTTCGTGGGTCTATCGGGACAGCGGGAGGTCGTGCTGATTTGCCTTTGCCTTCTGGTGGGGCTGGTGGATGCTGCTCAGTCGGTCATCCCTGAGGAACACCCACGCAGGACCTACTGGCTGACTCAATTGACCGGTCTTTTGAAACAGTTTTTCAGCCTGCGCGTCTGGCCCTTTTATGCGCTGCTGCTGGCGGTGGTGCTGCTGATGGCTGACCAACGACCCGCATCGGGTCCGACCAACCCGGTCAAGGGCGGGCTCGGGGCCAATCGTGGGTGGGGTGATGGAGCCAGCGCCGTGAGCCATGGCCAAGGCGCAACCAGCGGCCTCTGCGCCTGCGGCAAGCCCCTCGGTCACGAGAAGAGCGGCAGTGCCAACAACGCCAACAGCGCCACACCGCCTCCCTCAGCAGCAGAGATCAGCACCCGACTGGAGAAACTCAAACAGCGCGGCATGACACCACCCGTGAATGTCAATCAGCTCCCCGGTCTCGGCCCCAATTCCAAACCCCTTCCCCCCGGCCTGAAACCCAACCCTGATACCAAGCTACCCGAGGGCGTGATCCCGAAATAAAGAAAAGACGCCAGAAGTTGAGCGTTGAGGCCTAAGCTAAGACTGCAGGCTGAACCTAGCAGGGGTGCCTCGACCGTCTGCTTTCACTTGCCGTTCAACCACTCAAGACACTCCTCTGGGGAATGCATGAACAAGATCGCCTCGCCGAATGAGAGAAGTTGCTCCTCATCCAGTCTCTCCAAAACCGGCTGAACCAAATCAGCAATCGTGGGAAACTTCCGTTTCACTTGTCGGGATAAGGTTCCGGCTGTCCCCTCCTGTCGGCCTTCCTGTCGGCCTTCCTGTCGGCCTTCCTGTCGGCCTTCCTGTCGGATTTGATTGGCGAGTGTCATGGCAGAGGTTTTAGTTTGAGGATCGCTTAGCTCTTGGAGCTTACTTCTGAAGGCATCTTTGTCAATGTCAGCGGCCAGGATGTAGCGGAGCAACGCCTCGAGCAACTCCTGGGAAATCTGTTTGATCAGGGTCTCGTCCCACACACTGTCATTGAGGAGTTGGGCGAGACGCTCTGCCTTCATCACCCGCAGGATCAGGATACCGGCGGGTGTGCCGGGCAGGGAGTCAAAGGAGTGCTCCGCGAGCTGAAAGAGATCGAACTGAAAGTCGGGGAGATAGGGCCGAAGGAGTGCTTCCATGCCTTCGGGAATGTCCAGTAAGCTGGAGAACTGCGGCTCCACTTTCCAGGTCTTGGAGTTCTGAGCTAGCACCACGGGGAGTATGATCGGCAGCGGTTGGCTCGGATGATCGCGAACGAAGGTCCACCAGATATATTCATCATGTAGCGCAGCAGGCGCAGGGCCATCAGTGGGTCTTCTTGCCTTTGATGTTCAAAGAGCACGTAAAGCAGACACCGTCTGCCTGCGAAAGTGGCAGAGAACAACAGGTCCGATTGAGTCTTGCGTAACTCAGGGTCCACGAAGGAGCCGCTCTCGGATTTCAGCGTGGACCAATCAATCTGGGAAACGAGCTCAGCCGGAAGCTGGGCGCGGAGCAGGCCAGCGGCATTGATGGGATCTCCGAATCCAATGGCAAAAAGTTTGTCGTGAGGCTGGTGAATATCGTCCTCTGGCATACTGGCGATGAAACCCAGACGCTGAGCAAAGGAAAGAGGAAAAGAGCTAAACAGAAGAGCCTCTTGCAAAACCCTGAAATTGCCAAGAAAAGCGCTGAGTTGTTGACATGAGAAAAGCAGCCTCATGCGCTAAGTTGAAGTGCGACCCACAACACTAGCGATGAAGCTGCTCTCTCACATTTATCTTGGCATTCAACGTTCACTTCTGCCAGCACTCAATGAGGAAATGGGAGAGCTTTCCGCTAAAGAGAAGCGATTTGTCGCCATCTGTGAGGTCATCCGCCTGGAAGCCTTCATGGAACCCTGCTCTTGGCGCGGCAATGGCCGCAAGCCAAAGCCGCGCCTGCATCTTGCACGGGCCTTTGTCGCTAAAGCCTTGTGGAACCTGCCGAGCACTCGCGCCATCATCGACCGCCTGAAATCGGACACCCACTTGCGGCGGCTCTGCGGTTGGGAAAACGGCCCCAATGAAGTGCCTGATGAAGCCACCTTCTCACGAGCCTTCGCCCACTTCGCCCAGCTCGGCCTGGGCAGCGCCGTGCATGAAAAACTCATCAGCGAGCATCTCGGTGAACAGACCATCTGGCACAGCTCTACCGATGCGACAGCTATCCAGGCACGCGAAAAGCCTCAAGCTCAAAAGGCTCAGCCCGAGGCCACCCCACCCGCCACCAGCTCCGGCATCAAAATCCCCGCGCCCAAGCAGCAATGCAAGCGGGGACGCCCACGCAAAGGCGAAGAGCCACCACCGCCAGAGCCCACGCGCCTAGAGCGTCACCTCAGCGGCAGCTTGGCAGACAACCTCCTGGACATGCCGCCCGTGCATTGCACCCACGGCTGCAAAAAGAACGCCAAAGGTCACACCGAGCACTGGATCGGGTATAAACTGCATCTGAGCACAGGCGATGGCGACGTGCCGCTGTGTGCCTATTTGAGTAGCGCCAGCCTGCATGACAGCCAGCCCGCCATCATCCTCCAGCAGAGCGTCGCGCAGCGTACGCGAGCCGTTTTATACGATCTGAAGGACGCCGCGTATGACGCCGCAGCGATCAAAGCCCACAGCCAAGCCCAAGGCAGCGTGCCCATCATCGACGCGAACAAACGCCGAGGCGCCGAGCCGCCGCCCATGGAGCCAGACCGCGCCCGCCATTACAAAGCACGCAGCAGCGCCGAGCGAGTGAACTCCAACCTCAAGGACAATCACGGCGGGAGGACAGTGCGAGTGCGAGGGGCCAGCAAAGTGATGACCCATCTGATGTTTGGAGTCATCGTCATGAGTGCCGAGGCGCTTATACGAGTGCTGTGAGCGAGAAATCCAGTGCAGAGGCTGCCCAAAGAGACCATGGCGAGGAGAGTCCACGCCCACGCAACGGCCAAAAGCGTGAAAAACACACTGACCGAAGCTCGCAGAGAGCATTCATCACCCAAAAGACATCTTCGCTGCCGAAACTTTGATAAATCCCTGAAAAATCAGTCGCCAAAACTAGACTCATCCAGGGTTTTGCAAGAGGCTCAGAAGTGATAAAATGGGATGCACGCATGGGTTCTGAGCTCACCTCGAAGGGGCGTTCGCCAGAACGAAGAGATCGGGTGTTTTGCAGAGGGTGCATCGCCAGAATGTAGATAGGCCATGCTAATTGGCGTTGTATTGATCCCATGCGCGCTGTTCTACTCGCCCTTTTTGTCACGACCTCCGTTTTCGCCGTCGATGCTCCCAAGGCTCCGCTGATGGCCGGAGCAGCCACTTCAAACATCACCCCGGAACTCGGTGGCGAGGTCGTGGGTGGTTTTTCGCCTTACCCGTGCACGCACATTCATGATGAACTCCACGCCCGGTGTTTGGTGCTTGATGATGGGAACACAAAGTTGGCGCTGGTCGTGTGTGACTTGCTGGGGCTTCATCGGAGCGTGTCGGTGAAGGCGCGGGAGTTGATCGAAAAGGAAACAGGCATCCCGGCGGCCAATGTGCTCATCAGCGGCACGCACACGCACTCGGCGGTGAATGCACTTGGCGGGCCGGTGCGCGGTTACTTCTCGGACGTGGAACTGACGGACTATCAAAAATTTGTCGTGCGCCGCATCGCTGATGGGGTGCGCCGTGCGATCAACCTTTTGCGTCCGGCAGAGATCGCCTTTGGCACGGTGGACGTGCCGGAGCATGTGCACATCCGCCGCTGGTTTCTCAAGGAAGGCACCATGCCGCCGAATCCTTTTGGCAAGATCGACAAGGTGAAAATGAATCCGGGGGCGGGTAACCCAGCGCTCGTCGAGCCTGCTGGCGAGCCTGATCCCACGGTGAGCTTCATCGCGCTGCGTGAGCCGGATGGACGGCTGATCTCCGTCTATTCGGCCTACTCCCTGCATTACGTTGGCGGAGTCAAAAGTGCAGACATCTCGGCAGATTATTACGGTGTGTTTTGTGAGGCATTAAAACGCCAGGTGGCCGATGATGCCGAGGGTCCGCCCTTCGTGGCGATGATGGCCAATGGCACCAGTGGAGATGCGAACAACATCAACTTTCGCAACCCTCAACCCGGCAAAAAACCTTATGAGCAGATGCGTTACGTGGGCGAGGACGTCGCAGCAAAAGTGAAGGAGGCGCTGGCGAAGGTGACGTGGCAAAACAGCGCGCCGCTGGCGGCACGGTATCGCGAGCTGGATGTGAAGTGGCGCAGCATCCCCGATGACCTCATCGCCTGGGCTAAAGAAACGGAGGCAAAAGCCCCGCGTATTCAGGGTGGCAAGGCGGATCTCCCTGTCGCCTACGCGGGCCGCGTGCAGCGCCTTGCCAAAGCCAGCCCGGAGGCCAAAACGCCGGTGCAGATTCTCCGCATCGGTGATGTGTGCATCGGCACGACGCCGACGGAAACGTTTGCCGAGACCGGTGTGGAATTCAGGAAGCGAAATCCTTTTCCGAAGTCATTCATGGTTGAACTGGCCAATGGTTACTACGGCTACATGCCCACGCCGCGTCACTTCGAGCTCGGCGGCTACGAAACCTGGCCCGGCACGAACAATCTCGAACCTCAGGCCTCCGTGAAGATGATGAACGCGTTGCTCGAAATGGCGGCGGAGGTCAAAGCGAGCGCGCCCTAGTGGGAATCCAAGGGCATCGGATGATCTTCGCCGATGACTTTGACCTCGAGTTCGAGCTGGATTCCGCGCTCGCGTTGGGCGGTTTCTTGGATGTCGCTGATGAGGTCGAGAACCTCTCGCGCGGTCGAGTGCCCTTCATTGACGATGAAATTCCCGTGCACGAGCGACACCGCCGCTTTGCCCACTCGAGTGCCCTTGAGTTGAAGTTCATCCACCAGCCTTCCGGCCTGATGGGGCAATGGGTTTTTGAAGACGCAACCCGCGCTGGCTCCGATGGGTTGTGACGTTTTCCGTTTGTTGTGCGACTCGCTCATTTTCGCCGCAATCTCATCCGCAGGTGCGCGGCTTCCTTCGAGCACCGCGCTGACGATGAAGTGGTCTTCAAACTCAGGCACGTTGCGGTAGTGAGCTTGGATCTCGCTGATCGTTTTTTCTTTGATCGTTCCGTCGAGCGCGATGTAGCGGATGCTCACGATCTGATCACAAGTTTGCACGCCCATGGCTCCGGCATTCATGCGGATGGCGCCGCCCAAGTTTCCAGGGATGCCCTCCATCCATTCGAATCCACCGATCCCGGCAGTCGCAGCAGCGCTGGCTATTTTTTTCAAACGAGCGCCGACACCCACGGTTAGCCGATTGTCGCCGGTGACCGTGACGCTTTCGAGCTCGCCCTTCGACGGGTGAATCACAGCACCACGGATGCCGCCATCTTTGATGAGAAGATTGGATCCGCGACCGATGACGCGAATGGGAATGGCTGAACTGCGCAGGTAACGGACCACGTCTGCAAAACCTGCTTCCGTGCGCGGCTCAATCCAATACTGCGCGGGACCTCCGATGCGGAAGGTCGTGTGCTGACTCATGGGTTCATAGAGACGGGCGACACCGCCGCCGTTTTGTTCGAGGATGGCGGAGATGCCATCGATGACCTTCAGGTCTTTGGCGATGCAGGTGCCCACTTCATGCACATTGCCTGCGCCGAGCGTGATGAGCAGATCGCCCGGACGCATGGCATTGCCCACAATGTCTCGCGCTTGGAGCATGGTCGGTGTGGAGTGGCATTTCACTTCCGATTGAGCCCGCACTTCTTCCAAGATGGTCTCTCCACTCACGCCGGGCAGCGGTTTCTCGCTGGCGGGGTAAATGTCGGTTACAAAAAGTTCCTGCACGTTTCCAAAAGCAGCGCCGAACTCTTTTTTCAAAAGTTGCGTGCGGGAATAACGGTGGGGCTGGAAGAGACAGAGGATGCGTTTCGGCTTCAGTCCCTCGGCCGTGGCGAGGGTAGCCGCCACTTCGCTCGGATGGTGACCGTAGTCGTCGATCACTTTGAATCGATCGCTCAGGTGTCGGATTTCAAAACGCCGACGCGCACCGCGGAAGCTCTGGAGCGAGTGTCGGATGGATTCAAAACTCACGCCCGTCTGGGTGGCGAGCGCGATGGCGGCAAGCGAGTTGGAGACGTTGTGTTTCCCGGGAATGCCAAGCGTCACATCCCCTAGCTTTTCTCCATGGTGATAGACTTCGAAGTCAGTCTGATCGGGGCGCATCGCGGTGATGTTGGCAGAGAAATTCATGCTGCGATCCCAGCCGTAGCTGATTGCCTTTGGATGCGGACCGCAGACCTCACGTGCGACCGGATCCTCGGCGCAGTAAACGCAGTAACCGGGTGTCTGGCTGAGAAGCTGGCGGAAGACCGTCTTGATGGCCTCGATGTCGGCGTAGAAATCAAGATGCTCGGGCTCGATGTTCAGCACGATGGAGTGCTCGGGGTGGAAGTTCACGAGCGTGCCATCGCTCTCATCACCCTCGATTACAAAGAGGTCACCTTCCGGGTCCCAGTGTGCATTGGAGCCGAGGATCGGAATTTCCGCGCCGACGTAGTGAGAGGGTTTCATGCCGCCCTGACGGAGGACATGGGCGGTGAGTGCAGAAGTGGTCGTCTTTCCGTGAGTGCCCGCGACGACGACACCTTTTTTATTGGCCATGACGGCGGCTAGAGCCTCCGCGCGGCGCACAAGTGGGATGCCCTCTTTGTAGGCGGCTTCGTAGGCTACGTTTCCGGGCTTGATGGCCGAGGAGTAGATGACCATGTCGCAGTCCTCCACCTCTCGCTCGCAGTGAGGCGAGAAAAAAGTCAGTCCTATTTTTTGCAGCCGCTCGGTTTCGAGCGTGGTGACCTTGTCCGAGCCATTGACTTTGTGACCGAGGGCGATCAACAGGGAGGCGAGGCCGCTCATGCCAGATCCAGCGACTCCGATGAGGTCGATTTTCATCGGATGGCGGCTTTCTTTCAGGAGGCTGAGAACGGGGTGGATCATGGGCCGGGAGAGTAACGCCAGACCGCGTCTGGGCAAATCAAAGTCCGCGAGGATCTTGGCTGGGCATTTGCAAAAAACCTGAGACAGGGCATCCTGCCGTTCGCATGCCTAACATGAGCCTCTTTCGCCTGACTTTTTCCGCCCTCTTTCTGCTGACTTGTTTCTGTTCCGGGCAGGACAAAGTGCTCGTGCGCGCTCACTGGGAGGCGGGAAAAAAATACACCCAGCAAACCGAGACACAGACCACCTCCAGTCTCACCCCCGTTCCGGGCAAAACCATCGAGCAAAAGCTGAGCATGACGCAGACCACAGGCATCGTGGTAAAGGCGGATGCGACGCCGCCCAACAAGCGGGCGCAGGTCACATTTGAAAACGTCGTCGGCACTTTGAATTTCATGGGTCAGACCCACTCCTTTGACTCGAAGGACCCCCAGTCCGCGCATCCGCTTTTGAGGCAGGCACTCTCTGGAACGGCGGGCAAGACCTTCGCCCTGGTTTTTGATGGTGAAGACCGTTACGTCAAAGCCGCCGATATCGAAAAACTGTCTGCGGACGGATCCAATATCACGGGACTGGCTGCGACCGCAGACGCCCAGCAGATCGCAGGGCTTTTCCAGCAATCACTCGAGATCGGACTGCCGCAAACTCCCGTGGCTGTGGGGGAAAAGTGGACGAGTGAAGAGTCTCTCATTTTTCCTCAGGCCGGCGCGATGAAGGTGACGATCGCCTCCAAGTATGCCGAGGAAGTGGTGCGCGAGGGGCGGAAGCATGCGCGGATCACCTTTGAAGGCCAAATCAGCAGCGTGGCAAAACCTGATGAATCCGGTGAGCGCGTGGTGACTCTTCGTGAGGGCTCGACCATCGCGGGACAGGTCTTTTTTGACATCGAGCGCCGAGTGGTCTCGCTCTCCGTTTTCCTGGCAAACATGACGCTCGATCTATCGGGAAACACCATCCCGCTCCGGCAGCAGGTGACGACGCGGCTGCTCTCGATCGCTGACCAGCCGTAGCGCTGGGAGACGGCAGAATTGGCATACTTTTGCGCAAGTTGCGGAGATCATCGCAACGCTGGATGTGCGTTATTAATGCGTCCTAGGAATCTGAATCTCACAGTTGAGTTCATCGGTTGTGAGCGTTTGGTTAGATTGAGGAAAGCCGTATGGAGTTGAGGAGCTCCATGCGGCATTCTTCGTGACATCTAGCGGTAGTCGAACGCCGCTGTTGCCCGGCAGTCTTTGTCTGAGGTCACACGGACCCAATAGGCACCAAAGCTCTCGGGAAAACGATGCTCGATTTTCTCTCCAGCGGGCACCTCAAAAGTTCGGTAGTCACACCAGACACCCGTGCCTGTCACATCCATCTCGAGATGAATGCCGACGGTGGCGTTGGCATCGTGGGAAAGAGTGACGCGTTTTTCATCATAGCCCGTCATGAGGTAAGGGTCTGAATGTGCGCCTGCCTCAGTGGCGGTATTTTTCCACGGACCGCCGGTGCCGCGCACCTTGCCGAACTGCCAAAGGTCGTCCACAGCACCCAGCCAGAGCGCAGTTTTACCGTCGTCAGATGTGACGATGTGCTCGCCCTTAGCTCCGCTCTTAACGCCACTCATCACGAGAAGCCCCCGGTAACTGGCATAATCTTTAATGCGGCGATTGTGTGTGGTCACCGGGCGGATCTTGGCAAATCCGCCAGCGTTTTCCGCGGGCAATTCAAAGAAGGTGCCGCCTGCATTGAACAGATCGCGCTCCGTGCAGACCTCGCGGCAGACACGCTCAGCACCAAGCGGACCGGGTTGGTCGAGCGCAGCATCACCGCGAGGAAGACGCCAGCGTCCTTTTTCATCCACATAGAGAATGGAAGCTTCGTCGTAGATCAGCACTCCCTGGGGAATGGCAGCATTCTTGGCAGTCCAGGCTAAACCTTCCGAGTCGTTCACAGTATTTAGATCAAACTGAGAGCCGAGGTCATAGCAGGATTTTTCTCCGTTTGGCGTCTCCGAGATGAATCGTAGATTTCGGAAGCCAGCACCGCGAGCCAACATGACGCCTCCGGTGACCTGTTTGTCCTCAGGTTTTGCGATTGCATCGAACAGGCTAGCAGCCTCGGCGGGGCGAGGGTCATCGTTTCGATACTGAAACCATGCGCTCAGCTTGGTATCCGATGAGGCGCTCAATCGTAGCCATTCCCCAGGCGCCGACATCTCGAATTCGAGTCTGAGGTTTTCGTTTGGCTTGAGTGAGATGGTTTGTTGCTCTTGCCATTCATCATTGCCCTTGAGATCCACCTCGATTCGGATGTTCACCTCACGAGCGCTTCCGGAAATGAGTTCGAGTGAGCGGTGTTTGTATCCGCTGAAGAGATACGGATCGGATGCGACGCCACCTTTGACTTCCTCATTCAGCCAAACAGCACCACGCCCGATCACCGGGCCGAGTTGATCGAGCTTTGCTGGCTCTATAAACCAGAGATTAGACTGCGATTCGCCGGGGCCTGCGAGTTTTCCCTTGGCTTTCCGTGTGTTTAGAAATTCCTTATTGGCTGAGTCGTCGCACCCCAGCACCACGCGGTCTCCCCAGCGTGCGAAGTCGCCGATGACCTTGAGGTAATTGCTGCGTGGGGCTATGCCTGCGCTGTTTTTGATCGACAACGTTTTCGGAAATTTCCAAAAGGCCCCGTGCATGGTCATGAGAAGATTTTCCTCTCCGATATCCCGAATGCGTGGCCATTCGGTATTCCAACCGTGTGCGCCGTCATAGCTATGGCTGGACTTCGGCAGCCGATAAGCGTGCCATTTTCCGGCATCGAGACACATCAAAATGAGGGAGCGGTGATCCCAGCCCACGCTCCAGATTGGGTCTGTGTCGGGATGCTCACTGCCGCTGATTCCGCCAGGTCCTGTGACCTCGGTAAACTGATTCCGCCGCACGAGTTTCCAGTCATCGCCAGGGTTTGACCACTCGCCGAGAGCGCCGCTCGGGGTGGATGGGTCGGTGAGCACCTTTGGATCGCGATCACCGTTGTTGGCATAGACCACGCGGCCCTGACCGCTGAAGAGCCCCTTGCCGTGATAGCCGGGGAGTTTGGAGGTCAACTGAGAGAGAGGAGTCTGCACCTCGAAGCCCTTTTTGACGCCGTTGCCATCGCGAATGAGGGAGGTGACCGCGAGAGTCTGGACGTCCACTTCATAGAGACCCTCCTCCATGGTGGCGTAGTACACTTTGCTCGCTGGATCTGATAAATGTCTGGCGTTTCCGGTGAGACGGCCCGGCATCTTGGAGGGAGGAATCACGCGCACTTTCGCCTCGGCATCGATCAGGTAGGGACCGATGAGAAGCTGCTGGGACTCGCGGTGGATCATCCGATTGGCCGGGGTGCCCCCCACGCTTTCGGGCCGGATGATTTGCTGCAAGTCGGGTGTGATCTCATAGAGCTTATCGCTCGATCCAAAAGGTAGATGGGGTCCATAAGTGATCACCCACAAACGATCTGCCCAAGGCGCCACGGCGCCCGTGCCGCACTCGCCCTCTTGGTTAAACATCGCCAGATGCGGATAGATGCCCGAGATGCTGGGAGGCTCTGCGGCCGTCAAAATGGAGGCCGTCGCGAGGGCGAGAAGGGAATAAAGTTTCATCCCTGAATTTGAATCATATTTCGCCTTCGTGGGCAATACATTGCGCTTATTCAGATTTGAAATCGCTTACAAGCGCCTCAATGCTGCGCACTCATGGCAAAACCAAGTGGCCCCAAGATTCCAGGCGAAGTCTGGCGGAGCATGACCCAGGAGTGGCTCTGGGTCTATCGCGGCCCGCCGTCCCGTGCGGATGAATGGTCGGGGGAGATCCTCGTTCCTCCCGGTGTGTTTTTCGTCGAAAAAGGACTGGCGATCATCCATGCCGAAGGAAAAGAAATCCGCGTGCCTGAGGGGAGTGCCTTTTTCTCTTTACCGGGGCTGCGGCGGCATTGGCTTGCCTCCGGGTCTGTTCTGCTCTCGGTGGGATTTCGATGCTCTTGGCCGGACGGCTCTCCGCTTTATCGAGGCGGGCTGAATCGTGAAGTTCGTTCCACGCGCATTCGAAAGCTCGCCCTGGCGACAAAGAGCCTGTTCAGCTCCGTGCATGGAAATCGGAAACAGGTGACTTATCTGGAAGCGGTGCGGCATGAAGACCTGACGCATCAGGAGTGGTGTCAGCGTGAGGCATCCTATCTCGCGTGGTTTTGCATCTTTTCGGAAACACTTCGTGAGCTCGGGATCGAGAGTGAAAAACCGCAGTCCTCAAGCGACCGCCTCTTTGCCCGGGTGATGACCCATTTGAACAAATGTCCGCTGGATCAATTTCAGGCACAGGGGAGATCGATTGTCGGGATTGGCGGACGAAGGGTGGATCAATTGCTGCTGGCGCGCCTCGGTCTCAGTGCCCGCGCATGGCATGAAAGACGGAGGCTTGGGAATGCCAAGCAGCGTCTTTTGCACGAGACCACGGCTTTGAAGGAAATCGGTTTTGCACTCGGCTTCCGACATGCATCGCACTTCACTGCCTGGTTCAAGCGACTCAGCGGCGCATCCCCGAGTGCGTTTCGTCAGAGTGGGGGCCAAGGGGCGGCTTAAACGAGAGATCGCTCCTGCCCGAAGAATCCGCCTGGTGCTGTCGTAGATCTCTCATCATGCAACGCACTCTCCTCGCCATCGGCGCACACTATGATGACTGTCCTTTTGGAATTCCCGGTGTTCTTTTGCAGGCCATCCAAAGGCATCAGCGCGTCGTCATTCTCAATCTGATTGGCGACTATACGAACTGGCCTCCGGTGAAAGGACGCGCCCAGCAGCTGCTCGACTTCAGCATTGAAGTGGCCAAGGAGCGCGGCATCGAAATGCGCTTCCTCAAGCACGCGAGCATGGGTTTTGAGCCCAATCTGGCAACCAAGCGCGCGGTGGCTGAAGTCGTGGCAGAGGTGCAGCCAGACACCGCCTTTCTGCTCTGGCCGCGGGATCGGCACCCAGACCATGAGGCTGCCAGTGCCATCTGCCACGCAGCGTTGCATCAACCCGCGCGGCTGCTGGGCACAGCTGATGTGAAGACTCCGAGTCGGGTCTATTGGTATGACAATGGCCCCGGACACACGATCGGTTTTGAGCCGGATACCTACATTGATATCACTCCCGAGTGGCCGGCTGCGCTGGAGTGGCTGGGGAGACTGATGGCCTTCGTGAAAAATGAGCCCTATGATCAAGCGAAGGTCGAGGCGGCTCTCGATACCAAGACCGTGCTGGCAAGGTATCGCGGTCTTGCCTGCGGTGCTCGATACGCGGAGGCTCTCAAAGCCATGAAAGCCTATCCGAGGGAGGTTTGACCTTATTTCAAACCGGGTGGCTCCTGAAGGGGAATGTCCACTACGCAGGGGCAGTGATCCGACAGTCGGATCTTTAAGTCACCCGAGATGCGAGTCAGGGTCTCTCCGAAGTGGGGAGCCAGCCGATAAGAGGGGTGGCCCCGAGTCTGCGTGGAGGGCGGAGCCTTCACAAAAATCCAGTCCAACCGCCCGCGGCCAAACGGCCCAATGGGGCGCTGCACACGAAACGTTGGAGTCAGACCTTTGAAGGCCCGCTCATTCGAGTTGGCCAGCGTCGCCGTGGAGCGATTGATCGAGCGATCACGGTCTCCTCGGAAGTCAAAACGACCACCGTCTGAGAATCGGAAGTCACGCACGTCCGTGATAAGTTTTCGTTTTTTGTTGGGGAAGACGATGGGAATATTGGGTGCGAGAGGATCGTGCAGATTCTTCGCATGATTCACGAGCGCCCGTGAGGCATTCGCAACCGTGGCTGCTTGCATCACCAAATTCAGACCCACCCCCAGCCACGTCTGCGGGTCGGTGGAGGTCCGGTGGAGGACACGGAAAGTCGAAGTGGGACTCATGTCCTGGCTCGATGAGTTAAAATCACCCGCCATGATCACGGTGTGCGGAATCTCGCGGATCTGCTTCAAAATCTCCGCCAATTGCTCCTCCCGATTCTTGGCGGTGGCTTTGATCTCGAGGTGATTGTGAATGAGGCTGAGCGTGTCATTGGGCAGACCTGGCACGGTGAGATCCACTCTGAAAAAGATGCGTCCACCGACCTTGATCTCCCGGTAAGTTTTGTTCTCAAACAGCACCCCTGCGGCCAGTCGACGTGCATCTTCCATCAGGTGAATTTTCTTTTTCTCCCCCTCATACCAGTCATAGGGTTTTGCCAGGAGTTGGAAGCATTTGGCAGCCTGGATCGGATACTTCGACAGCACGGCCAGTCCGAAGACTCCCTTGTATTTGCCGGGGTCAGGATGCTGCATTTTTCCGTCAGCTCCGGGCTCCATGCCCAGAACAATGGGGTCGATCTCCAACTGCTGCGGTGCATAAACGTAATTCATGCCTAGCGCCTGCGCGATCTCGCGCGCCGAGTTCCGGTAGCCAGAGCGTGTGACGCCGATATCACTCTCCTGAAGAAAAACCACGTCGGCCGTTACCAGCCGATCATACTCTGCCAGCAGTGCCGCGTGATCGGGGCTGCCCTTGGGGGCCTTCGTTGGGTCGATCATGCGCTCAAAGGCGGCCTTCGAGCGAAACATCTCTGCGACCTCTCGGGTGCGCAGAGACTTCTCCACATTCCATGTGGCCACGCGGAGAAACTCACCCATCGACTCATTTTGCCCACGCGTGGGTCGTTTACCTTGAAACCACGCCTCATTGGAAATGATGGGCCGATTGAAAAAGCGCTCCAGCTTTTTCTCGAGCTCGCCGCCCGGTGTCGGGTCGGCCGCCAGGGATTTCAGCTCGGCAAAAGTCAGGAACTCCGTGTCCTGAAAACGCGGGCCGATCCCCCCTTGCAACCGGGGCACGGAGGTGCGGGCTGAGACCACCGTTTTCGGAAGATTGCGCTTGGGTAAACCCCCGCAACTGGCCAGGAGAAGCGAGAGGCCAGACATGAGGAGGGATGTTTTGCTGGGGAAACCAAGCATGGGAGGACGAGGAGGAGACCGACCGGGGTGGCGAGCAAGATGCCAGATATCGTCATTTATTTCATCTTCAATTCCTTGTCGGGTGACATTTTCCGAAGATTCGCTAACATCCGCCCTCCCTTTTCCTCTTATTTCTCATGTCCGCCGTCCCCACCGCCGCCCAGATTCGCCAGAGCTTCCTCGACTTTTTCAAATCGAAGGATCACACCATCGTCCCCAGTGACAACGTCGGCTACACCAGCCGGGATGGAGCGCGCATTTTCACGAATGCTGGCATGAACCAGTTTGTGCCCATCTTCCTCGGCGAGCGCAGTGCGGATGTGGATACCTGGCCAGGCGTGCTGCACAAGGGATTGCCCACTCGTGCCGCCGACACGCAGAAGTGCATCCGCGCCGGCGGCAAGCACAATGACCTCGAAGACGTGGGCCTCGACACCTATCACCACACGCTATTCGAAATGCTGGGGAACTGGTCCTTTGGCGATTACTTCAAAAAGGAAGCTATCTCGTGGGCGTGGGAGTTGATCATCGAGAAGTGGAAGTTCCCTCCGACCCGTGTCTTCGCCACCATTTACCAGCCTGCCGCGGGTGACCCTGCGGATCGCGATCAGGAAGCCTTTGATCTCTGGGCCGAGAAGTTCCGCAGCATCGGCCTTGATCCCGATATCCACATCGTCAACGGCAACAAGAAGGACAACTTCTGGATGATGGGCGACACTGGCCCCTGCGGCCCCTGCACCGAGATCCACATCGACCTCACGCCCGGCGCCCCGAACCTCGACGAAGACCGCCAGCGCGCCGGAGCGTTGCTCGTCAACGGCAGCGACGCCAGCTGCATCGAGATCTGGAACAACGTCTTCATCCAATACAACGCGAACCCCGATGGCACCTTCGTTCCCTTGCCCGCCCAGCACGTCGACACCGGCATGGGATTCGAGCGCGTCTGCTCCATCATTCAGGGCACCAAGAACTTCACCGACTTCGAGAACGCTAAGATCAGCAACTACGACACCGACGTCTTCAAACCCATCTTCGACGAGCTCACGAAGATGTGCGGCAAGACTTACGCGAGCACGCTGCCGAAGGCCAACGCCCATGGCCATGTCGTGCCCGTGACCGAGCAAGAGAAAATCGACGTCGCCTTCCGCGTCATCGCCGACCACTTGCGCACGCTCAGCTTCGCCATCGCTGATGGAATTCAACCGGGGAACTCGGATCGCAACTACACCCTCCGCCGCATCCTCCGCCGCGCCGTGAAGTATGGCCGCACGCTCGAATTTAAAGAACCCTTCTTCTACAAGCTCGTCGATGTCCTTGCCCAGCACATGGGTGATGTGTTCCCCGAACTGCGCACCAAGAAGGAGCAGGTCAAAGCGGTGCTCAAGCTGGAGGAGGAGGCGTTCAATCGGACGTTGGACAAGGGCATTGCGCTCTTTGAAGATCAGGCCGCCGCCGGAAAAAACATCGACGGAGCTTTCGCCTTCAAGCTTTACGATGAGCAAGGCTTTCCGCTCGACCTCACCGAACTCATGGCCCGTGAACGCGGCTTGACCGTGGACACCACAGGCTTCGAGAAGCTCATGACTGAGCAGCGCGAACGCGCCCGCGAGGCTGGCAAAAAGAACAAGCAAGTCGTCTCCGTCAGCGAGATCGAAACCAAGGCTCCGACGAAGTTCATCGGTTACGATACACTCGAAGCCGACGTGCGCGTGTTGGAAGTCGTATCGATGAAGGACAAGAACGCGGTCGTGCTCGATGTCTCCACTTGCTACGCCGAGATGGGCGGCCAGGTCGGCGATGCGGGTCAGTTGATCCTCGGCGCGAACACCTTCCCGATCAGCGCCACCACCAAAGTGGGCAACACCTGGTTGCATTTCCTCGAAGGCGAAGAGACACCCGCCGTGGACTCCACCGTGCGCCTCGCCGTCGATACCCCGCGTCGTCACGCCATCGAGCGTCACCACACCGTCACGCACATTTTGCATTGGGCGTTGCATGAAGTCGTGAGCAAGGACGCCACACAGAAAGGCTCCAGCGTGACGCCTGAGAAGCTGACCTTCGACTTCAACAGCGCCGCGCTCACTGCGCAGCAACTCAGCGACATCGAGCGACTCGTGAATGAGCGCATCGTCGCCAACGATCCTGTTTCCTGGACGGAAGTGCCCTACGTCGAAGCCAAAGCCAACCACGGTATCATGGCCCTCTTCGGTGAAAAATACGGCGACCTCGTTCGCGTCGTGCAGATCGGTGGTCAGCGCAACAAGCTCGATGGCTGGAGCATGGAACTTTGCGGCGGCACGCACACGCGTGGCACGGGAGAGATCGGTCTCTTCCGACTCGTGGCCGAAAGCGCCGTCGCCTCCGGGGTCCGTCGCATCGAAGCCATCGCTGGACTCGAAGCCTACAACGCGGCGCATGCGGATGCGGATTTGATCAAGCAACTCTGCGGGAAGCTCACGGCCCAAGGCGCACCTGATTTGGAGAAGAAGCTCGACGCCCTTCAGCAACAGCTCAAGGACACCGAAAAAGCCCTCAAGGCAGCCCAACAGCGCGAAGCATCCGGCAAAGCCAAGGACCTTCTCGTCATCGCCGAGAACAACGTCATCGTGGCCAATCTCGGTGATGTGGATGCCGACTACGCCATGGCGCTGATCGAAGCCCTCAAAAGCCAATTCAGCGGCATCGTCGTTCTAGCGGCGACGGGCGGCGGAAACGTCACTCTTTTGGCCAATGTCGGGAAAGAGCATCAAGCCAAAGTCCAAGCCGGCAAGATCATCCAAACCATCGCCCCCATTGTCGGCGGCAAAGGTGGCGGTAAGCCTGATTTTGCAAGAGGCGGTGGTAAGGATGTGAGCAAGGTCGAAGTGGCTCTCGCTGAGGCTCGGCGCATGGTCAAGGAGTGAGGGCTTCTAGCCATCACTTGCCGATTGACTGACGGCTAGAAGCCGTCACTCCTTGTGTGGCATGGACTCGCTCAAGTTTTTTGATCCGCGTGCGGACATTGAGAAGCACACGTCCGTGTTGCCGCATTGGGAACAGCCGGGAGCTTCTTATTTTGTGACGTTTCGGCTGGCGGATTCTCTGCCCAAGGAAAAGTTGGAGGAATGGAAATGTGAGGGTGAGGTGTGGATCGAGGCGTATCCCAAACCTTGGTCAGAGGAAGTCGAAAAGGACTTCCATGAGCGATTTTCTTCAACTATCGAGCAATGGCTCGATGCAGGTCACGGGAGCTGTGTTTTGCGCGACCCAAGTGCCTCCCGAATCGTGGGAAATGCCTTGAACCATTTTGAGGGACAGCGCTGCATTCAACATGCCTGGGTGGTGATGCCGAACCACGTACATGCTCTGTTCACCCTACTCGGAGAACATCATTTGGATCAACTGCTGCACTCATGGAAGAGTTTCACGGCAAACAAAATTCATGCTTTCACCGAGGAACGCGGTCGGTGCTGGCAGCGAGACTATTTTGACCGTCTGATCCGTGACCAAGCGCATTTTCAGAACTGTGTGCGCTACATCCGGAAGAATCCGATGAAATCGAAACTGAGGCCTGGAGAATACTTATTGTTCGAATCCGAATGCGTTCGTGCGGCGGTGAGTTAACAAGGAGTGAGGGCTTCTAGCCATCACTCGCCGATTGACTGACGGCTTGAAGCCGTCACTCCTTGGTTTCGACGTCCGCAAGATGATCCCGCAGCGTGGCGTTTCGCTGCAACACCATGCGCCGATTGCTCCTCCTTTTGCCTGCTCTCGTTGATTTTTCCTTCGCGGAAGAAAAGAAGACTTCCCCCCTCGTCTTCCCAGACCCCGCGTTGGTTTTGGCGGCAATGAAAAAGACAGCCAGTGTGCTGCGCCGGGAGGTTTCGTTTGCGGGTGGTTATGCGTGGAGCTGGCCAAAGGACATGAGCATCGCAAAGGGTGAGAATCGAGAGTCGCCGACGCTGATCATGATCCAGCCGCCGGGCACCCCAGCAGTGGGTCTGGCGATGCTGGGGGCTTACAAGGCATCGGGCGATCCGCTGTTTTTGCAGGCTGCTCGGGAGGCAGGGCAGGCTCTGATCTGGTGTCAGCTCTCGTCTGGAGGATGGGACAGCGACTTTGATTTTGATCCGCGAAAATCTCGGAACTACCACTTCCGCCGTGATATCGAGGCTGGTGACACCGATCCCGGAGGTCGACAGGCAGACTCGACGCTCGATGATCAGAAGACGCAGGCATCGCTGCTGTTTCTCCTCGAGCTGGCCCATACGGAAGCTGGAAAAGCGGATCCCGCTTTGCGCGCGGCACTCGATTTCGGACTCGAAGGGCTGCTCGTCGCACAGTCTCCCAACGGAGCCTGGGGGCAGCACTTCGAAGGCCCCTCGAAGGACACGAACACGGATGCGCGGGCCAAGATCCCGGCTGAATGGCCGCGCATCTGGCCGAATGTGGACTACACCAGCTTCCACACACTGAATGACGGCAATCTGCAATGGGTCATGCGCGTGCTTCTCCGGGCTTATGAATTAGAGAAGGATGAGCGCTACCTCACAGCTGCGAAAAAACTCGGCAGCTTTCTGCTCAAGGCCCAACTCCCCGAGCCTCAACCTGCCTGGGCTCAGCAATACAACTTTGCCATGGAGCCCGCGTGGGCGCGTAAATTTGAGCCTCCCGCTGTGAGCTCCGTGGAAAGCATCGGTGCCATGGAGGCATTGTTGGAGCTTTGGCTCGCTACCGGTGATAAGCAGTATTTGACACCCCATCCCGCAGCGATCCAATGGCTGGAAAAATCACGTTTGCCCGACGGTCAATGGGCGCGCTTCTACGAATTGACGACCAACAAGCCACTCTACTGCAAGGCGAAAACGTACGAGATCACCTACGACGACTCCGATCTGCCGACGCATTATGGGTTCAAGATTGATCCGGATGTGGCCAAAGACATCGAGAAAATCCGAGCACGGATGACGGCTCCGCGGGAGGAAACGCTGAGCAAACAAGCGCTTCCGACCGAGCCCAAAAAATGGACCAGCCGCGCAAAAGGCGCTGCGGCCAAGGCGAATACGGCACTCAAGTCACAGGATAAAAAGGGGTTCTGGATCAAGGATGATGAAATCGATGCCGGCGAGACCGTGAAGCACTTCAGAACCCTGACTTACTATTATGAGGCTGCGAAAAACGGCGGGCAAGACTTCGTGACCCTGAGAGAGCGATCATTGGAGGCGGCAAAACCTGCGCCACCTGAGGCGAAGTAAGCAAGAAGCAGAGGGCAGGTGGCGTATTGTTCCCGCTCCTCATGCTCACGATCTCAGGAAAAACCCACGGCAAACTCTGCGACGGCGTCTCTCGGCGGGATTTCCTGCGTATTGGCGGTTTGGCCATGGGAGGCCTCTCGCTGCCCGAGTTGTTAAAAGCAGAGGCTGAGGCGCGCACAGGTCGCAGTTTTAAGTCGGTGATCATGATCTACATGTGCGGCGCGCCGCCCCATCAGGACATGTGGGATTTAAAGATGGATGCTCCGCGCGAGATCCGCGGACCCTATAAGCCCATCAAGACCGCTGTCCCCGGCATCCACATATCGGAACACGCGCCGCGTTTGGCCAAGATCATGGACAAACTGGTGCCCATCCGGAGCATGTGGGGCTCACCCAATGGGGCGCATGATTCCTTCATCTGTTACACGGGGAAGCCACCGCCGCCGAATGGTGGAAATGCGCCCACTGGCCGTCCGTCGGACCCGCCCTCATTTGGCTCGGTGGTGTCTCGGCTGAAGGGTCAGGCGGATCCTGCGATCCCTGCTTTCGTCGGACTCGCACCGCGCGCGGGCCATCCGCCGTACGGCTCTCCCGGTCACGCGGGCTACGTCGGTCCTGCGCACACAGCCTTCCGTCCGAATGGTGCAGGAATGGAAGATCTGAAGCTCAACGGCATCACGCTGGATCGGCTGGAGGATCGCCGCGCCCTGCTCACGGGGTTCGATCAATTCCGCCGTGAGATCGACTCGAGCGGCCTCGTGTCGAGCATGGACGCCTTCAATCAGCAGGCGTTGAATGTGCTGACGTCCAATAAGCTGCTGGCCGCACTCGATCTGGGAAAAGAGACGGTCAAAACGCGTGAGCGGTATGGCAAAGGAGACCCCAAAAACTACGGTGACGGTGCTCCGCTCAACTTGGAGCATTTCCTCCTCGCCCGACGTCTCGTGGAGGCCGGCGCACGGGTCGTCACGCTGAATTTTGGCCGCTGGGATTTCCATGACAGCAATTACCCGCAGCTTCTCCGGCACCTTCCTTTGTTTGACCAAGGCATGAGTGCACTGGTCGAGGACCTGCATGAGCGCGGACTAGACAAAGATGTGGCCGTCGTGGCTTGGGGTGAGTTTGGTCGCACTCCGATCGTGAATAAAGACGGCGGGCGCGACCACTGGCCGCGAGTCGGCGGTGCGCTGCTGGCGGGTGGCGGATTCCGCACGGGCCAGGTCATCGGGGCCACGGATAAAATCGGCGGAGAGCCAACGGAGCGGCCTGTGCATTTTGGAGAAGTCTTTGCCTCGCTCTACCAGTTCATGGGCATCGACACTGGCAAAACGACCCTCAACGATCTCACGGGCCGCCCCCAGTACTTGATCGATAGTTGGGCAGCGATGCCGGAGCTTATTTGAAGTCGCCACTGATCAAGCGTGCAATGCTCGCACCTTCGGAGCTGAGGACAGGTTTGTCGCCTGAGCCCGCCACACAACCGCGAGTCTGAAAGTAGTAAGGCATGGTGGATGGCTTGACCCATTTCAAAACAGGAATGCTGACGCGATCAGCGCCGGGCTGGATGCTCACGGGAAGTCCCCAGGCGCTGAAAGTGATCTCCCACGAAGCGGGCGGCTGCTCGGGTAAGGCGCTGTGGCAAAGCCAGGGATAGTTTTGTAAAATCTCCATCGGTGCTGAGCCCGGAACGGCGATTCGGAAAAAGGGCTCCGTCTGCGTGACCAACTGAGCCGCGCTAGTGGATGGATTTTTCTGAAGGGCGAGGTAGAGGCCGGACAAGTCCATGCCCACGAGGTTCAGACCATTGTAAACGCCGTTGAGATTCGGAGAGCGGTGCATCGCATCATGCCATGCTTCGAAACGAGGCGAGAGCAGCAGATTCAGCTCCACATGCGTGTGTGCGCGGCGGCGGTCGATACCAGTGCCCGAATACCCGAGAATGCCGAGGACTGTGCCAGCCTCCACTTTATCACCCACGACCCCCCGGATCTCCCGGAGGTGAGCATAGAGGGAGTAAAACGGCCCGTATCCCCAGTCATGCTTCACCACCAGATAGCGGCCGTAATTGCTCTTTCCAGTCTGCGGGACGCTGTGAACGATCTCGCCGCGCGCGATGCTGCGCACTTCATCGAGTGGCTCACCTTTTTCATCACGCGACACGGGCTTGATGTCGAGGCCCTCGTGAAATCGGGAGTAAAGTGTTTCGCCGGTCGTCAGCCGTTTGGGGTCACGCACAAAACCAAATTGTCCACCCTCCCACGGAGTCGTGGCCTGGCCATCCACCGTGCGGTCGATGAACATGTAAAAATCCTCGGGCTTTCCTTCGAGCAGGGCACGATTGTCAGTAGGTAGCGCCAGACTCAGGCGCTGAATCTGCGAGTGCAGATTCAGCGTCGATGCGAGTAGAAAAAAGAGCGCCGCGAATTTCATCTCGGAAGAGGAGGTCCTTCGAGGGGAATCTCACCTGTGGGGACCCCGCGCGGCATTTCATCTTTTACCGGCTTCGGAGCCTGCACTCCCGCCGCTTCGGCCTTGGCTGCCGCGGCTGCATCTTTGGCTTTCTTCTTTTCGTCCTCTTTTGCGTTTCGAAGAGCTTCCCGCTTTTCTTTCTTGGTGGTGGCCGTCATCTCGATGCCGCTGGAGGCTGAGCGCGAGTTGCTGATATCCGGGTATTTCTTCTGCATCTCCAGGATGACTGTTTCGGGAACACCACTCCAGATCGTAAAGATGCCATCGAGGATGGGCTGATCCATGGTTACCAGTCCGCAGGAGTAGCCATTGACCTTGGTTAGCAAAAATTCACCGGGGCGGGTCCGAGTGGCCAGTTCGAGCGCATTGGTGCCTCTGAAGTCCAGTTTCAGCGTGACTCCGAAAGTGCCGTCATCCGCCGGGAAGGGATGAATCGCAGCGATGTCGGAGTGGCTGAATTCCGGCAGGAGCTTAAAGATCATCTGCTGCCCCTCGATGGTTTCAGGAAAAATCACCCTCGGATTATCCTCCGCAGCCCCCTCGCCATGCACCGAGATGGTGAACTTCGGCTTTTTGCTCATGCCGGTACAAAGGATGCAACAGGCTAACAGAGGGACAAAAAGAGATTTTCTCATGGGTCCATCAAACCAGAGTGCGGGCTATTTTGCAAGGATTCAGAAAGCAGGGATGATCCAGGGTTTCACCGACGTATTTGGGGCCATGAAGTTCTGCTCTGTATCGATCCTGCATTTCCTGGTAGGCGTCTCAGCCGTCATGGCCGATGGGCCGCCACCCTCGGAGATCGCAGCCCACTTCAGTCCTCCGGCGCAATGGAAGAATCAAATGGAGGGTTACCGCTCACCCCTAATCTTTGAGAAGGGTGAGACGGTGAAAAATCCCACCGACTGGTCGAGACGCCGGAGTGAAATCCTCAAGGCGTGGCATGAAATCATGGGTGCCTGGCCGGAGGTGATCGAGAAACCACAAATGGAAATCCTTGAATCCAAGCAGCGGGAGAGTTTCACTCAAAAGCGCATCAGACTGGAAATCGGGCATGGTCAAACCGGTGAAGGCTACCTGCTAATGCCTGAGGGCAAGGGTCCCTTTCCGGCAGTTTTTGTGCCCTACTATGATCCTGAAACCAGCGTGGGTCTGACTCACAAGCCGCTGCGTGACTTTGCCTATCAACTCACCAAGCGCGGTTTTGTCACCCTCTCGATTGGATCGCCGGGCGGTGACGCGCGGAAGCCGGTGCTAGCGATTGATGCCAAGTGCCAACCCCTGAGCTACCTCGCTTATGTCTCGGCGAATGCCTGGCAGGCACTGGCGTCCCTCCCCGAAGTGGATGCCAAGCGCATCGGCATCGTCGGGCACTCCTATGGGGGTAAGTGGTCCATGTTTGGGGCTTGTCTGTGGGAAAAATTTGCCTGTGCCGCGTGGAGTGATCCGGGGATCGTCTTCGATGAAACACGGGGCAGCATCAACTATCAGGAGCCGTGGTATCTCGGCCTCGATCCCGCGCTCACCCGCAAGCCCGGCCTCGTCAGAGCCGACAGCCCGCGTACCGGAGCCTACAAAATGCTGATCGAGCGCGGCCATGATCTGGTGGAGTTTCAGGCACTCATGGCACCGCGTCCGTTTCTCGTCAGCGGCGGCGCAGAAGATCCACCGAAGCGGTGGGCGGCGCTGAATCACCTCGCCGCCGTGAACAAGCTGCTCGGTGCAGAGCACCGCGTGGCCATGACCAACCGCGAGAAACACGACCCCACACCCGAGAGCAATGAGGTGATCTACCGATTTTTCGAGTGGTGGTTGAAGTAAATACGACGGAGAAGCAGGCTCCACGCCTTGATGCGGTCGGTGTCCATTTGCCCGATCAATGCGTATCTCTATTCTCCCTCTCCCCATGTCAAAATCAGCCCCTGCTACGAAGAAAGTCAAAACCACGGATGCCATCCAAATCAGGGGCGCGAGGCAGAACAATCTGAAGGGCATCGATCTCGATCTGCCATTGGGAAAGCTGAATGTCATCACGGGACCGAGCGGCAGTGGCAAGTCATCGCTGGCCTTTGATACGATCTATGCCGAAGGCCAGCGCCGTTACGTGGAGACCTTCTCGCCTTACACGCGTCAGTTTTTTGAGCGGATGGACAAACCTAAGGTCGATGCGATCCATGGTATCCCGCCTGCGATCGCCATTGAGCAGGTGAACAACATGCGCTCCACGCGCAGCACCGTGGGCACCATCACCGAGATCAATGACTATCTCAAGATGCTCTTTCCTCGCCTCGCGGAAGGAACGTGCCCCGAGTGTCAGCGCCCAGTCAAGCCTGAGACGGCGGAGTCCATTCAGAGGGAACTGCTGGACCGTCACGCGGGCGCCACGGCCTTGATTGGGTTTGGCGTCGCAGTGCCAGCGGGCACGAGTGCAGATGATTTTTTTTCCTTTCTTCAATCCCAAGGCTACCTCCGTGCCTGGATCTATGGCGAGACGATCCGCATTGATGAAACGAGCGCGCTGAAGGGGCGGAAGTTGCCCGCCATCGTTCAAGTGGTGCAGGATCGAGTGAAACTGGAGGCCGCGCAGCAGAGTCGCGTGGCAGAGGCCGTGGAGGCTTCTCTTCGTCTAGGCAAAGGACAGGTGAGCGTCATCTTGCCGGATGCGAGTTCTCCCTTGCTTTCATTTTCGACCGACTGGCGCTGTGCGGACTGCGACATCAAATTAGCCGCGCCGACTCCCGGGCTTTTCAGTTTCAATAACCCCATCGGGGCATGTCCGAAGTGTCGAGGATTCGGTCGCACGCTCGGTCTGGACATGCACAAAGCCATCCCAGATGAGAGCCTCAGCATCCGGCAGGGCTTGGTGCGCGCGTTTTCGGGCTCGACCTATTTGGAAAGTCAGGCCGACCTCATCAAGGCAGCAAAAAAGCGCGGCGTTGACGTGGATAAACCCTTTGATGAATTCAGCGAGACGGATCGCAAGTGGCTCATCAATGGAGAGAACAAAGACCCCGAACTCGCCTACGCGAGGGGGCAATGGTATGGCGTGAAGGGCTTCTTCACCTGGCTGGAATCCAAAGCCTACAAAATGCACGTGCGCGTCTTCCTGAGCCGCTTCCGTGCCTACACAACGTGCGACGAATGTGATGGCGGCAGGCTGAATCAGGCCGCTTACAATTACCGCATCGAAGGCAAAACGCTGGCTGACATCTGGCGTGCTCCCGTGAGTGATCTGCTCGACGTCGTGACGAGTTGGAAGGTGAGTGATGCGAATCATGCCACGGTGCTCTTGCGCGATGAAATCAGCTCCCGACTCAGCTACCTCGGACGGGCGGGTTTGGGCTATCTGAATCTCGACCGTGCGACGCGCACTCTCTCGGGCGGTGAACTCCAGCGGGTGAACCTCACGACCTGCCTGGGTGCCTCGCTCGTGAACACGCTTTTCGTGCTTGATGAGCCCAGCATCGGACTGCATCCGCGAGACATCGGCAGGCTCATTGGTGTAATGGAAGGGCTGCGGGACAAGGGAAACACTTTGCTTGTCGTGGAGCACGAAGAGGCAGTGATGCTGGCGGCAGACAATTTGATCGAGATAGGCCCGGGCCGGGGTGAAAAAGGCGGCTCGCTCGTCTTTAACGGACCGCTGCACAAGATGGCAGCCGCACGTGGCTCGCTGACAGCGGACTACTTGTTTGGAACCAAATCGATTCCACTGCCCACGAAGAGACGACCTGTGAATTTGGCGGCTAAAAACGCGAAAGCTGCCTCCTCAGCCCTTCGGATTCGTGGAGCAAGACAGAACAATCTGAAGAATCTCGATCTCGATATTCCACTCGGTGTTTTCTGCTGTCTCTCGGGCGTTTCAGGGTCGGGAAAGAGCACGCTCGTGCATGATGTGCTCTACCGGAATCTCCAGCGGATGAGGGGTGAAGTGTGTGAGGATGAGCCCGGGCGCGTGAAATCCATCAGCGGTCACGAGGGCATCGCGCACATCGTGATGGTGGACCAGTCGCCACTGGCGCGGACGCCGCGCTCCACGCCTGCCGTTTTTGTGGGAGCCTTCGATTCCATCCGCGCACTTTTTGCGGAGACCGAGGATGCGAAAACCCAAGGCATCACCCCGGGATTTTTCTCTTTCAATTCGGGTGAAGGCCGTTGTGAGCGATGCAGTGGAACCGGTTATGAGAAGATCGAGATGCAGTTCTTGAGTGATCTTTACGTCACCTGCCCTGAGTGTGAGGGGAAACGCTATCAACCTCATGCGCTCAGGATTTTATTGGACGGTAAGTCGATCCACGACGTGCTCGGAATGACGGTGGAAGATGCGGTGCCCTGGCTCTTGTTGCTCGGCCACAAAAAAGCAAACGGCGCGGCGCAATCGCTGAAGATGCTGGTCGAGGCAGGACTCGGATATTTGAGGCTCGGACAGCCGCTGAACACACTGAGTGGCGGTGAGGCACAGCGGCTCAAGCTCATCAGTCATTTGATCGAATCTCAGACGAGCAGTGAAAAGTCTCTGCTGCTGCTCGATGAGCCCACCACTGGGCTGCACTTCGATGACATCGCGCTTTTGCTAAAGCTCCTCCAGCGTCTCGTGAACGAAGGGCACAGCCTCTTGGTGATCGAGCATAACCTCGAAGTCATCAAATGCGCTGACTGGGTGATCGACCTCGGCCCGGATGGCGGAGAGGCGGGAGGTAGCTTGGTGATCGCTGGCACACCCGAAGTCGTGGCGGAATGCAAGGCGTCGCACACGGGGCATTTCCTGCGGGAACTGATTTCGGGCTCCAAGTCTCAAGTTTCCAATCGGGTTGCTGAGTCCGTCGCTACCTATGGAAAACGACCCACCGAAACTCGGTCCTCCAACTCGATCAGCATCCGAGGAGCGCGTGAGCATAATTTAAAAAACATCAGCGTCGAGATCCCGCGTGATCAGTTCGTCGTCGTCACCGGCCTCAGCGGCTCAGGCAAGTCATCCTTGGCCTTTGATCTCGTCTTTGCTGAAGGGCAACGGCGTTTCCTCGACAGCATGTCGGTCTATGCGCGCACCTTTGTGGAGCAGATGGAGAAGCCGGATGTGGACCTGATCACCGGTGTGCCGCCCACGGTGGCGATCGAGCAGCGCATCTCACGGGGGGGTGGAAAATCAACGGTGGCCACGGTCACGGAGGTGTATCATTTCCTTCGACTTCTCTTTGCCAAACTGGGGACTCAATACTGTCCCAAATGTCAGGTGCCCGTGAATAAACAGAGCATCGGTGCGGTGCTAAAAACGGTGACGGCTCAGGCTAAAACCGGAAGGGTCCACATCATGGCCCCGCTCATCAAAGCGCGAAAAGGCTTTCACTCCGAAGTGGCCGAACATGCGCGAAAGCACGGCATCGAAACGCTTCTCGTGGACGGTGAATTCCGTGACACGATGAACTTCAAACGGCTGGCTAGATTTGTCGAGCACACCATCGACGCTGTTGTGGCACGCACGGAAAAAGGAGCCACCGAAATCAGTCTCCGTCCTCTGGTGGAGAAAGCGCTCAAGCTGGGCAAAGGCACGCTGAAACTGCGATTGGCTGATAAGTCCATCCTCGTGCTGAACACGGAGATGAGTTGTGGATCCTGCGGACTCTCGTTTGAAGAGCTCGACCCTCGCCTCTTCTCCTTCAACAGTCCGCATGGCTGGTGCACCGAGTGCAGAGGCTTTGGGATGACGAGCGGAACCTCCTGCCCGACTGAGCGGCGTGATGATCAGTCCGTGCTTGAAGCCGAAATGGAAGAGGAGCGGCGCTTCAACAGCCAGGATGAGGAGATTGTGCGTGAGACTTGCAAGAGCTGTGGTGGCTCGCGCTTGAATGAAGTCGCACGCTCCGTGCGACTTCAAAACAGCACCATCCAGGATATCACCGTTCTCTCGGCTGAGCGTGCGGCGCTTTCGGTGCAGAAATTCAAGTTTGAAGGCACTGAAGGAAAGATCGCGCTCGATATCATGACGGAGATCGAGCAGCGGCTCCGCTTCATGCAAGAGGTGGGACTCGGCTATCTCCAGCTCAATCGTTCAGCCGATACACTGTCTGGCGGTGAGGCTCAGCGCATCCGGCTCTCCGCCCAGCTTGGGAGCAATCTGCGGGGTGTTTTGTATGTGCTGGACGAGCCCACCATCGGCCTTCACCCACGTGACAATCAGCGACTCCTCAAAACGCTGATCGCGCTGCGTGACAAAGGCAACTCTTTGCTGGTCGTGGAGCACGACGATGAAACGATGAAGTTTGCGGATACGATCCTCGATCTCGGTCCTGGTGCGGGTCGTTTTGGCGGAGAAATCGTGGCTCAGGGGTCGCTAAAGCAGATCCTCAAGAACAAAGACAGCTCTACGGCCAAGGGATTGCGGCATCCGATGAAGCACCCGCTTCGAGGCGAGCGCAGACGTTTGCCGAAGGAGAAAGCAACGACCGGCTGGCTGCGCATTCTCGGTGCTCGGGCGAATAATCTGCGTGATATCGATGTGCAGATTCCGATCGGTCGACTCACGGTCATCACGGGTGTCTCTGGCAGCGGCAAGAGCTCGTTTTTGCACTCCGTGCTCATGCCTGCGGCCAAAAATGCGGTGAGTAAAAATCCGAAAGCGCAGAAACTACACTGGAACAAGATCATCGGCTTTGATCAGATCGCGGCGGTTTATGAAGTGGATCAATCACCGATCGGGAAGACCTCACGCTCCTGCCCTGCCACTTACGTCGGTGTTTGGGATGACATCCGGAAGTTGTTTGCCCAAGTGCCAGTCGCTCGCGCTCGAGGTTATTCAGGCAGCCGCTTCTCTTTTAACACGGAAGGGGGGCGCTGCGAGACATGCGGTGGAAATGGCGAGATCAAAGTGGAGATGAATTTCCTCCCGACGACCCGGGTGCATTGCGAAGTTTGCAATGGGCAGCGCTTTAACTCGGCTACCCTGGAGATCGAGTACAACGGTCAGCACATTGGCAATGTGCTAAAAATGAGCATCACTGAAGCGGCTGAGTTTTTCTCGGCTGTGCCCAAAATCTCAAGACCTCTGCAACTGCTGGCTGAGACCGGCGTCGGATACATTCAACTGGGCCAACCCAGCCCCACACTCAGTGGGGGTGAGGCGCAGCGACTGAAACTTGTGACGGAACTTCAAGCCGGTCAGGGCAAGACGATCACGGAGAAAATGAAAGGGCTGAAGACTGAGAAAAGAAATCTTTACCTCATCGAAGAACCTACCATCGGCCTCCACTTTGCCGATGTCGCCCGCCTGATCGATCTCCTCCACCGATTGGTCGATGAGGGGCACACCGTCGTCGTGATCGAGCATCATCCCGATGTGTTTAACGAGGCTGATTATCTCATCGACATCGGCCCCGAGGCTGGCGAAAACGGTGGTCAACTCGTGGCTGCGGGAACGCCTGAACACGTGAAGAAATGCAAGGCCAGTCGAACAGCTCCCTTTTTGGTGGGATAGGCGCGACTTATCGTTTTTGAACGCCCAAAAGAATGACCCAAGACGCGAGCACGAGGTGAAACCCGATTGGGATGGTGCCTCCCAGCCACCGGGCTTCAGGCACGAAAGTCATTCGCGCAGCGTAGCGGAAAATCATCGCCAAGGCATAAACGATTCCGAACAGGCGGAGGCGATTCCCTGTTTGTAACTGGACAGCCCCAAAACAGCCCGCACCCCTTGCCTGATCCGTGTTCACCACGGCCATGAACATCAGCAAAAGCAATTGAGTGAGGAGAAGCAAGGGATAGGGCAACAAACCTGAATACCACTCTGACCACGGTGGAAGCAAGGGAGAGTGGTAGATGCCTACCCAAATTTGCCCCATGACTCGAACCAAGAACAGGAGCGTGCAGATCCAAAGCAAAACAATGCGGTATCTCTGCTTCATGATCGGCATCATTTGGGCTGCGCGAACTCGGTTTTCCAATGGCGATACCATTCACTTTGAAAAACCTCTTCCGGGTCGTATTTGAGCTTCAGCTTGAGGAATGATGGGAACTGCGGGTAGGCCTTTTGCATTTGTTCCCGAGTCGCCCAACGGTGGTAGGTCAAAAAGAAAGAACCTCCCCGCTCGAGCGCACGATCAATGAGTCGCCGGAACTCCGTCTTGGCCTTTTCTTTTCCCGCATCGGTGTGGGTCACGCGGAGATTGAATACAATGCAGGCGTAGTCCTGCTTTGCCCATGCCAGAAAGGACTCATCATCACGGTGGATGAATCGGATCGTGCCATAGATCACGTTCGTGCCGTTCTGGCGAAAGTCCGTGGCGCAAGCAGCCATAAAATCCTCCAACCGATCTCGTGGCACATAAACCTCGGAGATCATCAGTGAGCCTGGTGCCAGATTGGGCAGTGCTTCTTCAAGCCGTTCTTCATAATCGGTGTCGTAATGATTAAACTGGGCTCGGTCATGCCAATACGTTTGGCCATCCGTGCGTCGGTAGTGATCGATGTAGGTCTTCCAAGCTTCGCTTTTGTCCCTGTGCGCCTCGATGATTAGTTTTCGCCATGCCTCGGGCGGCAGCGAAACGGGAGCCTTTTCTGAAGCCTCCGGCGCGCCAACAGATTGGTAGCAGGCAAAGACACCCTCGCGCAGAAATCCTGCTGATTTCTCATCCGGACAGAACTGAAAGTCGCCGAGGATGCAACCCTCCTTCACTCGCCCATCGACTCGCTGGGCGATGTTATCGAGCGTGGTGATCTCCACTCGTCTCTCGACTCTTTGTCGAGGAATAAGTCTGAGTTCCACCTCAGTAATGACGCCAAAGAGCCCGTAGCCGCCGATGATCAGATGAAATAGCTCCTGATTTTGCTGCCGATTGACGACTTGTGTTTCAGCATTGGCATCCACGATCGTGAGGGACTCGATGTCCTGCACAAAGGGTTGCCACAAGAGGCCACGGCCATGGATGTTCGAGGAAACCGCGCCGCCCAAGGTCAATTCATCAGCTCCCGTTTGTTTTTGAGTGAGGGTCAAAAAGGGAGAGATTCCCAACTGCCGTTTTTCAAGCTCTGCCAGAAGCACGGGCCAGGTGATGCCCGCCTCGACGCGCGCTAAACGCCGCACCGGGTCGAGCGAGATGAATCGGTTCATGCCGCGCATGTCAAGGTGCACTGCGCCCGTTGCGAACTGTTGGCCCCCCATGGAATGCCTAGCTCCCGAGATGCTAACACTTCGTTTCTCATTTTTTTGCCTGCTTCACGGCATCGACCACCGCTGCCGTTGAATCGGCACGGATGACTCGATGCACCTGGGTTGGGTTTAATCGGGAATGAACATCGTTGAGTTGTCGGGTGGCAGCTTCATCCGCTGACACTTGCACGGTTCCAAGAATGCCGAGAATCAAGCCGCGCCAACTCCTGCTCCATGCTTCGAGTGTCTTCATGCTCTCAGCAAACCAAGAGACGCCGCTTTGGCAATACCCCATTTGATTCGAGAGCCGGGCTGCCTGGTGTCCGAGAGGAATGTCTGGCTCAGCCCTGGCCGAGGCGTTCCAATTGGTACTTTTTGGACTCGATGTCTTTTACCCAAGTCTCGTTGTCCAAATACCAGCGCACGCTTTTTTGGAGGCCTGAGGCGAAAGTTTGCAGAGGCTGCCAGCCGAGTTCATTCTCGATCTTTGAGCAGTCGATGGCGTAGCGCCGATCGTGCCCTGGACGGTCTGTGACGTAGGTGATCAACTCTTCGGCGGTACGCTTCAGTTCAGGCCGTTCACGATTCACGGCGTTGATGATGGCGTGCACGACATCGATGTTTTTCATCTCGCACTTGCCGCCGATGTTATAGACCTCGCCGATTTTTCCGCGCACCAGAGCCATCGCGAGGCCTCTCGCGTGGTCTTCGACATAGAGCCAGTCCCGCACATTGCTTCCATCGCCATAAACGGGAAGTTTTTCACCACGGATGACCTTTTGAATCATGAGCGGCATGAGTTTCTCAGGGAACTGGAAGGGGCCGTAGTTGTTCGAGCAGTTCGTGGTGACCACGGGCATCTTGAAGGTGTGCACGTAGGCGCGTGCCAGATGATCGCTTCCGGCCTTGCTGGCGGAATAAGGGCTGTTTGGCTGATAGGGTGTGGATTCAGTGAAAGCGGGATCGGTAGGGCTGAGCGATCCATACACCTCGTCGGTGGAGACGTGGAGGAATCTGAAATCGTCTTCACCGGCTGCGACACGCTCTTTGTGATACTTGAGGGCAGCATCCAAGAGGCGGAATGTGCCGACAAAGTTTGTCATGATGAACTCCTCGGGTCCGTCAATGGAACGGTCCACGTGGGACTCAGCGGCCAAATGCATCACGGCATTGATGTCATGCTCCCGAAGGAGTTTTGCAAAACCCTCACCGTCGAGGATGTCTGCCTGGACGAAGACGTGTCGGGGATCCGACTTGAGGGCGGCGAGATTCGAGAGATTTCCCGCATACGTCAGCTTATCCAGATTCACCACTTTACTGACGTTAATGCCCAAGTCCCTTCCCGCATCGCCAAGAAGGTAATGGACAAGATTGGACCCAATGAAGCCGGCTCCACCGGTGACTAGAATGCGTTTTTCGTCAGCCATAAGAATGAGGGCGCAGAGGCTACGGGCATCCAGCGGGCGGGCAAGTCAGAAATCGGGCTTTCATTCCTCCCCCTTGGCCTCATAGACGTGCAAGGCCTCGCGTGCGAGAGCGCGTCCACTCTCGGCCTCATCGTGGATGACCGTGTGCACGCCCTTGGCCAGGAGGGCCTCGGCTTCGGATGCAAATTTGGCTCGGGCGATGATGGTGATCTCTCGATTTTTTTGGTGAAGAAAGTCGAGGGCGGCGAGTGAGGTCGCGGTGTCTGGAAAGGTGAAGGCCACCAAACGAGCCCGTTCCAACCCAGCCAAGTCCCAGGTTTCACTGTGCGCTGCATCGGCAAAGAGCACCTGCCGACCCGCTTTGTGAAGCCGACGCACGGTTTCGGCATTTAGATCGACGATGACAGTGCCGATGCCGGAATCATCGAGTGCCGCCACGAGACGCTGCCCCACAGGTCCGTAGCCACAAACGATGGCATGATCTTCCAATGCTTTGAGTCGAGCGCTCGGTTTGATGTCCGCCGGGAGAGTGGCTGACTTGCTCGTGAGGCCCATTCGTTTGAGCACATCAGCCAAAGGGTCTGCCAGTTTCATGGCCGCCGGGATCAGCCCCATCGAGAGCGCAGTGCTCGCCAGCACCACTTGCTGAACGGCCACCGGCCAGGGCTCCAACTCGCCCGCCCTTTGCATGAGGACGAGGCCAAACTCACCTGCGCCCGACAAGCTCAAAGCACCGAGGAGGGAGGGCCGCGTCCGAAGCCCTAAGCCCCGCGCAATGAACGTGATGAGCGTCCCTTTGACAAACATGAGTCCGACAGTGACCAGGATGATTTGGGACCACCACATCAGCGCGATCCGGAGGTCGATCATCAGCCCCACCGAGACAAAAAAGAGCGTGAGAAAGAGGTCCTTTAGAGGCATCACGTCCGCTAGGATTCGGTGTCGGTAGATCGAATCACTGACGGCCAACCCCGCCACAAAGCCACCCAAGGCCAAGCTCAACTCCAGCAGTCCACCGAGGTAGGCGAGCCCCACGCAGAGACCGACGACAGTGAGAGTGAAGAGCTCACGGCTGCGCGTGTCTGCCACGGCATGGAGGAGTCGGGGAATCACCCAATGCGCCAAAGCCAGAGCCACTCCGACAAAGAGCAGACCTTTACCGGTGATGCCAAGCAGCGTCGGCATCAGGCCGACCGAGTTTGTGGAACCAGCCGAAAAAAGCACGGGGAGAAAAAGGAAAAAAAGAATGACAAAGAGGTCTTGGAAAATGGCGATGCCGATGGCCAAACGAGCGCCGGGACTTCCCCCGAGTTCCAAGTCTTGAAAAGTTTTCAAGCTGATGGCCGTCGAACTGAGAGCGAGCGCCACCCCGAGCACCGTGGACTGGGAGATGCCCATGCCAAGCCACCAGGCTCCGACGATGACAGGCAGAGCGCATAAGGCCATCTGCGTGGAGCCCCCCACAAAAGCCAGCCTGCGTAAAAACTTGAGTTCACTCAGCGAGAACTCGAGGCCCAAGGTGAAGAGGAGGAGGATCACGCCGAACTCCGCCATTTGAGAAATGCGAGTCTCTGTCTCCGCGGTGCCCATTCCCTCCAAGATCCCGCTATTGGCAATGAAGACTCCGCACAGAAAGTAGCCGATCAGGAGAGACTGCCTCATGCGAATGAGCACGAGTGAAACCACCACAATGCCCACCAACATGATGGCCAAAAGCCCGAAGAGCGGCGGTATGGGTGTGGCAGCGAGCAGAAGCATTCTCGGCCTACGTTAGATCGGGTAAGGCTCCGAATCGAACGACATTTGCCCTCTCTGCGGGGCGGTTTTTGAGGTTGCCACCCGGCTCAAGGCCGCGATAATCGCCCGCCCATGATCCTTTCCCCCGAACACTCCGTTTTTGTCACCGGCCATCGCGGCATGGTAGGGAGCGCCTTGGTCCGTGCTCTCGAGAGCAAGGGCCACCAGCAAGTGATCACGGCGAGCCGGAGTGAGCTGGATCTGACCCGGCAACAGCCAGTGGAAGAGTTTCTCCAGGCAAAAAAGCCTGACGTGATCATCGTTGGCGCAGCCAAGGTCGGCGGCATTCACTCGAATGCCACTTACCCGGCGGAGTTCATCTATGAAAACTTGATGATCGCTGCCAATCTCGTGCACGCGGCCCATCAGGTCGGAACGAAAAGGCTCCTCTTTTTGGGGAGCTCTTGCATTTATCCGCGTGCAGCACCGCAGCCGATGCCTGAAGATTGTCTGCTCACCTCTCCTCTGGAGAAAACAAACGAGGCCTATGCGCTGGCGAAGATCGCGGGGTTGAAACTTTGTCAGCACTATCGGCATCAGTATGGCTCGCTCTTTCACTCCGCGATGCCCACGAATCTCTACGGGCCCGGGGACAACTACCACCCTGAGAATTCACACGTTATTCCTGCTCTTTTGCGCCGCTTTCATGAAGCGAAGGTCAGCGGGGCTCATGAGGTGACCATCTGGGGCACCGGCACTCCGCTCCGGGAGTTTTTGCATGTGGATGATCTCGCAGCCGCGTGCCTCCATCTCCTCAATTTGGAGAACCCGCCGGACTGGGTGAATGTGGGATCCGGGCAGGAGGTCTCGATTGGTCAACTCGCAGCACTGGTGAAGGAAGTGGTCGGATTTGAAGGAGATCTTCTATTCGATACCACCAAACCCGACGGCACGCCGCGCAAATTGCTCGACTCCCATCTGCTCGAAAGCATCGGTTGGAGCGCCGGAATTCCGCTGCGTGAAGGGCTCGCTGCTGCTTACGCAGACTTCACGCGAATGCTGGACTCCTCTTCGGGTGTGCGACAGTAATCAGACACAGCCTCGATTCGTCTCACTTTTCGGAAGTGAGATTTTTAGTCAGGGCTCGGTCGTTGGTGACGTTCATTGAGCATCACCATGAATCGTCTCTCACTGATTTTCATTTTCGTCGCGGTTACGGCATCCGGTCAGATGACTGACCCCAAACCCTTGGTTGAAAAGGCGCTCAACGCGATCGGGGGGACCGACAAGGTGCTCAAAATCTTCCGGATGAAAGAGGTCTTCCATTTTGGCAGCACCCCCGAGCCCGGGGATGGCAAGAAGCGCAGCACCCGGGAGTCGATTCTCGAAATGCCGAACCTGTGGTGGATCGGGAAAAAGGAGCGAGCCGATGAGCCTGCCAAATTTGACGTGTGGGCCTGGACCCTAGGCATCTTGGTTGATGAAAAATCAAAAGTCGAAACCATCACGGGAATCCCTGACGAAGGCGTGAGCACTTTTGGGCTTCGAGTGAGTGGCAGTGTCACACCGGAAATGAAACTCTACTTTGACTCACAGACCGCCCTTCTGAAGCGGTTGGATTGGAGATCTGACACTTATCGTTTTAGCGATTGGAAGGAGCACGATGGCGTGAAGTATGCGAGCAAGACCATCATCTACAAAACCAAAGACAATAAGCCCTGGTTCTACCATGAGGTCACTGGTGTCGAGCGACTGACTCAACTGCCAGAGGGGCTGGCTAAACCATGAGAGCGGTCCTGTTTTTCCTTTTCTCCAGTCTTGTCGCGGCCGAGGAAATCGTGGTGAGAGATGCTGCGTCCTTGCAGTCGGCAATCCGGAATCTGAAGGCAAATAGCACCGTCAAGATCGCTCCCGGTGACTAC
>CAMBPV010000005.1 GCA_945869695.1 Prosthecobacter debontii
TGGAAGATGATCGCATTGAGCCGCAAGGCCGCAGCCGAGTCTAGCAGCTTGATCATCTGCTCCTTCTGAGTCGCTGCAGGCAGTCCCGGCTCACTCGGCCAATTGATGCAATGCACCGTCGCGATCCACGTGCCGCGGAACTCCCTCGCGGGTGGCGGGGGTAACGGAGCACAGACGGCACTCGTCGTCACGAGTGCGAGCGCCAATCTGAAAAGCTGTCTGAAACGCGATGACATGATGAACCGATGCATGAAACAACGCTATCGCTCAAGTAGATGATTGGTTGCCATTTTTCGAATTCAAAGCCGCCGCTCCTATCGCGGCTAAATGAAACTTGTCACAAGCAGCAATCACCGATTGAATGACCCCAGCATGAACCCACACCTCATCTTCAAGAGCACTCGTCTATTTTTCGCTGCGGCGGGAGCGTTTCTCCTTTTGTCCTGCGCTTTCGTGAGTGCAGCCGAATTGCCGGTGCTGAAGCCAGAGCAGAGGGCCGAGATCTTGGCCAAGAAAGGCGAAGAAGTGAGAGTGAAGGGGAAGGTGGCGCGCGTCTCAACGACGAGCAGTGGCAGCATCACCTTCATTAACTTCGAGGGCATTGAGATGGGTGGTTTTTCAGGAGTCGTGCACCGGGAGGATGTCGCGGAGATCGAAAGAGCGCTGGGTGGTGCGCTGCGTGATCTTTTGACAGGAAAGGAAATCGTCCTGAAGGGCAGGGTGACACTTTATGAGGGTAAGCCTCAAATCGAGGTGCGTAGCGCGAGTCAGATCGAAGTGGAGGGTAAGATGACCGCCCCGCCGTCTTCGGATCTCCCGAGCATCACAAATACGCCGGCGCTCCGAGCTCTGGACGGGAAGAGCGTGACGCTCGAGGGCTTCGTTAAACAGGCCGAGGCATCCAAGGGTGGAGGCATCCTATTGATCAGCTTTGAGGGTGTGAGCGCCGGTGGTTTCATGGCCGTTGTGACGTCGAGCCACCTGCCGGTCGTGGAAGACGCCGTGGGCGGAAATTTGGACGCCGCCCTGCCTGGACGGAAGGTTTCGATTTCAGGTCCCATCTCCTTGTATGGGCAGGTGCCGCAGATTGAAATCAAAACAGGCGACCAGATCAAGGTGATCCCTTGACCGGCAAAGTTTAAATCAGACGGGGGCCTGCCTCTGGACAAATGGGGAATGGCGAGGATGTTGGCGGAGTTTATCCCGCCTTTCTTTTATGCCTGCTGATCCCTCCACTGCGCCGTCGGAAATTTCACTCTGGAAAGGGCACACGTCCCAATGGGTGCACTTTTGGTACTACCTCTTCTGCGTTCTCCTCGTCATCGCCGCGCTGGTGGGTATGCCATTCACCGCAGGCTTGTCAGCCATCGGGCTGGTGGTTCCCTTTGGCATGTGGCTCGTCCGCTGGTGGATGACGAAGACCACAGCTTATGAACTGACGACGCAGCGGTTAAAAATCACGAGCGGCATCTTGAATCGCAAGCTCGATGAACTCGAGCTCTTCCGCGTGAAGGACTACAGCATGAATCAGCCGCTCTTCCTCCGCATGGTGAAGCTCGGAAATCTCACACTCGTCACTTCCGACGCCAGCTCTCCCACCGTCGCGATTCGGGCCATCCCAGACGTCGAAACCGTGCGGGAAAAACTCCGCTCCGCCGTGCAGTCCGAGCGAGATCGCAAACGCGTGCGCGAGCTCGATGTTGATGGCAATGGCGACGCGCTCGGAGCGTGATGAATCTCCAGTTCGTGAACGAGCTGATGGTTGCAAACGTCACTGAAATGCGCTACGAGATGCGCTCGTGATTCCTTTTGCCCGCATGCTGCTTGTTGCAGCGCTGATGATCTCCATCGGCGCACAGTGGGCTGTTTTGCAGTCCACCGCTTGGCTGGGCATGGCGGTGACTTACTCGGTGAGTGAGGGCTCACTGGTGGAAGGTTTGAGCAAGACTTTTGATGGAGATCATCCATGTCCTCTTTGTAATCTGGTCGAGGAAGGTCAGAAGAAGGAGCAAAAGCTTCCGACGAAAAAAGCAGAGTCCAAAATGGAACTGCTGCTGACGATCGGTTTCGTGGTCATCACACCCCCGGTGGCCACTTTCCTGCCACGCGCGGCTCAAGAGACCGCGACGGCTCGATCCACGGAGCCCAACGTACCGCCGCCACGAAGAGACCTGGCTTAAGTCCAGATTCTCTTTCTTTCGACACTTCCTGCGAGACTCCGCTGGGGAGACTGTGTGGCGATTAGGCCTAGTGCTTGAGTCGGTTTCACTTCCTCAGTCATCGACGCCGGGACGTGCCTCAGAGGGGCCTGGATCCATTGCGACTTGAAGTCCCATTCCCGCCTGATTCCCCGCTACGTGCGGATCTGATCGGCCACTGCGTTGCTGCGTCCTGAGATCGATGCAGGCGACGTCTGCTCGCGCGCCAAAAGGTGCCCCAGAGTCTTTGGGGAGCCCTGTGACGTGCGGTGATCTCACGCATTTCCATTCACCTCATTCCAATTTTCGATTCATGAAATTCCATTCTCTCGCTTGCTCACTTTTTGTGGGCGTCTCGATCCTCAGTACTCCGCTCGTTCTCCGTGCACAGGATGCAGCGTTGCAAGCCCAGATCACCGCCGGGCAGCAAGTTTACAACACGGTCTGTTTTGCCTGCCATCAACCCACCGGACAGGGCCTGCCGGGAATGTTTCCCCCGGTCGCCTCCTCTGACTGGGTAAATAAGCCGAAGGCTGATCGGCTCATCCGCATGGTGCTGCACGGTTTCATGGGACCAATCACGATCAATGGCAAACCTTTCACTTCTCCTGCGCCACTCATGCCGCCTCAGGGTGCAGCTCTCTCGGATGATCAGATCGCCAATGTGCTGACTTACGTGAGAAACTCTTTTGGCAACAAAGTGGGTGCTGTTTCCCCAGCGGAGGTGAAGGCCATTCGTGAGGCGGAAAAGACGCGCACGGCCATGTGGACCGAGGCGGAAATCTTGAAAATCCCAGCGGAGTAATTTCATGAGCAACACACCCAAAAAGCCCTTTCATTCGCTCCTGATCGAAGGGTTGAACTACGGACTCATGGTCTTCCTCGCTGGTGGGATCGGATACTGGGGCATCTCTCTGATGGGCGGATTCATTCAGAAGCGGTTCGGTAAAGAGGAATCGATGCCCGTGTCCGCTCTCGAAGCTCCGGCAGCGGTAAAAGCGGATTCGGAAGCGAAGCCTCCAGCGGGCGGCACAGGTGCTCTCGCTTCAGTGACGCAAGCATCCGGCTCCGTGAATGAAACAGGCAAGCAAGTGTATAACACCGTATGCATCGCCTGCCATCAGCCCACGGGCCTCGGTCTGCCGAATATGTTTCCGCCATTGGCAGGAACCGATTGGGTGAACGCAGCCGAGCCGGATCGATTGATTCGAATTGTGCTCCATGGACTGATGGGGCCGATCAAAATCAACAAAGAACCATTCACCTCGGCGGCCCCGTTGATGCCGCCTCAGGGCGCGGCGTTGAGTGACGAGCAAATTGCCGGTGTTCTCACCTATGTCAGGCAATCGTTTGGCAACAAGTCCAGTGCGGTGTCGGCAGCCGAGGTCAAGGCGGTGCGCGAAGCTGAAAAGTCACGTGCGACGATGTGGACGAGCGACGAACTCGACAAGTCCTTTCCTTTGAACTGAACCGTCATGCCCGGCGTCATTCATCGCCTCACACTGATTCTCCTCGGACGTTCACCGGGTAGAATGAGTGCGTGGCATTCATCTGGACCACGCTACTACAGTCTCGCGGCTGCCTTGGTGATCCTGTCATTCTCCACTGGAGAAATGCCGGTCCCGAGGCAGATCGAGGTGCGTCAGACAATGGAGCGTGGGAGCCGCGTGTACCGCCAGGCCTGTGCCATGTGTCATGGTGAGACGGGGGCAGGCCGTCTGCCTTTCGGTCCAGCTTTGGCTGGCTCCTCCTGGCTTCTCGGATGTCCACCGGAACATCTTCCTGCGATCATTTTGGATGGTGTTTGCGGGCCGATTCCCGGCTCATCTGCGCCCTATCCAGTGATGCCTGCTCTGCGCACTTGGCTTCAAGATCAACAGGTCGCGGATGTCTCGACCTATGTGTTCAGGCGTTGGGCGCACCGATCTGACTCCTTGCTTCCAAAAGTGAGCGCTCTTCTGCGCCAGCGCACGCCAGCCCGGGCGGTGCCCTGGAGGATTGAAGAGTTAAACAAGTCGCTGCCTCGACGCACCCCCCAACCTGCCTTCCAGCCTTTTTGACAATACCATGAAGACAAATCAATCCCTCTCCTTTTGGCCAGCCTATTTCACCGCTCTACTCGCGTTTTTATCCTGCGGTGTTGCTCAAGGGCAAAGCGCCTACACGCACTTCGAGGCACGCCACGTGCATCCCATCGGGCTCACACCGGATGGCAACAGGCTCCTAGCTCTCAACACACCTGATGCGCGGCTTTCCGTGTTTGATGTCTCCAATGCAGCGAACCCCGAGCCCGTGTTGATCTCTGAGATTCCGATTGGTTATGAGTCTGTCTCTTTACGTGCGCGGACGAATGATGAGGTGTGGGTCGTGAGCGAGCTTTCGGACAGTGTCTCCATTGTCTCGCTCTCACAAGCAGCGGTCATCGCCAATCTGCGCACTCCAGACGAACCTGCAGATGTTGTCTTTGCCAATGGAAAGGCCTTCGTCACCTGTGCCAGGAGCAGTTCCATCCGAGTATTCGATGCCGTTACCCGAGCTGATCTCGGAACGATCTCCCTCACTGGAAACTACCCGCGAGCCCTGGTGGCGAGCGCGGATGGCAGCAGAGTTTACGCGGCGTTTCAGCTCTCGGGCAATCGCACCACGGCGCTGCCGTTTGCAGCCGCTCCCCCTCAACCCTCACCGACCAACCCCGCACTCCCCGCGCCTCCGCAGGTTGCCTTGATCGTGCCCGCCAGTGACTCCCGCATCAACTACACCGTGCTGGATCACGATGTGGCGGAGATCAACACCGCCACGCAGACGGTGACTCGTTACCTTTCCGACACCGGTACCAACTTGTATGACATCGCCATGCATCCGACCACGGGTGAACTGTGGGTGGCCAATACGGAGGCTTTGAATCTGGTGCGCTTTGAGCCGGCATTGAACGGGCACTTTGCAGACCACCGACTGATCAGGATCGCGCTGCCTGCGAGTACCGTCACGGTCCACGATCTGAACCCGGGAGTGAACTATGCTCTCCTGACAAATCCTGCCGCCCAGGCCACGGCCCTTGCCCAACCGACGGCCCTCGTTTTTTCCAATGATGGGACCCATGGCTGGGTGGCCGCGTTTAACTCTGACCGGGTAGCCAAGGTATCGTCCACAGGAGCGGTTCTCTCCCGAGTGGATGTGAGGCCCATCACCGTTAATGGAGCGCGTGAAATGCGTGGGCCCCGCGGGCTGGCTTTGATGCCTGACGGCTCAAGATTGTATGTGCTGAACAAGCTCTCCAACACCCTCTCGGTGGTGGACACCACGGCCAGCAGTGTGATCTCCGAAGTGCCGACGGGCAGCCGTGATCCGATGCCAATAGCGATCAAGGAAGGACGCGGTTTTTTGTTTGATGCACGCCTCTCCGGCAATGGCCTCGGCTCCTGCGCGATTTGCCATCCTGACAGTGATCGTGATGGATTGGCGTGGGATCTCGGAGATCCGGGTGGAGCCATGCTGACCGTGTTGGGAAAAAACAATTCTATTCATGATCTCACTCCCAAGAATCGGGTGATGCATCCCATGAAGGGGCCCATGACGACCCAGACACTTCGCGGGCTCAAGAACCCCTCGAATATGCCTGCGGGAACCCCTGCCGAACTTTTCCACTGGCGCGGAGATCGACCGACTATTCAGAGCTTTGACGTGACCTATCGAGACCTCATGGCGGGCTCGTTTCCGTCGGCTGCCGAGATGGGCTTGCTGAAGGATTACTTATTCTCGCTGCTCCTGCATCCGAACCCTTTCCGTGGCCTGAATCGTGCCATGCCAGCCACGTTCAATGGAGCCAATCCGAATACGGGCAGGGTCCTCTTCCTTGATCATCTCACTTCACACTGTGTGGCTTGCCACATTCTCCCCACGGGATCTGACAACAACATCGACCTGAACCATATTGTAGATTCATCGCAGCCCGTGAAGACAGTGCATCTGCGGACGGTATATCAGCGCTCTAATTTCAGCCGAAATCCGGGGGCGGTGAATGTGAGTGGGTTCGGTCTATTGAAAGACGGCACCGGCAATGAACTCGCCATCTCGCACTTCTATGATCTTCAGAGCTTCACCACCGCCCAGCAGTTTCATGATGTTGCGGCCTTTGTACAGTGCTTCGATACAGGCGTCGCACCTGCGGTCGGGTATAACTTTACCGTAACGGCTGCGAATCGCACAAGCACGGCCGTCACATCAGATTTGACCACGATGGAAGGTCAGGCCGTCGCAAACTGCAACCTTGTGGCGCGAGGAATCGTCGGTGGCCGCTGGCGTAGCTTTCTCTATGCCTCCTCCACTCAAACGTATTCCAGTGATGATGTCACAGAGGCCGTGCGCACTCGCACCGCGCTGCTGAATCTCTTGAGTGGAAATGACGCCCTGACTTTCATGGGCGTGCCGACCGGGCAGGGGGGAGCTCACAGCATTGATCGTGATGCGGATGGATTGCGCAATGCGCAGGAGGCTCTGCCGACACTCGAGGCGCAGCCGAGTGGAGTCGGCGTTGTCATTCAATGGCCTGCTGCAGACTCCGGCTGGGTGTTGGAGTCCAGTCCCGATCTTCAATCCGCCTGGCAAACCGTAACCCTGCCACGCACCAAGGCGGCTGGTTCTGTGCAGCTAGTCGACACACCCGGCCCAGCCTCTGCGCGATTCTACCGACTGCGCCGCACTTGGTGAACCAAACCTTTCGGGCAAGTGCCCGCTTAACACAAAACCAAAACCAGAACATACATGAAAAAAAGGATAACACTCAAACTGGCCTCTGCCGCGCTGCTTCTCGGGGCTCCGCTCGCGCAGGCCTTTACCTACGTGGCGGGAGACGTCAATGTCGGAGGGATAGGATATGCGGGCTACGTTACAGTCGGAGCGACGGGCTCTGGCTCAGTCAGCGATCACACCGGCGCTTGGAGCTGGGAAGATCAAGGCATCGCGCCAGGCGGCGGTGAGGGCTGGACCCACACTTCAAGATGGATTGCCCTGAATGTGACGGATGCCACCTGGCTCACATTGACCCTGGACCGTGATGCCACTGTGCCATTTCTAGGTTCTGGAAATGTGGGTGGATTTGCTGCCGTGGATCACATGTACCCATCCTTCACCCTCTGGCAGAACTGGGATAACAATGCGATGACCCCAGCCGCAGCTTTGGCACTCGGATACGATCCTTTGAGTCCACCTGAAGACCACCACACTTATACAAACACGAGTAATGTGATTTGGGCGGAGAATCTCAGCTACTTGGATCATACCTCAAACAGCACACTCACTTCGGTTTCGGATTCGTGGTTTCTACCAGCGGGTCAATACACTCTGGTTTTCGGGAGCAATTCGCCCTCGCTGACCAATCCACCACATCAGGGCTACCGTGCCAGCTTCAGCACCTCTCCGATACCAGAGCCGGGTCGAGTGGCCTTCCTCGCGCTTGCCAGCTTCGGCTTCTGCATGCGCCGCCGGCGTCGCTAGCCCTTCCCAACTCTTCTTCCGATGCCGGAGCACCCGTCATCGGAAGGAGTCTCGCCTCGATCCCTTATGAAACGGTTATCATCAGTTCACCTCCTCATCCTTCTCTCCCTGAGTGGTTTCGCAAATGCCCATCATGGGGATGATTTTATCCTCCTTGAGGACTACTCCATGCCTGCCGTTTGGCGCCCTCAAATCACCGGCACTTTGGATTGGGAGAGGTTTGGCTCGGTCGATACCTTGCAAACGGAGCCGACGCTCTATTTCACACCCCTGCCCAGGGTCGGATTCAGCCTGGCGGCGCGCTTCGCAGATGAGACGGGAGACTGGGCCTTATCCGCCATTACACCGCGCGTTCATCTCCAACTGACAGACCCCAAGTCCAAGTTTCCCATCAGGGTTGGGCTTTCGATTGGTTATCAATTCGGATTCGGAGGGGATGAGGAAGCGCTCCACGATCACGGTGGCACCTCCGCTGCCCATGCTCATGGGGACGGTCATTCACACGCCTCCTCTACGAAAACGAAGAACGGGCAAAAGGCATCAGCCGCTGCGCATGACCACGGCGATCACTCACACGACCAACCGGCCTCGGGGTCATCAGGTGCCGCTGCGGCTCCGCATGATCACGCCGGCCATTCGCATGCGGCTCCATCCGCTCCGGTAGCGGGTGTGCCCGTTACCCCAGATCCCAACGCACCGCATGATCACAGCACCCACGATCACGGTCCTACGCCGTGTGATCCGCTCGTGGATGTAGACTGCGAAGGCCTTCCGATTCCCGCGGCAGATCCGGTGCCCGCACCTCCCGCCAATGCACAAGCCACCCCCACCAGCGCTCCGAGCACAGCCGCACCCGCTGCGGCTCCAGCTCCCGTTGAAAGTGCGCCTCAGACCGCCAGTGCTCCACCCGCTGAAGCCGCTCCCGTGGCAGAGGCACCCAGCCAGGGCCAATCGAATCGCCGCAAAGAAAAGGAAAAGTCCGCATCCAAAAAGTCATCCGAAAAGAGGAGCGGCAAATCCTCGGCCAACGCTCGGAGCAGCGGTGCCCATGCCCACAGTCACAATCAAAACCAATGGATCGGACGTCTCGTTGTTGAGGCCAATTTCGGCTCCACCAAAATTTTGGCCAACTTGATCGGCACCTTGCCGGAAGGTGGTGAGCCGCTCTGGGGCTATGCTGCCGGCGTGCGCCACCAGTTCACTCCAAAACTTGCTCTCGGCGTCGAGGCGATCGGTGATTTTATTGACCACGGACAGCACGAGATCATTCTCGGTGGCTACATGACCCCTGTGCATTCGTTGACCTTTAAAATCGGCGCGGGATTCGGGTTAACGGAAGCCAGTCCGGATTTTGCCCTTCGCAGTGGTTTTGTGGTTCGATTTTAAAAGATGCCCATGCCTCCGACACGCATTCATGCCGCCATCTGGATCAGCATCGCCGTTGTGGTTCTGGTGGCCGGGAGTCTTGGGTTTAATCAGCTCTTGGAGCGCACGCTTCCCAAGCCTAAACTCCCCATCTTGACAACGATCAAGGGAGATCTCGATGCCATCGAGCGCAGCGGCCAAAAGGTAAAGTTCTCCGACCTGCGTGGCAAGGTAACCGTGTGCGCATTCATTTACACCATCTGCCCGCATGGATGCGCGGCGGTCATGGGGGAAATGCAAAAACTCAATCGGGAGCATGCTTCCCGGATGGATTTTCAATTGGTTTCTCTGGCCTTACTCCCCGAGCGCGACACGCCGGAGTTCTTGAAAGTTTTTGCCGAAGGGCTCCAAGTGAAGCCATCGGATCCCTGGTGGTTTCTCTCGGGAGACCGCCAGCGGGTTTGGGACTTCATGACGCAGGAGCTCAAGCTGGAGCGCGCCAAGGAGATCCCTGAAGACGAAAGGCTCAATCCCCTGGATCTGTTCGAGCACGATCTGCGAATCGTGTTGATCGACAAACTCGGGCAGGTGCGCGGCTACTACGCGGTCTTTCATCCGCAGGCGGAGATCGCCAAACTCATGGCGGATAAACTCCAGCGCCACGTCACTCAATTGCTTGACGAACCCTCACCTCCAAAAACCCATCCATGAAAAACATCATACAGTTCCTCATCGCTCTCGCTTTTTCCATGTGCGCTCTCGCAGAAGACGCACCGACCTACCTTTACCGGGGCGAGGTGGCAGGCGTCATGTGCAGCGCCTGCTCGGGGCGTGTTAAAGCTGCACTGAGTCAGATCCAAGGAGTGAAAGAGGTCAAAATCACTCTCGGGAAAGACGGCGCTCCTCCCCAATTGAAAGTCGTCTCCACCTCGCCTGACCTGACTCAGGAAGCCGCCGTGAAAGCACTCGGTGAGGATGCGAAGATGTACCACATCACCGGTTTCAAACGGGCCGAGCCCTGATCTGATTGATCTCAATGAGACGGCGTCAGATCGAGCGTAACTTGGTTTTCACCAGCCTGGATCTCCACGGAGATCGCTGCACCCTTGTCGGTGCGGGTGGTCACGGTTCCGTCGGCAGTCTCGAGGCCCGGCACATCGGCGGCGGAGTAGGTGATGGTGAGCTTCTGGGTTCCGGTGGCGGGTCCGTTTTTAGCATCCAGCTTAAACTTGCCGCGCATGATCCGAGCCGTGGGTCGTGGGGCATTGGGATCCTCGTTTTCGAAGGCCACCGCTCCCCAGCTCACAGGCTGGCCACTGATCGTGATACTACCCGTGACGGAGCCGCGCGCGGCGGTGCTAAAAAAAGCCTGATTCCGCAGCCATGCAGCCAGATGCTGAGGCCACGTGCCTAAAACAGGATCTCCCTGCATGAGGCCCACGCCATGCGGGCCGGGGCGGTAAATGTGCAGCTCGGCAGGCACTTGGTTCTTCCGGAGCGCGAGGTAAAACTGCACGGCGTTCTCTGCGGGCACCACCGTGTCTTCATCCGTCTGGAAAATGAAACACGGCGGCGTGCGCGGGGTCACGCGGAGGTTCGTACTGACTTGTTTGGCAAGGTCGTCATTGTCATGGGGGCCCAGTAGATTTTTCCGAGAGCCTTTGTGACCAAAGTCATCAATCATCGAGATCACCGGATAGCACGGCACGGCCACATCGGGTCGGGAGCTGACACGGTCGATGGGATCTTTCGCGCTGGGATCTCCCTCCTCAAAAAGCGTGGCTGCCATGGAGCTGAGATGTCCGCCTGCGGAGAAACCCATAACTCCAATGCGCTGGGGGTCGATACCGTATTTCGCTGCGCCACTGCGCACGAGGCGGATCGCGCGCTGCACATCTTGAAGTTCGATGGGAAAATGGTAGCCGCTCGTGCCCAGTCGGTAGTGGAGAACAAAGGCGGTGACGCCGAGACTGTTGAAAAACTTCGCAGGCTGAATGCCCTCATGATCTGCCGCCAGACCACCGTAGCCACCGCCGGGACAAACCACAAAGGCCGCCCCATTCGCCTTGGTCTTCTCAGGCAGGTAAACATCCACCCAGGGCTGGTCCTTCTCCGTCTGCCCCTTGGCTCCCGGCGCACCTTCTGGCCATAGAAGTTGTTTCTCCGGCGCGGAGTGGGCCAGGGAAATAGCTAACGAGGAGAGGACCCAAGTGAGAAGAGATTTGAACATAGCGTGTAAACGTCGCCGGATGAGCAGCCTTGCCATTCCGTTTTGAGTTGATTAGACTGTCATCATGAAACTGGCAGTTCAAAACCCACCCGATGTCAGCCGAATCCGCGAGCTCGTACGTCCGATCTGTGATCGACATAGGGTTTCCCGAATGCAGGTGTTTGGATCTGTGGCATCGGCTGAGGATTCAGCCGGCAGTGACGTGGATTTGTTGGTGGAGTTCATCCCAGAGGCCCACGCAGGGCTTTTGGAAATGGCTGGATTGAAAGAGGAATTGGAACTGAGGCTGGGCTGCTCTGTAGATCTGGTGAGTCGAGTCGCTATCGAACGAAGCCGGAATCCGTATCGGAAACGAAGCATCCTTGCCTCTCCTGTGACTGTCTATGCCCGCTGATAAACAACTCGGCCTGCTTCAGGACATTCTCGATTCCGCCCGCTTGATAGCGAACTATCTCAATGGCGTTTCGAAAATGGAGTTCATGGAAAACTTTGAGAAGCAAGACGCCGTTCTGCGCAGATTTGAAATCATTGGAGAAGCCGCAAATGGGCTCGCGCCAGAAACTCGGGCTCTATTTCCCGAAGTGCCATTCAGGCAAATGCGAGGCATGAGAAACATCATTGCCCATGATTACGGCGAGGTTGATCTTGACCAAGTCTGGCAGACGAGCCAAGCCAATCTGCCCCAACTGATTGACACCTTAGATCGTTTCATGCGCGTGAACGGATCAGCCGAAGGCGATTGAATAAATCCCGCTATTCTTGTTATTCCTTCAGTTCACCGAACGTTCTCTCCGCCCCATGATTTCACGCCGACATTTTCTCTCCACCAGTCTTGGCGCGCTCAGCGTCTCCACGCTCCCAGCCATCGAGCCCATTCAGCGTCCTGGCAAAAGTCGCATGATGCTCGGAGTGGCTGCTTACTCTTTCCGCGATTCCTTTCAATGGAGCCGAGACAAGGAGCAGAAACCGAAGGGTGATGCGAAGCCCTGGAGCATCCTGGACTTCGTGGACTGGTGCGGTGACAACCAAGTGCCGGGAGCTGAGGTGACCAGCTATTTCTTCCCGCCGGATGCAGATGCCAAGTTCTGCAATGAGGTGAAGCGGCGTGCCTACCTGCGGGGCGTGTGTCTGACGGGCACCGCGGTGGGAAACAACTTCGCCTTGCCCAAAGGTGAAAAACTCACGGAGCAGATCGCCTACACGAAAAAGTGGATCGACCATGCCGCCACGATGGGCGCACCCCACATTCGTGTCTTTGCCGGAGCAAAACCCAAGGACCTGAGCGAAGAAGAGGCTGTGGCCAACTGCCTCGCCGCTTACGAGGAGTGCCTCGATTACGCAGGCGAGAAGGGCGTTTTCCTCGGGCTTGAAAATCATGGCGGCATCGTTGCGGAGCCTGACAACCTCGTAAAAATGGTGCGGGCAGCCAAGAGCCCATGGGCTGGCATCAATCTCGATAGCGGAAACTTCCACACCGAGGATCCTTATGCGGATCTGGCCAAGATCGCCCCTTACGCCGTCAATGTGCAGCTCAAAATGGAGATCAAGCGCAAGGATGCCAAAGAAGCGGAAGCCAGCGATGTGAAGCGCCTCTTGCAAATCCTGCGCGATGCGAATTACCAAGGCTGGTTCACCCTCGAGTATGAAACCAAGGATGATCCCTTCACGAATGTGCCAAGGATTTTGAATGAACTGCGGCCCCTGTTGGGCTGAGCGGGGAAGTTTGCGATGGTTTGCAGTTGTTGACTGTGGTTTACGGTAGTTGAAGAAGTGTCGCGATGAGAAAAACGTTTCCATTTGAGAAGCTTGAGGTCTGGCAGGAGGCGCGGAAACTTGTAAACAGCGTTTATGAGTGCTCGCGTTCGATTCCTGGGCATGAGCAGTTTGGTCTGACCAGCCAAATGCGCCGTGCAGCGATTTCCGTGGCCAACAATCTTGCCGAAGGAAGTGGACGGTCCGGGCTTAAGGATCAGGCGCATTTCTCAAGCCAAGCGCACGGGTCTCTCATGGAGACTGCCTGCGATCTGATCATTGCCACTGACCTCGGTTTTGTCCCAGAGCCCACCACTGACCCCATTCTCGATCAAGCCTACCACCTCGGTGTCCGCATTCACAATCTCCGCGAGTCCCAACTCCGAAGAGCCAACGGCTCCTCCTCTCTCTAAACTACTGTAAACAACCGTCAACAACCGTAAACTCCCTCTACCCTCATGTCCGCCTCCAAACTTACCTCCACCAGTTGGCTCATCATCGTCATCGCCAGCATCGGCTTCCTTTTTGATACTTACGAGTTGCTGATGACGCCGCTCGTGGCAGCACCGGCGATCGCTGAGTTGCTGAAGATTCCGATGAACAATCCCATTGTGACGGATTGGGTGGGGCGTCTGCTGTGGATCGCGGCGTTGTGTGGCGGTGTGTTTGGTCTGCTCGGCGGTTGGTTGGTGGATAAATTTGGTCGTAAGAGCGTCATGGCCGGCAGTATTTTCCTGTATTCGTTCTCACCTTTCTGCGCTGCCTTTGCCACCTCGTTGCCCGTTTTTATCTTCTTCCGCAGCACCACGTTCATTGGCGTGTGCATCGAGTTTGTCGCCGCCATCACTTGGCTGGCGGAGGTATTCACCGATAAAAAGCAGAAGGAAAAATGGCTGGGGATCACTCAAGCTTTTGCTTCGCTCGGCGGGATCCTCGTCACCGTCGTCAGCGTTTGGATCAGCAAGCACGGCGCGGATCTTCCGCACATGGGACTTCCGCTCGGACTTGGTTCCACCGATCCAGCCTCCTGGCGCTACTTGCTCATGACAGGCATTTTGCCCGCCATCCCGATCGCTCTGCTGCTGCCCTTCGTGCCGGAGTCTCAGGTCTGGAAAGACAAAAAAGCAGCGGGTCTGCTCAAGCGCCCCAGCTTCACCGCGCTCTTCTCACCCGAGCTTCGTCGGGTCACCCTCGTCACCGCAGCACTTTCCGCCTGTGCTTACGGCATCGCGTTTGGTGCTCTTCAAGTGACCGTTGCTCGTGTGACGCCAGGTTTACCTGAGCTCAAATCGCAGGCAGCGGCACTGGCTCCTTTGCGAAAAGAAGGTGAGGCTTTGAATAAGCAACTCAACGCTCTGCCCGCTCAAGATCCCGCGCGGAAGGACTTGGTGGCTCAGATCAAAGAGAACTTCATCAAGCAAAAGCCCATCAATGAAGAAGTGAAGAAGATGAGCGACACCGTCCAGTTTCATCAGGAAATGGGCGGCCTCGTCGGGCGCATCTTGCTCGCCGTGCTGCTCATCGTCGGCATCAGCCGCGTGGCGCTGCTGAAGATCTTCCAGATTCCCGCGCTCATCATTCTGCCGCTGACTTATTTTTACTTCTTCCCCATGGGTGGGAATGGTTTCCTCTGGGCCTATGCCGTCTGCGGACTTCTGACCGTGGCGCAGTTCAGTTACTTTGGTGAATACCTGCCCAAAGTCTTCCCCATGCACTTGCGCGGCACCGGCGGCAGCTTTGCCACCAACGTGGGCGGACGTATGATCGGCACCAGCATGGCCTTCGTGACTACCAACCTCGTGGCTCCGATGCTCGCCGGTGCAGGCCCCATGCTACCCCTGCACGTCGCCAAAGCCGCCGGCATCGTGGCCACCGTCATCGTGGTGCTCAGCTTCTTCATCGGCTTCCTATTGCCCGAGCCCAAGGAGACGGTGGAGTAAAGATTGGGTTCTTCCGTTTGCGATTGCGTTGCCGATGAACTGCCGCTCATCGCGGCGAGGCTGGGGTCTAACAACCGCTGCCTCTGACGTTAGGCGGAGCGAGCCAAGAGTTAAAAAGGATTCAAAGCTGTCTTGGGGATTCGTCAACGTCATTTGGCGTCCTCGGTTGTCGCTCCAATCTGGAAAACATCCGTGACTGGTACACCGGTGTAAAGTTTGCCAGCTGCGGCTACGTGATTCGGCACGTGAATTAGAAAATCGGTGAGAAGCTCACTGACCTCAGCATCAGAAAGGCTGCTGGGGTCGGCACAGAATCGTGAAAAGGCCTGGAGATCATCGAGCCAATCGGTCATTTGAAACGCAACATCATCAGCGACCGAATCTGGAAGCCCCGCGTCGCGACGAGCAACTTCAGCAATGCGTGCTCGAATAATTTCTGGATCTATTTTGCTCATGGCGCGCGAAGTCGGCTAACGCCCCCGATCTGCCGAAGGCGAGCGGGAGGTATCGATCACTTGATGAAGTATCCAGAAACCTTCCATTTGCCGTCTTGGTCGAGCATGGGAGTCACGGTCTCAACGGCCCCATTCTTGTTGGTGAACGAGGTGGTGAACTGCAAGACCACGTATTCACCGTCGGGGGCACCTGGGAGCTTTTTCGAGTATTTCGCGCTCTTGAGCTTGCGTGACACCAGGCTTCCGAGGGGTTTGCGCACGGATTCGAGGGAACTTTTCCATTGGGGTTGAGACACGGCTGCCTGAAAGACAGTCGCTGTGGCCTGCCAACTCTCGGCGAACTGCCCAGCATCAATGACTGCTAGCCATTGCTCGGCCGCCGCCTGCGCCTCCTTTTCGGGTTTGTCGGCGGCAAGTGATGGGATTGGGGGAGCAAAGGCGAAGACAAGGAACGAACAAATTCGAATGAGGTGTCTGGGAGTCATGGTCTTGCTTTGGGTTTGGATGGCCGAGCGGACGTGCTGGTTCGCCTGAACTCAAGTCCTAGAACGCTTGAATGGGGTGAAGCGTAGATTGCGGGTTAAGGTTATGGAGCGGAACGACATCGCTTGCAAAGGGGCAACCGTCGATTTCACGACAGTTGCCATACGAGCCGATGCCTGCATCCGTTTTGTTCGCTTGGGTTGGTTGTGGGTGGTGAATCGGCGAATGTTTTGGTGCTCAGCTAAGCCTGATCTCGATTTCTCCACCAGTAGTTGGCTACGGCAGCCACAACAAAAACAACACCGAGCGGCAATCCGAGGAAAGCAAATAAGAGCTCTGGGTAGGATTCGCTTTTCTGACCACTTAACTCCCACACGAATGTTGAGGTGGCACAAAAAATCATCACAGCAAAAAAGACGATTGAGCAAACAATCAATACGGAGCCGCGGCGCTGGAAGAATGACAAAGGCGCAGTCATAAGCAGAACATTGAAGATCATTCACCGATCGTGAGGTTTGTCAGCAGCTTTGAACCGCGCGGATCTGCTGGAATCGTGCGGTCCGTGGCATTCATGGGTGTCGTTTTACACTCCCCTGTTGGAGTACGGCTACAAAAATCTGGCCATCATCCATCCTGGGATCGTCAATTCCATGTGTGAACAGTCCAACTCCTGGCTTGAGCGGATGGGGCCACGCAATGCGCGTTGACTGCCATCGCCCCTCCGCTGGATGAAATTCCACCTCAAAACGGGCCATTCTGCGCCGTGACTAATCGTTTTTCCCGTTTTACCGGGCTGCAGAGGGTCCCTGTCGCACGACAAAGGCAGTCTGTCGTCCATCAAGGTGGTTCTGCGTTGCGTCTGGCTGGGGTGTCGATGACGCAGGTTCGCCCTGCATGGTGAAAGACCTGTTCTGTCGTCCGACAGGGACTCTCTGCAAGAGCGAAGGGCCTGCGAGTCGGTCCTCACCCGGATCATGCCGTCCTTACTAGCCATGGTGACTTGGAACCATGCCTTTTGGAATTCTTCCATCCTTTGGGGGCCTTCAAACCCCCAGTCTCTGACAGACAACCGAACCCCAGCTACAAAGTGAGCGGGTGCTGAAGTTGAGTCGGTGAGAGGGCTCGCTTTTGCGAGGGTGACTTCGGGAAGAGTGAGGTTGCCGAGTCAAGGTTAGTCGAAAGCAGGGCGGGTTTGAGACGTTTTGGGGGACATGCACTCTGCTGATGCTGAATCCATCTCCCGTCGTCACTTTTTGAATCAAGGAGGGCTGGGTCTGGGGTCGATGGCGCTGGGGTCGCTGCTGGCTCGGGATCTGCCGGGGGCGGAGGCTGCGCGCGCGGTGGGCTCTCATTTTGCGCCGAAGGCCAAGAGCGTGATCTACCTGCACATGATCGGTGCCCCGTCGCAGTTGGATCTTTTTGATCACAAACCGGCGCTGAGGAAGTTTGATGGCCAGAAGTGCCCGGAGGAGTTCACGAAGGGAAAACGTTTTGCCTTCATCGGCGGGGAGTTGACGCTGGCGGGGTCTCCGCACGCGTTCGCGAAGCATGGAGAGGGTGGCGCTGAGCTGTCCGCGCTGCTGCCGCATCTGGCGACGGTGGTGGATGATCTCTGCATCGTGAAGTCGATGCACACGAATGAGATCAATCACGCGCCGGCTCAGATGTTTTTACACACGGGTTTTGGCCGAGGGGGCAGGCCGGGTCTGGGCTCGTGGGTGACGTATGGGCTCGGGACGGAAAACGAAGATCTGCCCGCTTATGTGGTGATGCTGTCGGGGCCTGCGGGTGGCGCTGGCAGCACGTTGTGGAGCACGGGCTTCCTACCGAGTGTGTATCAGGGTATCCAGTTCCGAGGCAGCGGTGAGCCTGTTTTGTTTCTGAACAATCCGGAGGGTCATGATACACGGGACCGGCGTCGGGTGCTGGATGCGGTGAGGGCGCTGAACCAGCAGCAGCTCGGGATCGTGGGTGACCCGGAGATCGCCACCCGCATCAGCCAATATGAAATGGCTTACCGTATGCAGACGAGTGTGCCGGATCTCATGGACATCGCGGGAGAATCCAAAGCGACTCTGGAAATGTACGGTGCCAAGCCGGGTGAGGCCTCGTTTGCGAACAACTGCCTGCTGGCGCGCCGCCTGATCGAGCGCGGGGTGCGCATGGTGCAGCTTTTCGACTCCGACTGGGATCACCACTCGGGGCTGAAGAAGCGACTGCCCGCCAAATGCAAGGACGTGGACCAGGCCATGGCGGCGCTGGTGCGTGATTTGAAACAACGGGGTCTGCTGGATGAGACGCTGGTGGTGTGGGGAGGTGAGTTTGGCCGCACGCCGCTGCGGCAGGGGATCGATGGCTCAGGCACCAAGACGGATCCGGGACGCGATCACCACAAGGATGCTTTCACGATGTGGATGGCGGGCGGCGGAGTGAAACCGGGGATCACGTATGGAAAGACGGATGAGCTGGGATTTAACATCGTGGAGAGCGGTGTCCACACCCATGACCTCAATGCCACGGTACTGCATTTGCTGGGCCTGGACCATGAGCGGCTGACCTTCCGCTACCAGGGCCGCGACTATCGGCTCACGGATGTGGAGGGAAAGCTGGTGCAGGGGATTCTTGCCTAACCTTTGGTGTGATTGAGTAGTTCTTTCGATCTCGGTGTCTTATGCTAGGGTGATCCTTTAAACCCGAGTACCCATCCAACTTCATGAAGCGCTTTCTCCCTTTTTCGGTCAGCCTTTTGGCTCTCTCCCTTGCCTCGCCATCCATGGCTGCCCCCGACGACTCCGTTGAGTCACTCGTCCAACAAGGCAGCGTGTATGATGAAAAGTATGCTGCTCAGGAGGCGCTGGACTTTTACCTGCCCGCTGAGAAGATGGCTCCCGAGAATGTGGATCTCTTGCTCCGCATCGCCCGTCAGTACCGCCACCTGATGCAGGATGCCTCCGGTGCGAATGAAAAGCTGAGGCTGGGAAACATCGCAAAAGAATACGCCAAGCGCTCGATCGCACTGGCGCCCTCGGACCCCGAGACCCACCTCTCCATGGCGATCTGTCACGTGAAGATGGTGCCCATTCTCGGGAACAAGGAAAAGATGGAGTCCTCACGCGAGATCAAAGCATCCGTGGACAAGGCCCTGGCTTTGAATCCGAAAAGCGATCTCGGTTGGCACATCCTCGGTTGCTGGCACCAGCGCCTGGCAGACATCAATGCAATGAAGCGCGCGATCGCGATGCTCGTGTATGGCAGCCTGCCTGAAGCATCCAATGAAGAAGCCGTGAAGTGCCTTCAAAAGGCCATGGCCCTGAATCCCGACCGCCTGATCCACCACATTGAGCTGGGCCGGACTTACGCTCAGATGGGCAAGGCGGAAGACGCCAAAAAGCATATCGAAAAGGGACTCTCCATGCCGAATGTGGGCAAGGATGACCCCGAGGCCAAACAGCGCGGGCGGGAAACGCTCAAGGAACTTCCTTGAGCGGAGTGCTTTCCTTTGGGAACGCGTTCGTCTTTACCCGACTGCGTCCTCTCGCACCACCAGCCTGAATTTGCCGGAGCGGGGATCGATCTCCAATTCCCGGATCTCCTCGATCTGGAACTGGACATTGCTCATTTCTTTTTCATCCAAGATGGCCCTCATCTTCTGAAGAATGCGGCCGCGGGTCGCCTCACGCTCCTCCGGTGAAAGCCCGGCGTCATAACGCGCGCGGAAACGGAAGGACGTCTGATCGACCATGACGATCTGCCAGGCATTCAGGCCCTGGATGACCAATTCCACGATGACAATCGGGTGAATGAAATCTTCCTTCCCATGCTGGTTGGTGAAAGTGAGCGAGTGCTCCCGACGACCGACGATCTCCCTAATCTTGGTGAAAGGGTAAGGGTTGGTGCCGCTGGTGTCTGGCACTAGGACATCGTCCATCCGGTAGCGGATCAGGGGCATCACCTCATTGAAGAGATTGGTAATGCAGGTGTGGTCGTCGTGGAATTCAAAGATCAGGTCATCTTCCATGAGGTGCATCCCCCCGTCTGAGCACGGGAGCGTCATGGCCATGTAGAGGTGCTCACTGGAAGCGTAGGCGTTCAAAATGGGCACCTTGAAAACTTTCTCCAGGTAGGCCCTCACTTCCGGCATGAGCGGCTCTCCGCCATTGCCCACATGCACCGGATTGATCTGGAGCTCGCCGCGCTCTTTTGCCTCAGCCAATACCTTCAAGATGGTGCCGTAACCCGAGAGGTTATGGGGCTGAAAGCGATTCAGCGCAGCCACGATCTCGTGCATCGGCTGCCCCACATCAAAGGTGCGGACGTCGAAAAACAGTCCGTTGGTGCCGTGATTACCCGTGAGCATCAGGCTGGCACCGGCGAAATGACCGCGTGTGGCAGCGACGAAAGCCGTGCGCCGACGAAAACGCAGCGTGGTGGCCCGGGCCACGTGGCTGGCTCCTTTGATCCACGCATCATTTGAAAAGATAAAATAACCCACGGTGCCGGAGGTGCCGGAGGTGTGCAGCACATGGTAGCGACCGTCGAGACGCTCTGCGGGATCAGTCGATTGGGCGAGAAAATCAGAAACGCGACGCCGGGTGATGCTGCGGTCGGTGACAATCTCGTCAAAATGCTGGATGACGTCTTTTTTAGTCAGTATTGGAAAGTCTGTGGGCTTGCAATTCGCGGGGTTGATCCCACGCTCAGCGATGACCTTTTGATAATAGGGTGAGCGCTGCTGAACAAAGGAAACCAAGCGCCGGAATTTCCGAAGTTGCATGGCCTCCACCTGCTCACGCGTGCTCCTAAGATTGCGGTGGTGTTCCCATAAAACCCTCAGCCACAGATAAGATTCTCGGGGCGTAAACAACTTCATGGCGGTCGGATGATCGGTTGAACAAGGTGGGCACAGCCGACACCTCAGGCGGCCTGTTATACGATCATGGACCCGTCCTGTCTAGCTCACAGGTCGTCCGATTCTCCGAAAGTGAAATGCTGACACCCGCGCTCCCAAGCCCGCCGACTCACACAAGTCGAACAAAGCCTTGCCTCTCCCGAATTTCACACAATAGTGCCGACCCCTGTCTAGCAGGAATTATTTTATGCAAAAAGAAGGAATCGCAATCATCGGAATCGGCTGCCGCTTTCCCGGCGGAGTCAATGACACGGAAGCTTTTTGGAAGCTATTGGCTGAAGGACAGGACGTCGTGTCTGAAGTGCCTGCCGACCGCTGGAACATCGAACGATTCTACGACTCCGAGCCGGGCATCGCTGGGAAATCGGTCGCCAAGCGTGGCGGATTCATCTCGGGTCTCGACCAGTTTGACCCTCAGTTTTTTGGAATCTCTCCCCGTGAAGCACCTTATATCGATCCTCAGCAAAGACTGCTGCTGGAGACCGCGTGGGAAGCCATCGAGGATGCAGGTGAGGTGTTGGATCTGGAAGGCGGCACCGACATCGGGGTCTTTGTGGGTGTATCGCACAATGACTACCAGAACATTCAAGGCGGCGCGACGGACCGCTCTGGCATCAGCGCCCACTCCCCGACGGGCAGCGCCCACAGCATCGCGGCCAATCGTATTTCCTACTGTTTCAATCTCAAAGGTCCGAGCATGTCCATGGACACGGCTTGCTCCTCCGCTCTGACGGCCGTGCACATCGCCTGTGAGCAGATCCTCTCAGGACGCTGCAAAATGGCGATGGCAGGCGGTGTGACGGTGATGATCACGCCCGATGGTTTCATCGGATTTTCCCAAGCCGGGATGCTCTCACCTGACGGCAAGTGTCAGGCGTTCGCAGCTGAAGCCAATGGTTTCGTTCGCGGGGAAGGGGCTGGCATGGTTCTGATGAAGCCGCTTTCCCAGGCTATCGCAGACGGAAATCCCATCCACGGCGTCATTCTCGGTTCATCCCTGAATCAAGATGGTCACACCAACGGCATTTCCCTCCCGAGCCCAGAAGCTCAGGCGCGACTCGTGCGCGACGCCTGCATCGATGCAGGCATCAAGCCGACGCAGGTCGGTTTTGTCGAAGCTCATGGCACCGGAACCGCCGTGGGAGATCCGATCGAGGCGACGGCCCTCTCGGACGCGCTATGCGTGGATCGCCCGATTGATTCCCCCCTTCCGATTGGCTCCGTCAAAACCAATTTGGGACATTTGGAAACAGCCGCCGGTGTGGTGGGACTGATCAAAGCCTTGCTGGTGCTGAAACAAGGACAGATCCCGCCGAGTCTGCACTTTAAGACGCCGAGCACCCACATTGATTTCAAGGCCCTGAAATTGCGCGTGCCTACGCAAATGGAGGCCTTCCCAAAGACGGATGGTCGTCGCATCGTTGGCGTGAATTCATTCGGATTCGGCGGAGCCAATGCGCACGTCATCGTGGAAGAGGCACCTGCTCAAAAGGCAGCCGCCCACCAGCCTACCCCGACGGATCGCGGCTGGCCCATCGTGATCTCCGCCCGTTCTGAAAACGCCCTTCGCGGCGTGGCCTCAGGCTTGGCAACTTGGATCGACGGGCACTCGAAGAGCAACGGCATCACGCCGATGCTGCCAGCATTGACTTACACTTTGGGAGCACGCCGGAATCACCACTCCTACCGTCTAACCTTAGCCACTCACTCCACCGACGACTTGGTGACTGAGCTGCATAACTTCACAACCGAAGCCGCCGGTGGCTTGGCCAAAACGTCGTTCACCCCCCGTCCTGAGCACGCTCCTAAAATTGGTTTCGTCATGAGCGGTCAAGGTCCGCAGTGGTGGGGCATGGGACGTGAATTGATGAAAAATGAGCCCGTCTTCCGCAAGACGATGGAAGCCTGCGCTGCCGCGATGAAGCCCTATGCTCGGTTCTCCCTCCTTGAGGAATTGGGCCGCGACGAAGCAGACTCCAAAATGCAGCAGACCGAGATCGGGCAACCTGCGATTTTTGCGATGCAGGTCTCTCTCTCCGCCCTTTGGAAATCCATCGGTGTGCATCCCTCAGCCATCGTCGGTCACAGTGTCGGCGAGATCGCCGCTGCTTGCGTGGCTGGAATTCTCAGTCTCGAAGAAGGTGCTCGCATCATCGTTTTGAGAGCACGCCACATGCACGAATGTGCTCGCGGTGACGGCACGATGCTCGCCATCGGGATGTCCGAGGAAGAGGCGCTGGCGCTGATCTCGCGTCATGACCGCACCGTCAGCATCGCCGCCTTCAACGGCCCGCGCTCCCTGACGCTCTCGGGTCCCCGAGTTTCCCTTGAGGCCATCGTGGCTGAGTTGGAGCCCAAAGGAATCTTCGCACGCTTTGTCCGCGTGGATCACCCTTTCCACCATGCCATGATGCAGCCGGCAGCGGATGCACTGACCCAGGAGTTGGCAAAACTGGTCCCTCAGGAAGAGACCGTTCCCTTCTTCAGCACCGTGACGGGTCAACGTTGCGCTGGAAAAGACTGCACCGCTGCCCACTGGGGCCGTGGCATTCGTCAGGCCGTTCAGTTTGTCCCCGCCGTCAATGCGGTCGCTGAATTTGGCGTCGATATCTGGCTTGAAATCAGCTCCCACCCTGCGCTCTCGATCTCGATCCAAGAGTGCCTCAGCGCCCTCGGGAAAAAAGCACCGGTGACAGCATCGACCCGCCGTGAGCGTGAGCACGACTGCTTCCTCGAAGCCGCTCTCGACCTTCATCGCTCAGGTGTCTCGCTTGATTTCGCAGCCATGACGCCCTCGAGAGAGCTCCTCGCTCTTCCGCCTTACCCATGGGACAAGAGCCGCTGGTGGCATGAGTCCGCTGAATTGCGCGATGGCCGTGTCGGCACCGGCGGCAAAGGCCTCCTCGACATGCGTCTCCCTCGTGGCACCCCGACGTGGACCACCCGCCTCGACTCCCGCCACATGGCTTTCCTCAAGGATCACAAAGTCGATGCGCATGTGATCTTCCCCGGCGCAGGCTTTGTGGAGATGGCATTGGAAGCCGGCGTTCAGTTGTTCGAAGGCCGTCCTTTCGTCATTGAAGATTTTGAAATCCGGAAGCCCTTGATCCTTCCAGATCCCGCCTCCGGCGTGGTCCTGGAAATGACCTACGAGCCAGCCGAGCGCACATTCACCATCCAGAGCCGTTTTGAACAAGCCGCCTCTTGGTCTGTGCACGTCGTCGGTTCCATGCGCGCCGAGCGCACCGAGTCCTCCTTCGGTTCCACCACCTGGGAAGCTCCGGGAGCGGAACTTGAGCCCCAAGGCATCGGTGAGTTCTATGGTCACATGAGTGATCTCGGTCTCCGTTACGGAGATGAATTCAAGCCCGTGCGCGAGCTCGCCGCAGGCGGTGGAAAAGCAAAAGGCCGCGTCTCCCTTTCGAAGGAAATCTCCGGACGTGCCGGTGAATACGCTCTCCACCCCGTCCTTCTTGACGGTGCACTTCACGTGTTCTCCGCCGGTGCAAAAACCGTCGAAGACCGGAAGGCAAAAATGAAGCTGCCCGTTCGTTTTGCGAAGATCTTGTTCCTCCGCTCGCCCGGAGCATCCAGCCTCGTGAGCGCCAAGGTGCTCCACTTCAATGAAGAGCTGATCGAAGGCCGAATCGCCCTTTACGATGAGGCGGATCGTCCTTGCGTTTTGGTGGACGGTTTCCGCGCCATCAGCATGACGGCCGCCCGTCGTCCGGGATCCTCGGGTGGAGGTCGCGATCTGGTTTATCACATCGAGTGGGAGCGCACCGCCTCCATGATGGCCCCCTCCGAACAGGAGCCCGTTTCTCTGGCTCAATTAAAGCAAGCAGCTTCCGTTGCGCTCGAAGAAGTCATCTCCATGCGGGGTCGTGCAGAACTGGAAGCCGTGATGGCTGCCGAGGACGAAGTCGCTGCATCCCAGGTCGCCCACGGCCTGCTTCAGATGGGTGTCGATGGGTCGAGCAAAGGCTTCACCGCTGATTCTCTCGGTGTGGCTCAACCGATGCGGACGGTCTTTGAGAGACTGATGTCCAAGCTGGCTGATCGGGGTCTGCTCACCGCCAAAGGCGGCACTTATAAACCCACCAAGACCTTTGCTGCAGTCGCTAATTCGACGACTGAAGTCATGCGTAACTTCATCGCGAAGCACCCTGGGCATCTACCCGAAGGTCTGCTTTGTGCAACGACTGGCTCCGAGTTCGGGCCGATCATTCGGGGTGAAAAAGATGCTGTTCAGGCCTTGTTCAGTGGCCCTGGTGCAGAACTGCTGGATCATTTCTATGGAGACGGGCTCTTCGCGAGCCACTGGATGGCAAGCATCAGTCGCGCCCTGCAAGAGGCCGCTCGTCATTTGCCTGAAGGACGCGGATTGCGCATTCTCGAAATCGGTGCGGGAACAGGCGGTTTGGCAGCTCTTTTGCTGCCTCTCCTCGAGCGTGGTGTGCACTCCTACACATTCACCGACGTCTCGGCTGGCTTCTTCCCCACCGCCAATCAGAAACTGGCAGCCTTCCCCGAGGTCGAGTACAAGGTGCTCGACTTGGAGAAATCAGGCATCGATCAGGGATTCGAACCGGACTCGTATGACTTCATCGTCGGCACCAACGTGATTCACGCCGTGGCCGATGTCCGCGCTACTCTGAAAATGCTTCATGAGCTCTTGGTCCCGAATGGCACCTTGATGTTCATGGACGTTGCAACACCTCAGTTGTGGACCGAATCCGTCTTCGGCCTCACCAGCGGTTGGTGGCATCTGACTGACCGCGATCTGCGGCCGGAACAGCCCCTGATGCAACGCGCTGAGTGGGAATCCGCTCTCAAGCAAAGCGGTTACGCCGAGACCACCTCCCTACCAGGTCTGCACGGACCGAATGGTGGCGAAGGTCAGATTGGTGTCTTTGCACGCAAGGGTGCCGGGAAATCGGCTGCCGCTGCTGAAGAACCGGCAGTGGAAGCTCCCGCGCCTCAGTCATGGCTCATCTTCGCGGATGAATCCAAGATCGGGCAGCAATTGGCTGAACAGCTCACCGCCGCAGGCTCCGCCTGCCGCATCGTGCGCAGCGGTAAGAAGTTCGCCTCTAAAAACGCAAATGAGATCACCATCCGTGCCGAGGAGCCGATTGACTGGAAGCAGCTTTTCGCAACCTACTCGGCTGATGCGATGCCAGACCGCATCGTTTATCTGTGGGCTCTCGATCAGAAGACTGGCCTGAAAGACACCGATGCGCTCATGGGCATCGACAGCCTGCTTCATCTGACGCACGCTTTGGAAGAAGTGATGCCGGTGGCCAAGTTGCGCATCGACCTCGTCACACGCGGAGCCCAATCAGCGGGTCGTGACATGGGTCCTACCGCCGTGGCTCAAGCTCCGGCGATCGGTATCTTCCGCGTCATCCTGAGCGAGCATCCGAGCTACTCCTGCCGTGGCATTGACTTGCCCTCCGAGACCCGCGACACCGACTGCGCCCTGCTTTGGAGTGAACTCCAGCATGTGGACAGCGAGCGCGAAGTGGCCCTCCGTGGCGAAGCGCGTTACGTGCAGCGCATCACACGGGGTCTTCCGACCCGCGAGCAAAAGCTCGATGCCTCGATTCCTCTTCGCCTCGAGTCGCGTGAGCGTGGACTGCTCGACAGCCTGCGTTTCACACCGTTCACCCTTCCGGCCTGTGGCCGTGGTGAGGTGCTCATCAAGGTCAAAGCGGCGGGCATGAACTTCCGTGACGTGCTGAAAGCTCTGGCTCTTTACCCCGCTGAAACGGCAGACGCTCGTATCTTCGGTGACGAAGTCGGCGGTGAGGTCATCGCAGTCGGTGAGGGTGTCACTCATGTGGCACCTGGCGACAATGTGTTTGGCCTGGCGGTGTTTGGTCTTTCGACTCACACCTTGGCGCGCGGAGCAGACGTCCTGCGGATGCCAAAGGGTCTCTCATTTGAAGAAGCCGCGACGATCCCCGTGGTCTTCATGACGGCGTGGTATGCATTGAAGACCGTGGCACGCATGAAGGCCGGGGAGATGATCCTCATCCACGCAGGTGCGGGCGGAGTCGGCATGGCTGCCATCCAGATCGCGCATCACCTCGGTGCTGAAGTGATCGCCTCTGCAGGTAGCCCGACCAAGCGCGCCTTGCTGAAAACGATGGGTGTGAAGCATGTGATCGATTCACGCCGCGGTGACTTCGCGGAATCCGTGATGGAACTGACCAACGGTCGTGGGGTGGATGTTGTCCTCAACGCCCTCGCGGCTGAAGCGATCCCGATGGGCATGTCCTGCCTGGCTGAGTCCGGTCGTTTTGTCGAGATCGGCAAACGTGACATTTACCAAAACTCCCGCATCCCGCTCTGGTCCCTGCGCCGCAATGCATCCTTCCACGTGGTGGCGATGGATGCCGTGTTCGCTGGTGACGAGGAGCAAACGCGCGAGTTGATGGCCGAGATCACGGGCCTGGTGGAAAAAGGAAGCCTGACGCCATTGCCGTTCCGTTCCTTCCCCGCCAGCCGCATTGATGCTGCCTTCCGTCTGATGGCGGGTGGAAAGCACACGGGCAAAGTGGTCGTCGCCTTTGCAGACGCCTTCATCCAGCGCAAAGGCGAACCGCCGCTTCCAAACTTCGAAGTCAAAGCTGACGGAGCCTACCTCATCACAGGGGGTCTCGGTGGGTTCGGCCGGGTGCTCTCCGAGTGGCTCATCGAGTGTGGTGCGCGCCATCTTGTCCTGACCAGTCGCAGTGGTGCCTCCACCCCTGAAGCAGTCACGTTCCTGGAGAAACTCGAGAAGCGTGGCATCAAGGTCAAAGTCATCAAAGCAGACGTGGGCTCACCCGCCGATGTGAAACGCATGATCAAAGAGGCAGGCACGAAGGCCATTCCGCTGAAGGGAATCTTCCACCTCGCCATGGTCATTGACGATGCACCGCTGTCCGCTCTCACGGCTGAGCGTCTGCGCACGGTCATGGCTCCAAAAGCTCACGGCGCCTGGTTGCTGCATGAGAACACGAAGGATCTGGGGCTCGATTGCTTCGTCCTCTTCTCCTCCGTTTCGAGTATCTTTGGCAATCCGGCACAGGGTAACTATGCCGCTGCAAACGCCTTCCTCGACTCGCTGGCCCACCATCGCCGCTCACTGGGTCTGCCTGCCTTGGCGATCAATTGGGGCGTTCTGGGTGGTGAAGGCTACGTGGCGCGAAATGAGCGTGTGGCTGAGTTCTTGGCCCGTCAGGGCACCGCGGCCCTCACGCCGAGTGAGGTCACTTCCCTCATGGAGTCCTTCCTTACGGCGAACGCCACTCAGGTGGCTGCGATCCGTGTGGATTGGGCAAAATGGAGACAGTCCTTCCGCGGGATGCAGGAGAATCCGCTGGTCGAGCACATTTTTGCCGCCGGTGTGGAAGCTCAGGAGTCCAGCAGCGGTAGCAGTGACTGGAAGGGCCGCATCGCCGCCGCCAGTGCGGACGAGCGTGATGGAGTCGTCGGTCAGGCTGTGCGTGACGTGGTGGGCACCGTTCTCCGCGTGAAGCCAGACAGCCTGCGTGACGATCAGCCTTTGACGGATCTCGGACTCGATTCCCTCATGGGTGTTGAGATTGAAACCATGATCGAAGGATCCATCGGCGTGGCCCTTCCTCCGACGAGCCTCATGCGTGCAAGGACGATCGGACAGATCGCCTCCTTGATCTCTGAGCACCTCGGAGGTGCCGCAGAGACTGCCACGAAGGCCCCGGTCGTCGTCGAGGAAACCCCTGCGGCAGAAATCGATGTGGACGCACTTTCCGACGATGACATTGATCAATTGCTCGGAGGTGTATCAGATACCGATTCAGTCGAGGCTGCGCCGAATCGCGGAGCCCTAGCCCCGGATGCAACCCGATAATCGAGCCCGACTCAAGCAATGGCTGGAGAGTGGGGAAGCCCGCCTCCAACCGCTCAGCCTCTCCCAGCGCGAGTTGTGGGAGACTTCGCCTATCCCCGTGGGTGATCCAGGGAACTACATTTGCAGTTTCATCGAGATCAAAGGAGCCCTGACGGAGAACGAGTGTGCCACGGCCCTTCAGCGGGTGGTGGATCGCCAGGAAGCTCTGCGGATCTCCTTCTTACCCGGGAAAGAGCGCCCCCTGCAACTCGTGCGCTCCACGGCCACTGCGCCTTTGCGATACCGCGAGCTTTCATCTGAGGAGGCGAAACCCGAATCTCTGGAGGAGGTGCTCAAGGAGACTTACCGCGAGCCGTTCGATCTCATGCAGGGTCCCATTTTCCGGGTGGACATGCTCCGCCGAGGCCCGAACGATCACATCCTCGCCTTTGCCATTCATCATGGTGTAGCGGACGGATGGTCACTCGGCGTCTTTGTGCAGGATCTCTGCACCGCCTACGTGATGGGTCTCACCGGGATGCGGAAAGCCGTTGCTGTCGGCATGATGGGTGTCCCCAACTCTCTCCCGCCAGTGCCGCAGACCTACACCGAGTGGGCAGCCGCTGAGCGCGCCCTCTGGCCCGCTGCTGAAGTCAGCCAGCGTGCTGATTTTTGGCGATCCCAATTGAAGGGCTCTCGACAGATTTGGTCCCGGGCAGACGGGACTCCGCATGCCCACGAGCCCCTCCAACGCTGGATCTCCAACATCCCGGCCAATCTGACCCGGGCCGTGAAGGAACTCACCCGAAAAGAGAGCGCCACCCTGTTCAGCACACTGCTGGCAGCGTTTCAGGTGGCTTTGGGCAAGTGGGCCAACCGAGATGACATCGTCGTGGGCACACCCGTGGCGAATCGGAACAAGGCATCTGCCAAACAGACCATGGGTTACTTTGCAGGCGTTGTTCCGCTTCGAGGTCAGGTGGACCCCTCACGCGCTTTCTCGGATCACTTGCGCGCGGTTCATGAAACGGCGATCAACGCTTTTGGCAATGCCATGCCGTTCGCCGAGCTCGCGACTGCCCTAGGCGAGCCCCAGGCCAAAGGACTTCACTCGATTTTTGACGTTCGTTTTGCCCTTCAAAATCACCCCACGCCTGATGTCGTGCTGCCACGCATCTCCACCAAATTGCGAATGCGCTCCACTGGAACAGCACGTTTTGACCTCGGCTGCGAAATCACGGAGACGGGATCGGATATGGAATTGGTCTGGTTGTTCAAGCCTGGTCTGTTTCCGAGGGCCGATATCACCGCGCTGGATGCCTTGTTCCTCAGCGTCCTGAGTCAGGTGTGCAAAAATCCGGGTAACCAAAATTCAACGTTAATCGTTTAGTCGATATGACCTCGATCCCGACAGAGCCGGACCTGAATGAGACAGTGGAGTCCCTGAGGCGCGTGGGAGAGAAGTATCGGGCGATCAACAAGCATTGGATCTCGAAGGCTACTTTTACCTTGATCGCCGTATCGCTGGTTCTTTCCCAGATCGGAATCGGATTTGCCGTTTACCAGGGTTCCCTCTGGCTGGGCATTCCGATGGTGATCCTCGCCAGCCACTTCATGCATGGTGCGCTGATCGGTTTTCACGAGGCTTCCCACAGTTTGCTGAGGAAAAACCGGCTCCTGAATGACATTGACGGAGTCGTGGCTGGCACCTTGAGCTTCATGAGCTTCACGCTCTATCGGGTCGCGCACCAGACTCACCACATGCATCTGGCCACCGAGCGTGATGAAGAACTGTGGCCCTTTGTCAAAGTTGACTCGCCTCGTTGGTTCCGGTGTTGGATTGCCTTTGTTGAGCTTAATGCAGGCCTCTTTTTCACTCCCTTCCTTTTCGCCCGCATGTTCTTGAGGAAGGACTCCTTTATTCGGAACAAAAAGGTCCGTCGCCAGATCTGGGGAGAGTTTGCCATCATGGGCCTTTTCTGGTCGCTCGTGATCAGTGCCGTGGCTTACTGGAATGTGTGGACTTACTTTTTCTGGATCTTCTTTGTCCCCGGGTACATTGCCGGGAATCTCCAGAGCTGGAGAAAGTATGTGGAGCATGTAGGCGTCCGAGGCCACACGGCCAATGGCGCGACGCGGAGCATCGTCTCCCGCAGCTGGGGTGGGCGGTTGCTCTCACTGACGCTGTTGCATGAGCCCTTCCATGCCGTTCATCATTGGAAGGCGGGACTCCCGCACGAGGAATTGCCACTGAACGCCGAACTCCTGGCACCCACCGAGAAAGATGATCTGCCCATCTTCCCGAACTATCGCAGCGCGATCAAAGATTTACTCCGCAATCTCTCCGACCCTCGCACGGGCAGCCACTGGCCCGAATCAAAAGCGGAAACAATCTCCTAGAGCGGACGGCAAACAGGGTGTATCAAATCACCATGGTTGAGACCGTTAAGAATGGCCAAGGAACCTTGGTCTATGAGGCAGTCGGCCTGAAGAAGCACTATGATGGCGGTAAAGTTGCCGCCCTGAGAGGTGTGGATCTTCAGATCCGGCAGGGTGAATTTGTCGCCATCGTCGGTCCCAGCGGCTGTGGGAAAAGCACGCTGCTTCAAATGCTGGGCTCCCTGGCGACCGCGAGTGAAGGTGTGCTGAACTACCGGGGCCAGTCCATCGCCGACATGGCGGATCCCTCGGAGTATCGCGCTCACGAGATCGGGTTCGTATTCCAATCCTTCCATCTGCTCCCCACTTTCACCGTCGCGGAGAACGTCCAGATTCCGATGTTTGAAGGTGGCAGCTCTCGTGCTCAAAGAATCGAGAGAGCCACAGAACTCCTTCGCTCAGTCGGACTGGAGCATCGACTGACTCACTTTCCTTCCGAACTCTCCGGTGGCGAAAGGCAGCGCGTGGCGATCGCCCGTGGACTGGCTAACAAACCCACCGTGGTGCTGGCTGACGAGCCCACCGGAAATCTGGATAGTGTCAATGCCAAGCAAATCATTGAGTTGCTCTTGAAGTTACACCGCGATCTGGGCGTAACGCTTGTGCTAGTCACTCACGATTTAGCCATTGCCGATCTTGCCACTCGAACGATCCGAATGAAAGATGGCCGGGTCATATCCGATAGCGGCGTCACACCTCCCACTGACTCACCTTAAATGACATTCTTCACCATCGTGGTCCGCGGCCTCATTCGTCGCCCCGTGCGCACAGGCCTGACTCTTGTCGGCATCTCCATCGGCATCGCTGCCGTCGTAGCTCTTGTCGGAATGGCTTGGGGATACGAAAAGAGCATTGAGAAACAACTCGATGTGATCGGCGTCGATCTGCTCGTCAGCAACATGAGCGCCGGCATCATGCCGAAGGTTTTTGATGAGAAGATCCAAGAAAAAATCGCCAAGCTCCCGCACGTCGCTGAAACAACGTCTGTTTTGATGCAACTCTTGAGCATCGAGGATGCGCCAATGATGATGGTGTCCGGCCGTGAGTGGGGCGGGTTTACCTGGAACAAACTCAAAATCGTCGAAGGACGGATGCCGAAAGACGGATCGGAACAGGCCGTGGTGCTCGGGACACTGGCCGCCGAAGTTCTCAAGAAGAAGGTCGGTGACACGGTGCAGGTGGAGACCTCTGAGTTGGCGGTGGTGGGGATTGTCGATGGCGGCGCAGTCGTGGAAAACGGAGCCATCATCCTTCCGATTTCTGTGATGCAGGAGGCGACAGGGAATCAAGGACGCATCAATTTTGTCGATATCCGACTTACGCCGAATACTCCGAAGCAAACTGTGGAAGAATTGGGCAAGCAAATCCAAGTCATCTTCCCTGAAGGTCGCGCCCGTGATGCGAGCGAAGTGGTGAGCGCCAATCAGGGTTTCCGCATCGCACGCGCCATGAGTTGGAGCACCTCTCTTTTGGCCATCGTGGTGGGAGTTCTCGGCGTGATGAATACCATGCTGATGACCGTCTTTGAGCGCACGCATGAGATCGGTATCCTTCTCGCCGTCGGATGGAAAAGGAGGCGCATCGTTTATATGGTTCTTTGTGAATCAGCTCTCCTCGGATTCCTCGGCGGTGTCACGGGTGTCACACTGGGTGCTCTGGGGCTCAAAATTTTGGAGTTCACGCCGGCCATTCGTGGCTTGCTGGAGCCCGACCTCAGTCCGAAGCTGATGCTCATTTCCGTTGCGATTGCCGTCGTGGTCGGGGTGATCAGCGGCCTCTATCCGGCATGGCGGAGTTCCCGTCTTTCGCCAAGCCTCGCTATCCACGGCTAGCTTTAACCCGAGATCATCATGCACAACCACACCGCTTTTTTTCGATTCGTCTGCCTGAGCGTTGCGCTCGTTTTCCCCCAACTCCACGCGCAGGAGGCTGTGCCCGACGCGAAGGAACTCGCCGCCCGTCTCAGTGCCAATGTCCTGGATGGCTCCTCTTTGGTGAGACTGAAAATGGAGGTCAAAAAGAGCGGCGGTGAAAAGGTGACTCTCCAACTGCAAGTGAAGGCCCGCAGGACTAACGCCTCCTCCGAGGTGATGTATCAAGTCCTCTGGCCCAAAGATCGGAAAGGCGAATCTTTTCTCGTCAAGAAATCGGCAGGGGGCTCTCCATCAGGCTCCGTTTTCGTGCCGCCCGATGCTGTGTCCGCCATCACCTCGGATAAAATGAAGGGCGGGGCATTTGGAAGCGATTTGGCCTATGAAGATCTCGTGGGTAACTTTTTCGGCTGGCCTCAGCAGGCCATGGTGGGCACAGAGGTCATCGATCGTGTGCCTTGTCAGATTCTTGAATCCAAGCCAGGAAAAGGAGACCACTCAAGCTACTCCCATGTTCGCAGTTGGATCGATATGAAACGGATGGTCCCTCTAAAGATCGAGAAGTATTCCTCCGGCGGCCAAGTGGTTAGCAGGATCGACACCACTCGGGTGGCCGAGGATGATGCGAATCGAAAGGTGCCCGCCAGTCTCACGCTTCAGCGTGCTGGGCAGAACTCGGTCACCGAAATCGAGGGCTCCAACATCCGACATGATGTGTCGTTTTCCGACGCTGACTTTAGCGTCGAGGGGCTTCGTGCATCGTCTGCCTCGGGGTCAAAAACCAACTAGTTTTTTTCAGCCAGATTTAGACGCAGGATCATGCACAACCTCAAGCCCATGGATGCGGTCTCCGCATTGTATTCCGGTGACAACCACGAATTGTCCTCGGCCATCGTCAATAGCCTGAGCCAGGCCATTTTTGAGGGCAATGAAATCAAACCCGCAGGGAAGCTGAAGCAGGCTCTGGCGCGCGTGTCCCACCGCGTCATGCAGTGGACGACGCGCACCGACACGACTCAGGATCCCTCTGGGTCAGAGATCACCCTTTTTAGCAACCGTTTGCTCGAAAGATCCAAGCATCCTTACGCCAAGGCGCTTCTCAATTCATCCTGCGGCGAAAATGTAGCGCTGGTCGAAGGTGGGGACCCCATGAACGGCCCCTACATGATGATCTCCCCGGAGATCCGGAAGAACTGCGGCGTTTGGGACCGCCTTTTCTTCGACTCCGTACAGTCCAGGGATGTGCAGTCACGAATCATCTGGGAAACTCAAGCCACCTACCACGCTGCCAAACGCTGGCTGGAGCAAGGGGCACCGGTTCGGCTAAAAGCCGTCGCGGCAGGCACGGGACTCAGCATGATGCTCGTCTATGACAAACTGGTGAGCGATGGCTTTGACCCGAAACTGATCACGGCAAGAATCACCGACCGGGATCAGGCGAACATCAATAAGGCAAACCGCCTTCTTGATGCCCTGGCGAGGGTGAGGAATCCGAAACTGGGCAGTGACTGGAGAAGCGGAATCACGGCAGTAGCTGAGGACATTTTCGCCCCGGATGCCGAAGCGGGAGAGCAATACGATGTGGTCACTGCGATCGGCATTCTCGAATACTTTCATGGTTGTTCCTCCACGACCACTCACGAGAGGCTCAAACTGGAGCCCCCCTCAAACTCCGTGACCGCTCACGATCTCGTGCAGAGGCTGACCTCGATGGCATCAGATCGTGCCCACCTGATCGTCAATACGTACAAGGATCACTCCAGCACTCGCATCTTGGAACTCTTCGGGAAGCGGTTTGTTTATCGGAGTCCGGATGACATTCAATCTCTCCTCGCATCTGCCGACTTCCGGCCCCACCGAATCGCGGGCTCAGGACACATTTACGACGTCAAAGTGTACGAAAAGAATCAACTCAAAAACCAGTAGCCCTTGGCGATCTGGAAAAGTTCGATTCCTTGCCTTCACATTCAGATTCGAAACTCCTTCATGGAAGCAGCGCCCCAGTCACCAGTGCCCAGTGCGAGTTCTTGTTCGACTGCGACGGGTGAGAAGCGCCCCTACCGAGTGTTCTCGTTCCCCGGAGCAGGCTTCGACACAGTGATGCAAATGGGAGTCGTGCACGCGCTTCTGGTCACCCGACGGAAACCACCTGAAATGGTCGGAGGCATCTCCGTCGGAGCCATCACCGCCGCAGCACTCGGGGAAGTCCTCCAAGCCAACGCGGGGCAACACGCCTCTGCTGCTGATGATGAGGAAGTTCGGGTGGCACGATTCAGTGATCTGCTGGAGGCCTTTCGCAATGCCCCCTCAACCGTCCTCAAAGGCGTCTTTCCAGATCCTCTTGAGACCAATGCGGCTCATGCGCTGAAGCCGGTCGAACTGCCCCGCCACTTTAAAGAAGAGCGGGATAGCCGGGAGGATGCAGCGGCCAGTCGGACGGGCGTGATTCGATTGTTCAATCATCTCATTCGAGTGCGGTTGACCGTGAAAGTCTTTGCTCAGTTATCCCGGGTGATGATGGGTTGGAAATCCGTAGCCGAAGCGAACTGGCAACACAAAGGGGTGACCCGCCTCCGATTGATCGGGCGTCTTTGGTTTCTCGTGACGGTCAATATTTTATCCCTCGCCATGCCTGTCAGTTTGATCGCGAGGATCGAGCTCTGTGAGCTTCTTGGCATCAATGGTAAAGCCAACTCGCGAGGTGTGGAAGCAGGACACATCATTTTTAACCGCTGGGCATGGTTCAGGCTCGCACGTGAGTTCCTGCTTTGGTTGTTCCTGGGGTTCTTCCCTCTCTTGTTCACCATCACGGTCATCCCCGCGCTGCTTCTTTGGGGAGGGGCTACATTTCTGAGTATTCAGTTACCCACTTGGATCGCAGCCGCGAGTTGGACCAGTGCGGTCGTCACTTTAACCTTTGTGGCTTCCCTCGTTGCTTGGGGCTCTCTCATGTTCAGAAAGACGCTCTTCTCTGACATTCTGAAGCACTACCACATTTACAATGATCTGGGCGACTCCTACTCATTGAAGGAGGTGCTCGTGCAAAGCTTTGACCCCACTTACTTTGGTGAGTTCAACTTTGACGACAGTGTTCGGCGAGCGCTGAAACATGAAAAGCCATCCCCGGGTGGCTGTAGCAACAAGAAGTCGCTCCAGTCTTATGCTGAGCCCAAGAGAGGCCGAAACGGAGTGAGAGTGGTGCCACTGGCGGCGAATCTGGGCTCCGGAAGACTGGAATCGATTCCGGCCGAGACCTCTGTGGTCGACGCGTTGATGTGCGCCTGTGCGATGGTTCCTTTTTTCAGGGGACAGTCCATCCTGAAGAATGGCAGCTCGGCCACTTTCATCGACGGCATCAGTGTGTCGAATGATCCGATCATGCCGGTCCTCGAAGAGGCCTGTAAGCACATCACCAAAAAGGCCGATTCTCAATGGGACTATGTGCGAATCATCTCGGTGCCGCTCTTGCCGCTCAAGCAGGAGAAACCGCACGCTCAAAGTGAACCCTACACCGGACTGGTCGATGTGACATTGCGCGCGCGGGAGCTCAAGCGCTTTCAGGACATGCTTCTCGATAAGAGCCTGATCGACCGCGTCAGTCGCGCCCTCGGAGGTAAAACGGTGACCCTCACCAATGAATCAGGTGGGCATGAGACCTTCTTCCCGACCAAGGTCAGGCTGGTGGCACCGGAGCGGACCCACCAGCTCAGTCTGCGGATGATGCAGGCCGGCTCTGCGGCAGAACGTCGAGAACTGATCGACTCTGCGGTTGCGGACGGCTGCCGTGCGATGATCGAGCGCCTCGTCACCGATGCCATGCCGGATACTCGGACATTGGAAGAGAGGCGCCTTCTTCTCGAGCCTGATGAAGAACCGACTGACGAATGGCCGCACCGGGATGAATCCAAAACAGACACCCTCCGTGCAGCTGTGGAGTCCCTTCGAAACTCGGGCCAGACTTTTAGCCAACCTGACGGAACCGAGTATGTTTCTTGCCGCAGGCTGATGGCGGCCTGGGGAGGAATGAGTGCACTCCCCGGGGGCGATCCCGTTGACGCCGTGAATCTCCTGCCAGGCCCCGGCGTTTCCGAAATCTGCCGCTGCTGCATTTCATGCAATGCAAAAACCGGCGACGACGGAGTCCAGCACCGGGAACTTAGGCAGCACATTCGACTCCCTCGTGCTAACTCGGTGCACATACCTTCGCCAGTCGAACCCGTGGAAGAGATCAAAGGTCCTGCCGTGGTCTTCCTTTTCAGCGGCGGCGTCTTCCGCGGTGTCTTTCAGATAGGCTTTTCCAATGCGGTGAGTGAACTGGGCATTCAGCCAGACGTCGTGGCAGGGTCATCCGTTGGGACGATTGTCGGCGCTTTAACGGGCCGGGTTTTCCAGAAGCCAGCGGGTCAAAGTTTGGTCGAGAGACAAAGACACATCCGCCGTTTGGCTGCCACCTTTTTGACCATCGACCGTTTTGTTCTGACGGATCGCTTTGCCGACTTCATCCGCCATTTCTCAGTTCATGCCTCATCGGCTGACTTCTCACTTCACGATCTCGATCTGGTTTTCCGCAGGTATGAGAAGGATTCAGGCTTCCACTTTGGACGTCGTGCGCGCCGAGTCTTTTCAGGTATCGAGCGACTCCTTTACACTAGCCCTTTTGAATTGCTTGAATTGGCGCAGTCACTGCGCGGAGGCGACCTGCAAAAAGCAGCCAAGCTCTCCAAAAAACTGGCTCAGGACATGGTCGATCGATACGGAGTGGGCCTCGAGTTGCTCGGACCCGAGCCCCTCCAGCAGCTCATTGACGGTTTCGTTTTTGATGGGAAGTCCGAGCCCAGTACTCGGCTCGATTACTTCGGATTCCCCATTATTGGCACCACGACTAATCTCACGCTGGGAAAACTCGACATTCTCAGGAGCACCAATCCGTGGGATCCGCGCTTCACTCAGTGCCTGTTAGCTGGCAGTGCCTTTCCTGCCGTCTTCCGGCCCCGTTGGTCATGGGAGATCTATCGTGACCCCGCCCAAGTCGCTCAATACGCCGACGGCGGGATCATGGACAATCTTCCTCTCGGGGCAGTGGTCGAGTACCTCTGGGGTAAAGATTCGAGCGCTCGATATGAACGTCGCCCCTCCGTTCCTCACTTGATTCTCACCGCCACGCTCGAGCCGGAGAAGGCAGACTGGAGTGAGCGGGATGATCTTTGCAAATTAAGCTGGACGGAAATCCGAGCCCGCGCCAGCCAACTGCGCTACAACGCCAAGATCGACAAATTTCAACTCGGCCAGCGCGACATCAGGCGCATCCTCACCCAACGAGCCAGCGAGGGAGATCCGGATGTGCACGCCCCCGATATTCCGCTTAACCTGGACGTTCTCGCCATCAAGCCCCAGTGGCTGTGCGGCTCCTTCGCCTTTCACCCCATGCTTGGCTTCAGCAGGTCCAAGCAGACCGAAAGCATCGCCCATGGCTGCGCTTCCACGATCTGCGCCATCGCCGATCACTTTGATGTGAACAATCGGGCTCACGCGGTCGATCCCCAAGCCCTGAGAGACTGGGCGAAGGGTCGTGGCATCGCTCTGGACCAACTCCCCAAACGCGAGAATGCCAAAACCAGTGGCGCACTCGGATTTGGACCCGCTACTCTGACGGATGATGAGCAGGAAAAGGGCTACTGCTGGTTCCGGAGCGCGGATTCCAAATCCGGCGGCAGACCCATTTGTCCGTTCCATCTAAAAAGCGCCGCCTGTTCTGAAAGTGACGAGGTCGGACCTGAGCTTCACAAGATCTATCTCGCCTGCGGAAGACGCTCTACCCACGCGCCGAGGGGCACTTGATGTTGGTGTGGTGAATGGATCTTAACGATCTGACATTTGACGCTTTCACGGTTCGTGTCAGCTTCTCGTCATTTCCGTTATGAAAGCAGCATTCTCATTCCACACTCTGCTCATCAGCCTCATGCTCGCGACGACGAGTTGCAGCCATTACTCGAAAGCGAGGGAAAAAAGGCCGTCCTACAAGTCCGAGACTGCATCCGGTCGGATGATCATCCACGCACTCAAACACCCCGAGAAGCAGCCGGAGGTTCAGATCGCCCGCTTCATTGATGCTGCGGCCATCGCTGCGGCTGTCCTCGAGAAAAACCCGAATGATGATCAAGCGCTCAAGGACTACAATTTTGCGGCGGGTCGTATCTTTGAAGTCATCCATGACTCGGGAGTCGAGCCCTGGAAAAACCCCCTGATCTGTCCCGGTGCACAGGGGAATTGGTCTTTCACCATCACCCATAACGGGAAGCCCGAGCACAACCCCTCCAATTTCCGCATCCTGCCCGCAGACCGTTTCGAGTTCCGTGGCACCCTTGTCAAAGACCGCACCATGAAACGCGGTCTTGGCGCTCCGATGGTCATCGCCAGCAAGGGATTCGACCCCACTAAGTTTGACCCCTTCATTCAGGGCAAGAACGTTTACTATGGTGTCACTGAGGTGCTCCAGTTTAAAGGGCGCTCTTGCACTGCGGCTTACATGGATCCGCTCGCCACTGAGACGGTGAAATTCGGCAGCCACACCTTTCCAGTTGCAGCTGATTTTACAGCGCCTCTTGGCCTAGCACTCGCTGAGCTCAAACCGCGCAAGGCCGAGATCCAGCGTCTCTTCCGCCCGGGTGAATTTGTTTCCAACACTCGGCTGGCACGTTTCCAGCCCTATGACCCGAAAAAAATTCCCATTCTCTGCATTCACGGTCTCGGCGATTCCCAAGCCACCTGGGCGCCGATGATCGAAGCCTTGCGTGGAGATGCGACGATTCGGCAGAACTATCAGATTTGGTTTTTCAGCTATCCCACGGGTTACCCGTATCCCATCATGGCTGAGGTCCTCCGAAAAAAACTCGACGCCATCAATGCCTACTACCCCGGGCATAAGCGCATGGTCGTCATCGGCCACAGCATGGGAGGGATGATCGCGCGTGAACTGATCACGGACAGCGGCATGAAGATTTGGAACGCCTACTACGATTTGCCGCCCTCGAAGCTTCCCCTGCCTCCCGAAGCGAAGGAGACCATCGTGAACTCGCTGATCTTCAAACACCGCCCAGAAGTTTCTCGAGTGATCTATGCTTCCGCTTCGCAGCGCGGTGCAGATTTGGCCACGAATTTCTTGGGGCGATTGGGTGCCAAGATCATCGCAAGCACTGCAGACATCCTCGGAGGAAAGGATGAGGAATTCGAGGCTGTGAGCCTTTCCAAGAGTGACTCTGCCGGCGCCCAACTCAAGCGTATGCCCAACAGCATCGACGCGCTCAAGCCGGGCAATCGATTTGTCACCACCATGGACGAACTCAAGCCCGTCAAAGGCGTGCCTTACAACTCAATCATCGGAGACCGCGGGAAGGGGGGCAATCTTGATCGAACCCCGCCCGTGAGCACCGACGGCATTGTGCCTTACTGGAGCAGCCACCTCGACGGTGCAGAGAGTGAGGTCATCGTCCCCAGCGGACACTGGTCCAATCAGCACCCTGCCGCCATCGCAGAGATCAAAAGGATTCTCTATAAGCACTTGGGAAAGTAAGGTGGCCACACTGAATCTCAGTCCTTGATTCCCTTCACAAGCCGCGATATAAGCAGTCGCCGAGGCACGGATAGCTCAGTGGTAGAGCGGCTCGTTTACACCGAGTTGGTCGGGGGTTCGAATCCCTCTCCGTGTACCATCTTACCAGCGCCCTGAAATAAAACGGGCCGGAGATTTTGCCCGGCCCGCTTCAAAGTTGAGGGTGTGTTTGTCTGCAGGTTTATTTGCTGTTCTCGGCGAACTGAGCGTCGAAGATGATCTTGCTAGGTGGGAAGTCGATTTTCTTCACGAAGGCAGCGGATTCGGTAGCTCCAAATTCGCGGTCCATGGCACCATCTTCCCACTCGACGGAGAGCGGTCCGCCGTAGTCGATGTCATTGAGTGCGCGGATGATGCGCTCAAAGTTGATGTTGCCGCGACCAACAGACTTGAAGTCCCAATAGCGGCTTGGCTTGTGGAAGTCGACATGGCCACCGAAGACGCCCGCGGTGCCATCACCGATTCCCCAAGCCACGTCCTTCATGTGCACGTGGAAAATGCGGTCGCTGAATTTGTAGAGGAACTTCACGTAATCGACACCCTGGTATCCGAAGTGGCTGGGGTCGTAGTTGAAGCCGAAGGCAGGATGGTAATCGACGGCCTGAAGCGCACGCTCAGCGCTGGCAATGTCGAAGGCGATCTCAGTCGGATGCACCTCGAGAGCATAGCGGATGCCAAGCTTCTGATACTCGTCGAAGATCGGGGTGAATCGTTTGGCAAAGTCGGCGTATCCGGCGTCGATTTGGCCGGGGAGATTGGGTGGGAAGGAATAGACAAGGTGCCAGATGCTGCTGCCAGTGAAACCATTGACCACATTGACGCCGAAACGCTTGGCAGCATGGGCGGTCTTGATGAGTTCTTCGGCTGCACGTTGGCGCACGCCTTCGGGATTGCCGTCGCCGTAGATGTGACCTGGGAGGATCTGGGCGTGGCGGGGATCGATGTTATCGCAAACGGCCTGGCCGACCAAGTGGGTGGAGATGGCGTGGCACTGCATGCCAGCGGCTTTCAATTTGGCGCGCTTGGCATCGCAGTAGGCTTGGTCAGCTTTATCCACTTCAAAGTGGTCGCCCCAGCAGGCGAGCTCGACTCCATCGTAGCCAAAAGCTTTGGCTTTTTGGATCATGGTATCGACTGGAAGATCGGCCCATTGGCCGGTGAAAAGAGTGACTGGACGTGGCATAGAGATACGGAGTGTTAGGGTTGTGTTTGAGCGGTGGGATTGTCTGCGGTGGCGGGAAGTTGGCAAGTGGAAACGGGATGCCTTATTTGGCTCCCAGGTCCTTGCTTTTTTCAGCCGCTTTCCGGACGGCCTGGATCAGGGCGTTTCGGAGGCCGTGGGCCTCGAGTTGTTCGAGGGCGGCGATGGTGGTGCCTCCCGGGCTGGTGACCTCGTCCCGGAGTGCTGCGGGATGTTTGCCCGTTTCCAGCACCATTTTGGCGGCTCCCAAGACTGTTTGAGCGGCAAGTCTCAGGGCGGAGGCTCGGGGAAGTCCCATGAGCACTGCCCCGTCTGCCATGGCCTCGATCACGGTGTAAACGTAGGCGGGTCCGCTTCCGCTCAATCCGGTGACCGCGTCGAGGAGCTTTTCGGGGACTTCGTCAGCGATACCCACGCTGCCGAGGATTTTCACTGCGAGGGCCGCGTCGTCCTCCGTTGCCTTGGCTCCACGGGAAAAGGCCGCGGCTCCGGCACCGACTAGGGCCGGAGTGTTGGGCATGGAGCGGATGACGCGTTGCTTTCCGCCCAGCCAAAGTTCGAGGTCGGAAAGGGAAATGCCAGCCGCGATGCTGAGGTAAAGCCTGCCACCTTTGACCTTGGCCAGCGTGGTGCACAGCGCCTTCATGTCAGCTGGCTTTACCGCCAGAATGACAACATCGGAAAGAGCAGCCACCTCGGATGGGGTGCCGATGGTTCCCCGGCAGGTCAGGGCTTTTTGTAAACTGGCGACCGCTGCGGGCACAACGTCACTTAGAGCCACATGGAGAGCGGATTTGCCCAGCGCACCTTCTACACCCCGGAGGAGCGCCCCTCCCATTTTTCCACAGCCGATCAGTCCTAGTTTGAGCATAAGACCGAAAGGAACGGCAATTCATGCATCTCGCCACCAATTTTAGACGTTTCCTATTTGAATTAGAATGATTCTTGTTCCAAAGAACCTTTATTCTGACCTATCAGCCATGTCACCTAGCACTCATCGCTCCTCAGCCAAGCCTTCCGGCCTAGATTGCCGTCTGGCCGTCCTAGGCACAGACGTCCGCCTGACTCCTCATCGGCGTGAGGTCTTCCAGGTTCTTGCCGAATCGACCGACCATCCGACAGCCTACGACGTCTTCAATCGGGTCAAAGGAAAGTCGCCAAGCATCTCACTGGCAACCGTTTACAACTGCCTTGAGCACCTGACGGCGGGTGGACTCATTAAGCAGGTCAATGTGGAGAGAGCCCAGTCCCGCTACTGCGCGAATCTCCATGAACACGTTCATTTCCACTGTGACGAGTGCGGTCAGGTGTCCGATGCGCACCCCAAGGCAGACTTCGACCCGGGTCTATTTTGGCAACTTCCAGCAGGCGCCCGGATCACCCGGACGGACGTGGCTATCCACGGCGTCTGCCCGACCTGTATCTCCAAAAAAGCCTAATTCCCTTTCTTCCAAACATGAGTCTCAAAATCACCAACCTCCACGCCGGCTTGCCGGATCGCGAAATCCTCAAAGGTCTGAACCTCGAGGTCAAACCTGGCGAAGTGCACGCCATCATGGGACCCAATGGTTCGGGAAAGAGCACGCTGTCAAAGGTGATGGCCGGACACGATGACTATGCCGTCACCTCGGGTGAGGTGATGCTGGATGACATCAACCTTCTCGAACTCTCCGTCGATGCGCGGGCTCGAGCCGGACTTTTCCTCGCTTTTCAATACCCGCATGAGATCCCTGGCGTGAGCAATGCCAACTTCCTTCGTGCCGCCAAGAAGGCACGCTTGCCTGAGGGCGAGGAGATCGATGCCATCAAGTTTTACAAAGAAATGTATGCCCGGATGGATGCGCTGGAAATGGATCGCTCCTTCACCAGTCGTAGCGTGAATGAAGGTTTCTCCGGTGGTGAGAAAAAGAGGAATGAGATCCTCCAGCTCATGATGCTGGAACCCAAGTATGCAGTGCTGGATGAAACGGACTCAGGCCTCGACATTGATGCGCTCAAGATCGTGGCACGTGGCGTGAACGCGATGCGCTCACCTGACCGCGGCTTCCTGCTGATCACCCACTACCAGCGTCTGCTGGACTACATCCAGCCCGATTTTGTGCATGTGCTGATGGACGGAAAAATCGTCCACAGCGGCGGTCGTGAGCTCGCCCTCGAACTCGAAGCCAAGGGCTATGACTGGCTGAAAGAAGAGGAACTCGCGACGGCCTAACTTCAGAGATCAAACCCGCAGATACCTAACATCATGGTCATCGAAAACACGGACATTTCCGGCATCACGGCCGACACCACAGGGAACTTCACGTTCCCGGAGCGGAACAAGTATGATTCCGGATTCGGTATCACCGAGAAGACCGTTGATTACATCAGCGACGTCAAAGGCGATCCGGATTGGATTCGCGAATTTCGGAAAAAGGCGCTCAAAATTTTCCTCGATAAACCAATGCCGACGCATTGGGCCACGAAAGATTTGGAGAACATCAAGTTCGACGAATTCCGCTACTACTTGAGCGATGGTCAAAAGCCAAAACGCTCTTGGGATGATGTACCCGAGGACGTGAAGAAGACCTTTGATCGTCTCGGTATCCCTGAGCAGGAGAGAAAATTTCTCGCTGGAGTGGAGGCGCAGTATGACTCCGAAGCTGCCTACTCCAATATCAAAGCGGCCGTGGCCGAGCAGGGCGTAATCTTCGTGAACAGCACGGAAGGACTCAAGGAGCATCCGGAAATCTTCCGGAAATGGTTTGGGAAAGTCATCCCAACCGGAGATAATAAATTCAGTGCACTCAACAGCGCCGTGTTTTCAGGTGGTTCCTTTATTTACGTGCCACCCGGAGTGAAGGTGAAGCATCCGCTTCAGGCTTACTTCCGAATCAACAGCGAGCAGTTTGGCCAATTTGAACGTACCTTGATCATCGCTGATGAGGGATCGGAAGTGATGTACATGGAAGGCTGCACCGCACCGAAGTTTGAGACCGCCACTTTGCACAGCGCCGTGGTGGAACTCGTGGCCATGAAGGGCGCCAAGATTCAATACGTGACCGTGCAGAACTGGAGCAGCAATGTCTTCAATCTCGTCACCAAGCGCGGAATCGCTCACGAAGACGCCGTGGTAAAATGGATCGACTGCAACATCGGCAGTCGCTTGACCATGAAATACCCGGGCGTGATCATGAAGGGCAAGCGAGCCCGCGGTGAAGTCATCAGCATCGCCCTCGCCAACAGTGGCCAGCATCAGGACACCGGTGCCAAGATGGTGCATGCAGCTGACGATACGACGAGCAATGTGATCTCGAAGTCCATCAGCATTGGTGAAGGGCGCTCCACCTACCGTGGATTGGTTCACATTCCGAAGCACCTGAAGGGCTGCAAAAACAACACCGAATGCGATGCCCTTTTAATCAACTCCAAAAGCCGCACCGACACTTACCCGGCGATTAGTGTGCGCGGAAACCAACATGCCACTCAGCATGAAGCCAGTGTCAGCCAAGTCAGCGCCGATCAGATTTTTTATCTCATGCAGCGCGGCCTGACTGAGGCCGAGGCGATGAGCCTTTCCGTCAACGGATTCATCAACGATCTCGCGAAGGAATTCCCGATGGAGTACAGCGTCGAGTTGAAACGCCTGATCGACTTGGAGATGGAAGGCAGCGTTGGCTAAACCATCTTACGAATCCTTTTCCATGTCAGCCACGCTCGCTCCCACTCCCCAAATTTCACCCATGCCATCCGACACCGCTTCCGGACTTGAATTGATCTCACCCGACCGCACGAATTCATCCGCCCCTCAATGGTTTTTCGAGAGGTCTGCAAACGCATGGGGAGAGTTCCAGAAATTACCAGTCCCCAGCATCAAGGATGAATCTTGGCGCTATTCGAATGCGAAGAGGATCAGCCTCAATTCCATCCACCCCGCAGAGGCTGCCAATGAGCATCTTGAAGCTGCCGCCGTCGCTGCCTCCGAGGGCTTGGCGACCGCCGGAGCTCGTTTTGTTTTTGTGAATGATCGCTTGGTCGTCTCAGAGACTCAAGGCCTGCCCGAAGGTGTGGTCTGCCTCCCTCTCGAGGAGGCCCTCCAGTCCCACAGCGCTCTCTTGGAAGAGCACTTCATGAAGCGTGAGTCCTTTCTGGGCTCTGCCAAGTTTGCCTCTCTCCATTTGGCCCACGTGAAAGCAGGCGTCGTTGTGTTCGTTCCGGCCCAAATGGAAATTGAAAATCCGATTGAGGTCTTTCATTGGATCAAGGGTGCCAACGCGGCCATTTTCCCCCACACCTTGGTGATCACTGGCGATCACGCCAAAGTCAGCGTGGTCGATCACTACCGCTCCGACGACGGCGTGGTGGGGCTTTCTTGCGCCGTTTCAGATGTCATCGCCGGAAATGGGAGCTCGATTACCTACGTAGCCTGCCAAGAACTTGGAAACGAAGGTCAGGCCTTGCATTTGTCGAGCACCACGGCTCAAAAGGACTCTCTTGTGAAGAGCTTTCAGGCACAGCTCGGTGCGGGCTTCAGTCGGACTGAAAGTGTGAGCAACCTAGTCGGCGCGGGCTCAAGGAGTGACATGCTGTCGGTTTCCATGCCCATCGCAGACCAAGTGGTGGACCAGCGCACGCTTCAGCGCCATTTGGCCCCTCATACCTTCAGTGACCTGCTTTACAAAAATGCGCTTTACGACCGGAGTCGTGCGATCTTCTCAGGTCTGATTCATGTCTTTGAAGGTGCTCATTACACTGATGCTTATCAGACGTGCCGGAATCTTTTGAACAGTGAGGAAGCTGAAGCCAGTTCCATGCCGGGCCTCGAGATCAACGCGGATCAGGTGAAGTGCAGCCATGGCAGCGCGAGTAGTCCCGTGAGCGAAGAAGAACTTTTTTATCTCAAAGCCCGCGGCATCCCCGATGCAGAGGCTCGGAGACTCATCGTTCTTGGTTTCCTCAAGAACGCTCTGGGCCGTTTGGAAAACGAGGTGGTGGAGGCCATGATCATTGCCCGCATGGAAGAGAAGTTTGCCCGTATCGCCGTGCAGGCCGCTGTTTAGTCAAAGCATTGCTTTCACAAAAAAGCCCCATTCGCGCGAGGCGGATGGGGCTTTTGATTTTCAGTGCTTTGGGGGCTTCGAAATTCGAACGACTAACCTTTGGCCTTTTTGCGCATTCTCATCCACGTCGGGACATCCAAGTCTTCGCCATCAGAGATGGAGGGTTCCGTGTCTTTGAAACGTCCGCGATCTTCATCCCCGAGACGGAAGGTCTGCTGTTCACCACGTGCTGCTGCGCCAGCGCCTGCACCCACCAGAACGGGGGCGGAGGAGCGAGCACCGGAGTTCAGAGGCTCTTCCATGAGCTCTTCCTCGATCACGTGATCCACAGGGGACTCATGAACGGCGGCGGCGGCAGGATTCGCCAAGACTGCGGCTAAGACGCTGCGTGCCACCTCGGGCGCAGCTTCAGGCTGGCGATTGCGAATGGGGGCGATGACTTTGGCAGTCTGAGCGATGGGCGTGATGATCGGTGTCTGATCGGCAAAGGCAAAAGGAGATTCCACTTCCTCTTTTTTCTGGATCTCTGGCTCCTGAATGGCTTCGATTTCTTCGACCGACTCTTCGAGCTCTAGTTCCTGACTGCTCACGGGCTCGATCTCTTCAACGGCGGGAGCTGGAGTCTCAGGTGCAGGAGGAGGTGGGGGTGCAATGAAGAGCTCGAGAGGCTCTGGCTCGACTGCGGTCGCAGGGACGGGAGTCGGGAGAGGCGGGGCCTTTTTTACTTCGGGCGTCTTCTTCACCTCAGCCACTGGCTTGAATACTGGCGCAGGGGCGATGGCAGCTTCCTCGCTAGTGACGGGGCGACGATTCATCTGATCGAGACCAAGAGAGCTGATGAGGGTGACTGAGAGGGAATCACCGAGTTTTGGATCAACGGCAAGACCAAACAGAATCTGAGTATCATCCGGAACGCTGCGTCCCAATTGCTTCATGATGGCATCCACTTCCATCAGCGTCAGAGACTCTCCACCCACAACATGGGCGAGGAGATTCTTGGTTTCTTGGAGAAGGCGGCCGGAGTCGATGAGCGGGCTCTTGAGGGCCTTCTTGAGAGCATCACTGCCACGGTTGGCACCTTTGGCTTCACCAAAACCAAAGAGGCAACGGCCATTTGATGCGCTCAAAGCAGAAACAAGATCATCCAGGCCCAGCTTCACCAAGCCGGGAGTGGAGACCATCACTGAAACAGCCCTTGCGCATTGAGCGATGGTTTGATCTGCCAGCGTGAAGGCCTTTTGAATGCCCTCCTTGGGCAACACGAGTTCACCCATGCGATTGTTGTCGAAAAGAATGAGGGCGTCTGCGCGCTTCTGAAGCAGTTCGAGCGCTTCTTCTGCCTGATTGTGCCGACGACGTCCTTCAAAGCTGAAAGGCATGGTCGCGAGAACCACGACGAGAGCGCCGAGACCTTTTGCGATTTCTGCGACGACCGGCGCAGCTCCAGATCCGGTGCCTCCTCCGAGACCCGTGCAGATGAAGACGATCTCATGACCCTGAAGGGTCTGACGGATCTGCTCTTTCGAAAATAGAGCCGCTTCACGGCCGAGGTCGGGATCACCCCCTGCGCCAATGCCCTTCATCAGGTCTCCTCCCAGTTGAACTTTGTGCGAGGCCATTCCGTGATTGAGCACTCGGATGTCGGTGTGGAAGCACGCGAGGTCTGCATCTACCGAACGATCCATTGTGATGCGGTCGAGCACATTCGAACCCGCACCGCCGACACCGGCAACGCAGATTTTCAGTGCCGTTTTCTCGGCTAATTGGTTTTGCTGTTTGCGGTCGTATTCGATCATGGCGGTGTGTGTTTTGTCGGTTGCTGGTGTTGTCGGATTGCCTTCGTTTGTTGGGGATTCTGGTCACAGCGTCCAGCAGGACAGCAGGTCGGCCATGCGCCGACCGAGCCTGGCGAGCGGCGAGAGAAACGGCTTCTCGCTATCGAGGATCTGTGCGTAACGGATAAGTCCAATGGGGGTGGAAAACTGGGGGTTCTCAAACATAGCGGTCACTCCGCTGACGGGGGCTGAGCCTGATCGAGTTACCTTCATCTCAAACACATCCTTAGCCACCACGTCAACCCCTTTCATGAGGCTAACGCCGCCCGTCAAGAAGACACCTGCGGCAAGGCGACCCAAGTGATCTTGGCAGCGCTCGCGGACTTTTTCAAGAATTTCACGGGTGCGCAGGTGGATAACTTCATTGAGGAAGGCGCGCTCGATTTCAGCAATGGCGAGGCCATTGTCATCCTCGACGCGGATCATTTCGTCCGGCGGCACATCTTCGTAAATGGCACTACCCTCTTCGATTTTCAGTCTCTCGGCGCGACCATTCGGGATTTGGAAAGCCATTGCGATGTCGTTTGAAATATGATCACCCCCCAGAGGAATGCATCCGGACGCTGTGATCATGCCTTCATCATAAAGGACGTAATCCGCAGAGCCCGCACCAAAATCAATCATGAGTGAGCCCTGGTATTTGGCATCCCGGCTGAGCACAACCTGCGCTGCTGCGATGGGGCTGAATACGACGTCTTCAACCTCGAGCGGGATCTCACGCACACAGCGGATGGCGTTTTGAATACGACCGCGCACACCGTGAATGATGTGATAGTCCGCCTCCAACATGCGTCCTTCACGGCCAATCGGCTGACGCACGGCTTCCTGCCCATCCACGATGTATTGACGGGTGATGCTGTGCAGAAACACATTTTGCTGGGGAATGGAAACGTTGCGTGCGATCTCCTTGGCCTCTTCCACATCATCTTCGGTGATCTCGGTTTGATCCTCGGGGAGGCGGTAGCAGCCGCGATTGTTCAGGCTTTCGATATGGGCTCCGCTAACCCCCAGGAATACATTTCGGATCATGACATCACTGCGATCTTCCGCGCGGACCAGCGCGTCATTGATGCAGGTTTGCACTTTTTCGAAATCAACGATCTCGCCCTTCCTCACCCCGCGTGATGGGGCTGATCCCATGCCGAGAATTTTGATGGCTCCGTCTCGTTTGGCTTCACCCACGACGACACATATCTTGTGGGTTCCGATTTCGAGTCCTGCGTAGATGGTGGATTTTGCCATGGTTTTTGGGGGTTCTAATTGCGTCGGGAGGTGGCGCGTCGGGCCGAGGTTGAGGTGACTGGGATGGCCGCAGGAACTGTAGCTACGGATTTGGATTTGAAGGTCACGGGGATGTTGTCTTTCACGAGGAGGTTCAGGGTGGAGATCCGCCATCCGCGCTCATTGGCTTCTCTTTTCACTCGGCTGAATCGGTGGATCTGTTCCAGCAATCCATCCATGCCAAACGTCACGGACATTCCATCATTAAACTGGGTGAGCAGAGTGTAATCATTTGGGATATCGATGGTCGTGATCCGATCATTGTGATCATCCGTGCGGCGGCTCATCTCGGACAAAAGCTTCAGCGCAGCTTCGAACTGCATCGACTGAACGGGCACGCCAGGAGTGACCTGATTCAAGTTCTCGATCTCAATGACCGGGAGTGTAAGATACTCTTTGATGACGACCTCACACGGGATGGCGACTCCTTCTTCATCCACCAACCATCCGTGCCCACTGCGCATAGGCTCCAGTTTTAGTTTCTGACATTCCAGCCACGCCACCGGACGCCGCTGCTGAACGTCAATGGTGAGCCGCCCGTCATAGTTCCGCGCGATCGTGGCGGTCCGGACTTCTGGAAGTTGCTCGATTCGCTCACGGACTTCACGCAAATTGATGGTGAGTAGGTTCTGCCCCTCGGTCAGCCCTGTGGTCCGGACAATTCTCTGCGGTGTCAACGAGCCCTCCGTATTCACCACAATCTGTCTGAGGGAAAAACGGGGGTTTTTCACAAAGGCCTCCTGAACCGTGGCACGGATCAGAGCCATGAGACCAAAAACAACCAGAATCGCAACGCCCACTCGAAAGCCCCACCTGACCCGCTGCTGATTCCGAAGCACGCGTGTAGCCGGAGACTCGGGCTCCATGTTGATACGGCGTTTCCCTTCGACGGCTTCGCGGCGCGTGCCGATGGGAGTGTCGCTTTGCGTTCGTTTGCTCGTGGATTTTCTGGGCATTCTGAATAGCAGAGACAGGATGGACTCTGAACAAGGGGGATTTTTGCTATATAACCCGAATAATCAAACTATTTGAAGCTTTTTCTTCAAAGTTCGGGCATTTACGGTTTTTTCACCCAACCGTTTTTTCTCGAAACCGGGGTTTTTGACTCACGATAGCAGAGAGCGTTATCCGAAAGTTCGAGTAAGAATTCGGATGCTGATTTTTTTCTCAGCGCTTGCCTTAGCAAGTGCGCATCACCCTGTGAGGCTGCGTAAATTTCTGCCCGGAGCGAGACTGAGCATGGGTGATCCCGAATGACTCGCTTTTTTTCTGAAGGTGCCCAACGCAGTCGGCGCTTCTAAAGGGAAACGTTGAGTGGCGAAGAACGGACTCTAAAGTATCCATTTCGCCAAGGTCGCTTTCCTCCAAACCAAAAAGTCATCGTCCGAAAGAGAAGTGACTTATGGATCATACCGGTAGGTCAGTTCTTCGTTTTTGATTTCCAGAAACCTAGCAGCTCCGGGAATGTCCTCGTCTGTGATGGCTCCGGCCCTGAAGATCTTTCCGCGGAAGGCACCCGTCGAAGGCGCACCTCCGAGCACCGCTCTCCGAATGGAATTTTCAACACTGCCGGCCACTAGAAAATCCAGTCCCGCCGCATTGGCGGTCATGCAAACCTGAGCGATTTCCTGAGCATTCCGGCGGTCACGCGCGTTTTCGAACGCTTCCCGCTGTCCAGCGTAGGCCGTGATCGCGAGAGACCCCAAAATACCAAGGATGGCGACCGTCGTCAACAACTCGAAAAGTGAAAAGCCTGCGCGCTTGGAAGTGGTTATTCTTGTTTTCATTCTGGATCTGATTATTTGGATGTTAGCCCCAACCTTAAATGAATCAAATGAAAATTATCATTTTTATGATTTTTTCCTCTTTAGTCTCATTTTTGAGAAAACCCTGTCGAGCCTGTGCCGATTTTCCGACCAGATTCCAGACGACCCGCACGCGCCGACGTATCAGACTTTGTGTTGATGCGTGCCCCCGGGAAATGCCCCAGACTGATCCAAATCACTTTTCAGAAGGGGATCTATTTGCCTGAGATCGACCTCTGGCTGGATCCTCCGCACTCGAGACAAAAAGCATTCATCTCTCACGCACACAGTGACCATGTGGGACGACATCGGGAGGTGATCTGCACCCGCCTGACTCAGAATCTGATGAACCTGAGGAATGCGGCTGGACGCAGAACCCAATTTTCCGATCTCGAATATGGTCAGACCCTTCAGTTGAGTGGCTTTGAACTCACCGCACTTTCCGCAGGACACATCATGGGTTCAGCGATGTTGCACGTGCGCCGAATCCGCGACGGCGCGTCCCTGCTTTATACCGGTGACTACAAACTGCGGGCTGGACTGACAGGCCAGCCTGCTGAGCTCAAAGAGGCCGACACCTTGATCATGGAAACTACCTTTGGCCTGAGGAAATATGTGTTCCCCACTGCCGCTGAGGTGACCCGGATGATCGGAGATTTTGTCTCGAAGACTTTTACAGAAGGAGGCGTGCCGATTCTTCTCGGTTACTCGTTGGGCAAGGCTCAGGAAATCGTAGCGGCGCTGAGGGGTATCCAAAACCCAGTGATGCTGCATCCTCACATCGAGAAAGTTTCTGCACTTCTCGCACCTCATTTGGGTCCGATGCCTGAGATCCGAGCTTGGGACGAGTGCAATCCCCGGGGCCACGTTTTGGTGCTTCCTCCCCATGTTCCGCAGATCCAGAGTCTCAAAGAAAAATTCAAATGCAAGGTCGCAATGGTCAGCGGTTGGGGGCTGGATCCCAGTGCCAAGTATCGATATCGAACCGATGAAGTTTTTCCGCTCAGCGATCACGCCGACTACCCTCAGCTCATCGAGACCGTCGAGCGGGTAAAGCCCAAAATCATCTACACGGTGCATGGATTCACTCGCGAGTTTGCGGCTGATTTAAGAGCCAAGGGACTCGACGCCCGCGCGCTGGGCCAAGAGGAGCAACTCGACTTATCACTGTGATCTTGCAAGGCACTAACCCAGACTGTAAATGCCCCCATGACTGAGATGCACAATGCGATGCCAATCGGCTTCAAAGAATGGGCCCACGTTTGTGATGCCCTGACGGAAGGCGTGCAAACGCTGATCCTGAGAAAGGGTGGCATTCATGAAGGAAAGGGAGGCTTTGAATTCAAGAACTCCACTTTTTTCCTGTTTCCAACTTGGTTTCACACTCAGGGGGAGATGCTGCGTTGGTTACCCGAGACGGCTCAAGTCGCCTTCCCGCCAGAGGAGGGACGTCAATCGGTCGAGATTTCCGGGTTTGCCAAATTGGAAGCCGTGTGGCGTGTGACGGATTGGGACCGTGTGCAGGCTCTACATGACCTCCACATTTGGAAAGATGAGGTCGTTAAAGAGAGGTTCCAGTACGATGGCGAGACCTGCCTCCACATCGCACTCGTTCGCGCCTTTCGTCTTCCTTCGATCTGGCAGTTCCCCTACCAGAAATCCTATGGCGGATGTCGCTCATGGGTCACACTTCCCGAGGAAGGAAACCGTCTCATCGCGGCAGCTGCGCCAGCCATGAATGATGAAACGTGGCAGGTTATCGCAGCGAAAGTGACAAGCATTCTGGGAGAACCGTGAGCGCACTTCCAAAGGAAAACCAGCCGCGTTGTTGGGCGGAGATCGATCTCGGGGCCATTCGGGAAAATGCGCGCACGAGTTCTGACCTCAGTCAGTGTGGTGTCATCGCCATCATCAAAGCAAACGGTTACGGTATCGGCGCGGTGCCTGTCGCGAAGAGCCTCGAAAAATCGGTCGCCATGTTGGGTGTCGCCAATGTCAAAGAGGGCGCCGAGCTGCGGAAGGCAAAGATTCGTGTGCCCATTTTGGTGCTTGGCACCTGCCTCCCGATCGAACGCCCCGCTGTGATCAAGCATCAATTGGTTCCCTGCGTCAGTTCGCTGGTCGAAGCGCGTGAATGGGATGCCCTCGCGGGCGGAATGGGCGTCACAAAGCTGAAGATACACATCGTGATCGACACTGGAATGGGGCGCGTTGGATTCTTGGCAGAAAGCTGGACACCCGCTGTGATGAACTCCCTGCGCCGACTGAAGAATCTCGGTCTCGACGGTTTGTGCAGCCACTTCCCCTCGGCGGATGAAGACATTCAATTCACCCGAGAGCAGATCCAGAAGTTTGGTGCAGTCCGCACATCCGCACTCGAACACGGCTTGCGACCCTCCATGATTCATCTCGGAAACAGCGCCGGCATTTTGGGATATCCTGAACTCCCCGCGGTCTCGAGTTTCGCAAGGCCTGGATTGATGCTCTATGGAGTTTCTCCGTTGCCCAAAAAGCAGCATCTCCTGCGCCAAGTCCTCAGCCTGAAATCGCGCGTCGTTCTCATCCGCGATCTACCAAAGGGGCACGGTATCAGCTACGGTCGTTCATTTATAACCCAGAGGCCATTGCGTGTTGCTACCTTGTCTGTGGGTTACGCGGATGGCTATCCCCGAGGGCTGTCAGGACAAAAAGCAGAGGTGCTGGTTCAAGGGCAGCGGTGTCGAGTCCTGGGTCGCGTCACGATGGATCAGGTCATGGTTGACGTGACTCGCGTGCCCGCCCGAATAGGCGATGAGGTGACGCTCATCGGCAAACAAGGTCACGAAGAAATCACCATGGCCGAAGTGGCGAAGAAAGCCGGCACCATTCCATGGGAAATCTTGACGCGAATGACGACCCGGGTTGAGCGGGTTTACAAGGAATCCTAGTATCTCGCAAAGACGAAACAAGAGGGCCTTTTCTACCTTTTAAAAGTAAGGTAGCATCTGCGCCATGCCCTCGCCTTCCCTTTCAGGATCGATCACACTCCTCGCCGCCCTCGTCACGCTCACAGGATGCCAAATCAAGCGCGGTGAGACAGACTACGTTGAAACCCGTGCGGCTATCCCCAGTGATACCGAGGAATCCGTGTTCACCATTCGCCGTGCTGAATCTCCGGGAAATGAAGATTTGTTCACCACCGGTGCCGCCCTGAACGTGCCGAGAGCCACCGCCTCCTTGAATGATACCGCCCGCCTCCTTGCTGGCCTGAACGCACTTCCTGGAAACAACGGTTTTCCAGATGTGCGCTCAGGTGCCAGCTGGCGCTCCCATCAGAGTGACATGGATCGCATCTGGGCAGCCTATGAAACCCGCCACGAGGGGCCGATTCGCGCTTGGGCGAATCGTGAAATCAGTGACCTTCAGCGCACCGGCTCGCTCCTTTATCCGTTCAGCGGACCTGATTTCCTGTTTGCCAATGCATTCTTCCCCCGCGCGGAAACCATCGTCCTTTGCGGACTCGAATCTGCGGAGCCTCTTCCCCGCTTGAACGACCTCTCGAATGCTGAAATCGAAAATGGACTCGATGGACTTCGGAACGCCCTCACCACGGTCATGCAGTTCAGCTTCTTCATCACCAAAGACATGCGCTCGGATCTGCAATCAACACGTTTTCGTGGAGTCCTCCCCGTTCTGCTTGTGTTCCTAGCCCGTTCCGGTCATGCAGTCGAATCCGTGGATAGTATCCGCCTCGATAGCAGCGGCAATGCCGTCATGGCACTCACCGGAAAGGGAGCCACGGGCGTCGTGATCCGCGCCAGATCTTCTCAGGGTATTTCGAAACGGATTTTCTTTCTGAAACAGGACCTCTCCAACAGCAGCATCCGGCCCGGCGTTCCATTCTTGAACTTTGTCTCCCAACTCGGGCAACCCCCAGCCTTCACCAAGAGCGCCTCTTACCTCATGCATGAGGACTCTTTTTCAGTCATCCGAGATTACCTGCTCACGCATTGCAGAGCCATCGTTCAAGATCCATCTGGCGTGCCTTACCGAAGCCTCGTCAACCCGAGCCTCGATCTTCGTCTCTACGGAAACTATCAGGGCACGATCGATATTTTCAGCAATGCCAATCAACCCGACCTCATCAATGCCTACAGTCAAGGCAAGCACGGAGCCCAGCCCATCAACTTCGGAGTCGGCTACCTCTACACGCCATCAAACACCTGCCTGATGGTAGCGCGGCGCACCCGGTGGTAGAATCAGGCGACCGTGCAGATTTTCACTGCTTGTTTGAGCGAGCCCATTTTATCAGCACGCTTCGGGATGAACTCCTGTCCCACGCAGCCGGTGTAACCCGTGCTTTGGATCGCTCGGATGATGGCAGAGTAGTTGAGCTCCTGAGTCTCGTCGATCTCCGCGCGCCCCGGAACACCACCCGTGTGGTAATGGGCAAAATGCGCGTGATGCTTTTTGATGGTGGCAATGACATCCCCTTCCATGATCTGCATGTGGTAGATGTCATAGAGCAGCTTAAACTGCGGCGTGCCCAGCTTTTCACAAAGCGCCACACCCCAGGCGCTGTGATCACACATGTAATCCGGGTGGTTTACTTTGCTGTTTAACAGCTCCATGACCAGCGTCACACCGAGTTTCTCCGCCATGGGTAGCAGACGCTTCAATCCCAACGCGCAGTTCTCCAAACCTTGCTCCTCGCTCATGCCCTCGCGATTTCCACTGAAGCAGATGACTTGCTTGAACCCTGCTTCCGCACTCACTTTTAAAAGCGGCTCATAAGCTTGCACCAGCAAGTCGTGATTCTCCGTCCGGTTGAAACCATGCGGGATGCTGCCGATCTTTTTCCCCTCAGGACCTTCTGCCGCAGAAGCGCTGTCACCGCTGCCACACCTGCACCGGCTGAAAGAGTGCGGGTCAAAAAATCTCGACGCGGCAAAAGGGATGGGTTCATTCGACCAGAATAATGGCAACTCGGCGCCGATTCCAAGCACGATCTCTCCATCGAAGAAAATGCCCCGTTCAACAAACAGGTTTTCTAGAACCCGGCCGACCACATCATCGGGGACTGATTCTGAGGCAGGGGAGCCATTTCATGGTAGTCCCGCTGAGAGGCCCGGATCAGGCCTCGGGCTTCCCCGTCCAATGCATAACCCAAGCTCCCGGCAGGTTTGACCGTTTCACACGATGAAAGGCAGACCAAGGCAATGAGAGCAAATGAGGATTTGATGAGTGATTTCATAAGCGCAGGCGAGAAGGAGTTTAGAATTGGGTAACTGGCGGCACCGGCTTAGTTTAGGGTCAATTCGCGAAAGCGCCAACAGTGATGACTCACTGGTGAAACCGTCGGACAGCTTCCTTTCCTCTCCCCCATCGAGATCACCGGCTAACATTCCTCAATTGGCCACTTGACGCAGGGGTGAACTCGGCTACGATCACGGCCCCAATTTTAGCAGGAAAATATTATGGCCCGAGTTTGTCAAATCACAGGAGTAGGCGTCACCACAGGTCACCACATTCATCGCAGCGGTAAAGCGAAGAAGGAAGGTGGTATCGGTCGTCACATCACGAAGCGCGTTAAGCGTAAGATTCTTCCGAATCTCCAGACCAAGCGCATTTGGGTTCAGGAACTCAAGAAGTTCGTCCGCGTGAAGCTTTCCGCTCGTGCTTTGAAGACTCTCGACAAGAACGGCGCTTTTGCCACCTTGAAGGGCGCGGGTCTGATCTAGACCTTTTTTCAAGCAATCCAAAACTTCTGAAGGGACCGGCTTTGAGCCTGTCCCTTCTTTTTTGCCCCGGGAGCGAGGACGGCAAAGATCAATAAACGTCCCTGCGGTATCGCTTTTCCTGTTTCAGCTTCTCCAGATACGCGGCGGCCTCTTCAGTTGTTTTTCCTCCGGATGTTTCAATGATCTGATGCAATGCTCTGTCCACATCCACGGCCATGCGGGAGGCGTCTCCACAGACGTAAAAGATGGCTCCCTGCTCCAGCCATTTCCAGAGTTCAGGCCCATTCTCTGACATCTTATGCTGGACATAGATCTTCTCGGCCTGATCACGGGACCAGGCAGTGTCCAGTCGAGACAAGGTGCCGTCGGCCAAATAGGCTTCAAACTCCTCACGGTAAAAAAAGCAGGAGCTTTGGTTCGTCTCACCGAAGAACAGCCAAGCCTTACCCTTCGCCGCGGTTGCCTTTCGCTCCTGAAGAAAGGATCGAAAGGGAGCGATGCCCGTACCCGGACCGCACATGATGATGGGCGTGTCTTCCTCAGGTGCAGGAAGCCTAAAGCCCTTTCCGGGATTCACGAACACCGGGATGGGCGTGGATGCTGTCAGCCTTTCCGATAAAAAAGTGGACGCAACACCCTTCCGCGCACGCCCGTGACTTTCATAACGCACCGTCGCCACGGTCAGGTGGACTTCCTCAGGCACCGCTTTGAGGCTGGATGAGATGGAGTAAAGCCGAATGATCAACTTCTTCAGCACCCCCACCCATTCTGCGGGCTCAAACTTCGCGCTCGGATTTTCAAGGAGCACATCAATGACCTCACGCCCATACAGGTAGCGCTTCAGGTCTTCCTTCCGTTCGGGATCAGTCAGGCCGGTAACCGCAGTATTGCCTGAAGTCTTCTCGATTACCGCCTTCAAAAGCTTGTTATCGATGTCGGTGATCGAATAGCTCTCCCACAAAGCCTGTCGGATTGGAACTTCCACTCCCTTGGGATTGGTGACCCGCTCTTCCCCTGTAAAACCCAAGACGGAAATAAGTTCAGCCACCAAATCGGGATCATTCGTCGGGAGAACAGCCAGAGAGTCACCTGGCGTAAACTCGAGCCCGGACCCCGCAAGATCGATCTCAAAGTGACGGGTATGTTTCACCGCACCCGGTCCTGTCAGATCGTGGGCATGCTTGAGCCTCGCGATGTAGGGGTTTTTAACGTTGTAAGGAGACTTGGGGGTGACTTCAGTGCTCATGGCAGGGAGAGAGAGGGCTGAGAAATCAGCTCCAAATCAAAGAAAAACCAGCAAAAACGCCTCCTGCCTTCGCGCAGGAAGGCGATGGTCGGGACCGTGGGTTCGCTAGCCCTTTTGCAGGTAAGTGAAGGCGATCACCCCTGAAAAGAGGAACACGACAGCAAGGATCATTCCGGAAAGCATCATAGCCCTGCTCCTTAACTCATAAATCCGCGCACTGCCAAAAGAAAATTTTCTCTTGCAACTCGCCGAGCCTTGCGCACTATACCTCCCCCCTATGGCAAAGACCTGCTGGCTAGAACGAAACAAACGCAAAGCGAAAACCGTCGCAAAATACGCTAAACTCCGTGAGGAACTGAAAGCGAAGCACGACTATTTCGGCCTTTCACTCATCCCAAGAGACGCGAGCCCAACTCGCCTCGTGAACCGCTGCCGTGTCACCGGCCGTCGTCGTGCCTTCATCCGGCGCTTCGAGATGTCTCGTATGACCTTCCGTGAACACGCCTTGAACGGCCTGATTCCTGGAGTCACGAAGTCCAGCTGGTAGTTTCTGCTGCCCGTGGCACTCCACGGGCTCGGCGTGTGGGTTTTTGGTGATCAAATAAAGATGCCGACCTACTCCTACATCGCCGAGAAACCTGAAGAGGGCTGCCCTTCCTGCCGGAAGGGTTTTGACTTGAGGAGACCCATCTCCCGTCCCGCCCTCACCCATTGCCCTCTTTGCCGCAAGCCGGTCATTAAGCAGGTCTCGGGTTTTAACACGCCGAAATGGACGAAGCCCGTTTCCATCTCAGATGCTAAAAAAGCTGGCTTCACCATTCTGGAGAAGCGCTGTGATGGAAATTACGAGCGGCTCTGAGCCCTCTCCTCCACTAGCTTTGTAACACCATGACCGCGCACCTGACTCTCCTCCAGCCCATCCTGGCTTTTGGTGGAGACGCTGAGATCATCCGCGAGTGGAATTTCACAGCAAGCGAGCTGGCTTGGCAGACCGTTGTTGTCCTCTTTTTTGTGCTCCTCAACGCCTTCTTTGTGGCCACGGAGTTTGCCATCGTCAAAGTGCGTGCCAGCCAGCTCGAGGCCGCAGCTGATGAAGGGCTGAGCGGTGCCGCGACGGCGAGGCAACAGCTGAAAAATCTCGATGGCTATTTGGCCGCGACTCAACTCGGGATCACCCTGGCCAGTATCGCCCTCGGCATGGTCGGTGAGCCCTACGTTTCTCGGGTCATGCAGCCCTTGCTGTTGGATATCGGTGTCAAAAGTGAATCCGTCGTGAAGACCGCCTCCATCATCATTGGCTTTGCGGTGGTTACCTTTCTGCACGTCGTGCTCGGCGAGCTCACGCCCAAGTCACTCGCGATTCGAAAAGCCCTCGCCACCACGCTTTTGGTGAGCCGTCCGCTCCAGTTCTTCTACTTCGTCTTTAAACCTGCCATCGTCGTCCTCAATGGCACGGCCAACTGGCTCCTCCGCGTCGTCCTGCGAGTGGATCCCGTCTCAGAAGGGGAGATGGCCCACTCCGAGGAGGAGCTCCGCCACATCGTTGCCGAGAGTCAGAAATCCAAAGAGGTAACCGAGACGGAAAAGGACATTCTCCTCAACGCGCTAGCTCTGAATGACCTTTGTGCACGCGACATCATGACCCCGAGAAATCAGGTGGTCTCCCTCGACATTGATGACTCATTTGAAGCCAACCTCAAAGTCGCCGTCGAATCGAAACACACCCGACTTCCTCTCGTCGAGGGGCATTTGGATCAGACGCTCGGTTTGATTCACATCAAAGATCTGCTCCGCCTCATCCGGGAAGGCGCGCCTGATTTGAAAAAAATCCGCCGCGATATCGTCCCCGTTCCCGAGATGATGCCCATCGATAAGTTGCTCAGAGTCTTCCTCGAAAAACATGCCCACCTCGCGCTCGTGGTGGATGAATTCGGTGGAGCAGTCGGGATCGTCACGCTGGACAATGTGGTCGAAGAAATTGTTGGCGATATCCAGGACGAGTTCGATGCGGAGAAACCCGAGTTCCAACGCATCAGTGATGACGAATTCACGGTCGAGGGCACGCTCAATCTCTACGAACTTGCGGACATCGCCGGCATCGAGATCGAGAGTGAAGAAGTGACCACCATCGGTGGTTACGTGACTCATTTGATCGGTCACCTTCCGAAGCCGGGCGAGAAAACGCGGATCGAGGGCTATGAAGTCACCGCGACCAAGGCGGATCAAAGAAGAGTTCAAGAGCTTCGCTTCAAGCGTTGCCCTGAAGAAGCCAGCGCTTCTGACGAGTCGCGTTGATCGGACGGCCCAGCCTTAGCTTCCCCTGATGAAATCAAGCGCCTTGCTGTAGCTGGCCTGTGTCATGAAGTGGTTCAGCTGAGCCGGCAGTTTCCCCCGAAGCGCTTCATGCTCCTTCAGGAGTGCCTCTGAAACACTCTTGAGTTGATCCAAGTGCGCTACCGGATCGCGGTCACGCGCAGCATGATCGGCGATGATTTGGAGTCGTTGCTCCAGGAGTTTTTCGAGATTCAAAAAAGAAGCGTTCATCGTGTCAAAAAGGCAGCACACGTCAAAATCACAAAGCGTGCCAGATTAGACTTATACAGCTTGCTCACATGCTCTGCACATAGAGTTCGCAGTCTATTCACAGGCTTATTCACGGCCCAACGAATCGAGCGTAAAAACTTTTCATTCAGAGGCCGTTTTTGCGCCAATGTTTTTGAAATTATCGAGAAGAATTGCTTGTGAATAGTGACGATATCGACATAAACAAAGGCATGCCGATTCAGTTCGGGCCAAAACTTTTTAGAACTCCAGTCCTCACCCTTCCCGAAACCTTCTCCCCGAAGAACGCCAATGCCTCTCCCAGAAACCGCCTCCGAAACGTTCATAGACGATTATCAACCTCAGACCTCCTGTTCTCAGGCCCTTGCACCTAGCGCATTGACCCGCATCACCTCCTTCTGGAACAAAGTTTGTGAAACGCTCGCCAGCCGAATTGGCGAAGACAATTTCCAAAGATGGTTTGCCTCGGTCGGTGTGGACGTGACCGACGATGGAAAAGTGATCCTCTCCGTCCCCAATCCGATCCATCATCTTTGGATCGAGAGCAATTACGCAGCAGCTCTTTCCGAGTCGGTCGACGAAGCCGCCGGAGGCCCACGCCACATCGAGTTCAGGGTCGACGCATCGAAAAAGAAAACGCAGTCTGCAGACTTGGCCACCGCCGTCACCCTGCCCCTCGTCGATGCTTCCGTGCGCGGTGGTCGTTTGTTGGGGCGCGCTCCTTCATCAGGTGAGTCCGTCGGCATCTCCGCACCTGTGGAAGACGTCAAGACGCCTCGCACGCTCTCCGAGGCCGGGATCAGCGCCAAACATGGATTTGATAACTTCGTCGTCGGTGCCAACAGCCAGTACTCCTTTGCCGTGGCCAAAGCGGTGGCTGAGAAACCAGGTCGCATCTACAATCCACTCTTCTTTTACGGAAGCACCGGCTTGGGGAAAACGCATCTGATGCAGGCCATCGGACGTGAGATTCTACTCAGCAAAAAGAAAGCCGTCGTCCGCTACGTGACCTCCGAGCAGTTCACGAACGAGTTCGTGGAAGGGATCAAAAACCAAACCATCTCCCAGTTCCGCAAAAAGTACCGCAAGGTGGATGTTCTGCTCATCGATGACGTGCAATTCTTCGTGGGCAAGGACAGCACGCAGGAGGAGTTCTTCCATACCTTCAATGAGTTGTTCAATAACTCGAAGCAGATCATTCTGGCCAGCGACTGCCCTCCATCCGATCTCAAGAGCCTGGAGCAGCGTCTCGTTTCTCGATTCGAGTGGGGTCTGACCACGCAGATTCAGAATCCCGACTTCGAAACCCGCGCCGCCATTCTTCAGCGGAAGCTGGCCGAGCTCGAAGACGCACCTGAGCTCGAGCCCTGGGTGCTCGAGTTCATCGCCCGCCGCGTGCGGTCTAACGTGCGGAAGCTTGAAGGAGCCCTTTCCCGCGTCGCGGCCCACGTTTCTCTTGAAGCAAAAGGTCCTAACCACGAGGCAGCCCTCGAAGCCCTGCTCCATGACATCATCGACCAAGAGCCGATGAAAACCGTGTCCGTGGATGCCATCCAGCGCATGGTAGCCACTCATTACGACCTCCGCGTCGCAGACCTCACCGGTCCGCGCAGGCCGAGCAACATCGCGCTCGCCCGTCAGGTCGCCATGTACCTCACCCGTCACATGACGAAGCTCCCGCTCACCCAGATCGGTGAGGAGTTCGGGGGCCGAGACCATGGCACCGTCATTCATGCTTGCAGAGGCATCACGGACCGGATGAAAAAAGGGGAGGATTTCCGCCGGACCGTGGAGAGCCTGATCGCCCGAATCATCGGAGGTTGAGCTGGCTTAAATCCACCCAGCCATGAGTTTCGAAGGCGCATGCGGGACCCAGCTTGAGTCCTGCCCGTGAACTGACTTTGTATTTGTGTTAGACAGCCGCCCCTTTTCTGCTCAATATCCTTCCCGTTACAGCCTATTCCGAAGAGAAGGCTGATCCCTCCAAATATGAAGTTCACGATCAGCAAGGAATCTTTCCTCGATGCCATCCAGCAAGTGCAGCACGTGGTCAGCACGCGCACGACCTTGGCCATCCTATCCAATGTCTTGCTCAGAGCCAGAGACGGCGCACTCGAGTTGACCACCACGGACCTTGACGTGGGAGTCAGCGGTTCCGTTCAGGCGGATGTCGAGGCAGCCGGGGCCACCACCCTCCCCGCACGCAGACTCGCCACCATCGTGCGTGAGTTGCCTGCCGCTGAGATTGAATTCTCGGTCGATGAAAAAAATGTGGCCTCGATCCGGAGTGGCCCCAGCTTTTTCCGCGTTCTCGGTTTGAGCAGTGAGGAGTTCCCACCGCTCCCTCGTTTTGATGACGCTCGCGAGTTTAAGATCGAGCAGTCCGTGCTCAGAGACTGCCTCCGGAAGACCTCCTACTCCATCTCCACGGACGAGACCCGTTATGTGCTGAACGGCATCCTCTTCTCCTTCAAAAACAACACCCTCACCATGGTGGCCACCGACGGCCGCAGACTCGCCATGGTCGAGCAGGAAGTGGAATTTCCCCAGAGCCAAGAGACCGAGTTCATCGTGCCCACCAAGGCCGTGAATGAGCTCTCCCGGCTTCTCGGTGACAAAGGCGATGTCGTGATCAAAGTCACCGGCTCACAGGTCGGTTTTGATCTTGATGGCAGCTTCCTCGTCAGCAAATTGATCGAAGGCAACTACCCGAACTACCGCCAAGTCATCCCCGGCGAGGCCAAGGAGCGCATCGCCCTCGAGCGTGAGACCTTGCTGCGTTCCGTTTCCCGTGTCTCCCTTCTCGCCAGCGAGAAGTCCAACTCGGTGAAAATGCAGTTCTCCCCCGGTCAGGTCGAGATCGTCGCCTCTTCACCTGAGATCGGTGAAGCCCGCGAGACCCTCGCCATCAATTACAAAGGGCCGGAGATCACCATCGCCTTCAATCCTGAGTTCCTCATGGCACCTCTTCGGAATCTCACTGCGGACGAAGTTCATCTTCACCTCATTGATGAAATCAGCCCGGGTGTCCTCCGTTCAGGCACCAGCTTCCTCTACGTCTTGATGCCCATGCGAGTTAACAACTAGTGCTCACCCATGAAAAACCTCCTCAAACTCGGCCTCACTCTCGCTGCCTCAGTCAGCCTGATTAATTGCGCCTCTTACCAGCAGCCCGAAAACCCCACCGGAGCCAGCTTGGACAGGCCAGCCTCCGGTGAGCGCTCCGCGCGTGAGACCCGTTATCTCGAGCAAGAGGTCGTCGAGTCTCAGGGGAATCCAGCACCCCTGCCCATGAATCCGATGCCCCCTGCGGACGGCACACCTCCCGTGGACCCCGCAGCCATCCAGGCACCGATGCCACCCACCACGGCCGACACTCCTCCGACTCCTCCGCCCCCGACCACCACCACCCCTCCCGAGACGCCTCCGTCCAATCCTACCCCGCCAGCCCCCGCCGCTCCCACAGCATCCGAGTTACCTTACGGCGTGCCCGTCCCCGGGAAAAAAGGCTTCGTTTACAGCCCCTACGACAAGTCAGCCGGCTTCGTGGACGTGCGTGACATCTCACCCGGAACCAAAGTGCGTTGCCCTTACACCGGCAAAATCTTCAGGGTTCCCTGAGACGCTCGCTTGCTCAGAGAAGGGTGAGGTTCCTCGTCGGAGGGTGGCAGCACCTCGGTTGTTGAGCGCCCCCGTTTGATCGACCCCGCACCATGAGCCCGACCGAAAGCCACCCCATCATCGCCATCGCGGGACCTGGGCTGCTCGGCGGCTCGTTGGCCATGGCGCTCAAACACAGCCATCCCACCGCCCAAGTGCGTCTCTGGGCCAGACGCCCCGAGGCCGTGGCCGAGATCGAAGCTCTCCAGCTCCCCGCCAAAGCCACCACCTCCCTCTCCGAGGCCGTCACCGGCGCACATTGGATCATCCTCGCCACACCCGTGGCCGTCATGGAGCACCTCGTCACCCAGATCGCCCGGCAGGCACTCGGTGAAAACTGCATCGTCACCGACGTCGGCAGCGTCAAAGGCGACCTCGTGCATCGGCTCGAGGCCCTCTTGGAAGGGCAGGGCGCCCGCTTCATCGGCAGCCACCCCATGGCAGGCTCTGAAAAAGCAGGCATCTCCGCAGCCCGGGCCGATCTCTTCCGCGGGGCCAATTGCATCATCACCCCCACCCCCAAAACCTCCGCACCCGACCTCGCTCGGGTCAGTGACTTCTGGCGCGCTCTCGGCTGCCGCCTGCTCACCATGAGCCCCGAGGAGCATGATCAAAAAGTAGCCCGCATCAGTCACCTGCCTCACTTGATGGCCGCCGTCACCACCCTCGCCGCCCTCCGCACTGATCCCGAGGCGCTCTCCTGTGCAGGCGGAGGCTTTCGAGACAGCACCCGCGTCGCCAGTGGCGACCCCGACCTCTGGACGGGCATCGTCCGTGAAAACAAAGACGCCATCGCCGCCCGGCTCCGCGACGGATTGGATACTTTGAGAGAGCTTCTTGAAATCGTCGAAGGAATGGACGAAGGAAAACTTCGCGACTTCCTGGCTGAAGCAAAAGGCCTCAGGGATCGCCTGCCGACAGGCGCACCTCACTATGGCATCGATTAAAGTACGGAAACTCAAAAGCATCCCCGCGGAAATCACCGTCCCGGGAGACAAGAGCATCAGTCACCGTTCGGTGATGTTTGCTGGACTCGCCAAAGGCACCACCGTCATCGACGGCTTCTTACCCTCCGAAGATTGCCTTTGCACCGTCGCCGCCATGCAGGCCCTCGGTGCCGATGTAAAGCCCCTCGAGACCCTCGACGGCATCGGCATGGTCAAGCTCGAAGTCACCGGCTACGGCAAGCAGCTCAAAGAACCCTCCACCTTCATCGACTGTGGAAACTCCGGCACCACCATGCGCCTGCTCTCAGGCATCCTCGCCGGCCAGCCCTTCAAGACCGAGCTCCGCGGTGACGCCTCCCTTTCCAAGCGGCCCATGAAGCGCATCGCAGATCCCCTCGGGGAAATGGGAGCCCAGATCGAAGGCCAGGGTGAAAAAATCTGCGCCCCCATCCACATCACCGGCACCACCCTCCAGCCCATCACCTACACCCTCCCCGTCGCCAGCGCCCAGGTGAAGAGCGCCGTCCTGCTCGCCGGCATGTTGGCACCCGGAAAGACCACCGTCATCGAGCCCGTCATCACCCGGAACCACACCGAGAGCCTCATGACCCACTTCGGCGTCAAATGGCTGCGCAACGGAGACGCCATCAGCGTCTATGGCAATCAAGAGCCCCAGCCCAAAGACATCACCGTTCCCGGTGACATCTCCAGCGCCGCCTTCTGGATGGTCGCCGCCGCCGCCACACCCGGGGCCCAGATCACCATCCGCAATGTCGGCCTGAACCCCACCCGCACCGGCGTCATCGACGTCCTCCTCCGCATGGGAGCCCAGGTCGGCCACTCCGATGAAAAAAACGAAGGCGAGCCCCACGGCAACATCGTCGTCAAAGGCGGCGAGCTCAATGGCACCCACATCGGCGGCGCAGAGATCTCTAACGTCATCGACGAGCTCCCCATCCTCGCCGTCGCCGCCGCCCTCGCCCGAGGCACCACCCGCATCAGTGACGCCAAAGAACTCCGCGTCAAAGAGACCGACCGCATCGCCGCCGTCGCCCGTAACCTCCGCGCCATGGGCGTCACCGTCCTCGAGTTCGAAGACGGCATGGAGATCCAGGGCGGTGCCCAGCTCCAGGGCGCCACCATCGAGACCTTCCACGATCACCGCATCGCCATGGCCTTCGCCATCGCCGGACTCTACGCTGAAGGCACCACGATCATCGAAGGTTCCGAGTGCATCGCCACCTCCTACCCCGGGTTTGAAAAGGCCCTCGACCGCTTCCTCGGTGGAGACGACTCCGAGCCCGCCATCCCCGTCCTCTCCAGTGTCCCCCGCTCCATTGGCGAGCAAAACGCAGCCGCCGCCGCCGCAGAGTCCGCCGAGTCCCCCTAGTTCATGACTCCCGCCTCTCCCATGCCTGAAGTCATCGCCATTGATGGACCCGCCGCCTCCGGCAAAAGCAGCGTCGCCCGCGCCGTCGCCCAAAAGCTCGGCTGGACCTTCGTCAACACCGGAAACATGTACCGTGCCGTCACCTGGGCCGTCCTCGACACCGGCATCGACCCCTCCGATCCCGCCGCCATCACCGCCGCCCTCGATCGCATGGGCATCGACTTCAAAACCGAAGACGGCGAGACCTCCGTCTGCATCGGCGGGAAAACGCTCCATGCAGAGCTCACCGAAGACCGCGTGAACAAAGCCGTCTCCCTCGTCGCCTCCGTCCCCGCCGTCCGTCAGAAGCTCGTCGCCGGCCAGCGTGCCCTCACCCGCCTCGGCTCCCTCGTCATGGAGGGCCGTGACATCGGCTCCGTCGTCTTCCCCCACAGCCGGTTTAAATTTTACGTCGATGCCTCCGAGGAGGTCCGCACCGCCCGCCGTCAGGCCCAGGGCCACGTGGATCAAATCAGCGCCCGCGACCGCATGGACAGCTCCCGGAAGACCTCCCCCCTCGTCACCGCCCCCGACGCCATCGTCATCGACAGCTCCCACCTCTCGCTCGCAGAGGTCATTGACCGAGTCCTCGCAGACCTCGCCACCCGTGGCCTCACCCCCCCCACAGCCTAGACCATGTCATTCATCTACTGGCTCGGACACCTATTCTTCAGAGAAATCGCCCGGGGCTTCTTTGATTACCGCGCCATCGGCATTGATAACATCCAGATCAAAGGCCCCGTCATCATCGTCTCCAATCACGTCAGCTTCATGGACCCCCCGCTCGTCGGCATCGGTTTTGATGAAGCCCTTTACTTCCTCGCTAAAAAATCCCTCTTTGATCACCCCATCGCCGGTTGGATCTTCCGGAACTGGCAGGCCATCCCCGTTGATCAGGACAAGCCCGATCCCGGCAGCCTCAAGGCCATGGTCCGCTTCCTCCGCGCTGGCAAAAAAGTCATCATCTTCCCCGAGGGAAACCGCTCCGAGGACGGCCATCTCCAGCGTGCCGAGCCCGGCATCGGCCTCGTCATCGCCAAAGCCGGCGTCCCCGTCATCCCCGCCCGCGTCTTCGGCGCCTTCGAGGCCCTCCCCCGCCACCAGTCCCTCCCCCATCCCCACCCCGTCACCGTCGTTTACGGCCGCCCCTGGCACGTCGATCTCAGCACCTACAAAGAAACCGGCAAAGAGCTCTACCGCAAACTCGCCGACGAAGCCATGGAGCGCATCGGCGAGCTCCAAGCCTAACGGTAGCCGCGCTCGCAAGAGCGGGGCTCCCCCTAGTCCGCCGCCGCCATCCGAGAGATCACCATCAGGGGAAACAATCCGCTCGTAGTTCGGGCTTCAGCCGGTCTCCGGGGACCGCCAAAACGGGCTGAAGCCCGAACTACAAACTCAAACCTAAAGGTTAAAAACCCGTGCCACTTTCCATCCCCGTAGCTGCGCTCGCCAGAGCGTGGCTCCCCCCAGCCCGCCGCCGCCATCCAAGAGATCACCGCCCGAGGGAGGTCTCCGTACGTTGTTCAAGCTTTAGCTTGTCAGGAACGCCTACCCCCCAGAACACGCTCGAAGCGTGAACAACGCACCTTCACCCAGAAAGGGGAACAGGATTGCATCCTGTTCATTCCCAAGCCCACAGGTTAAAAACCCGTGCCCCTTTCTCCCTCAGCCGTAGCGCCACCTCACCCGTGGGAATCTCAACAGGAATAGCCAGCGTGTTGCCCCCCAGAGAGCGGAAGAGATCCAGGTGGCTTGATTCCAAAGGGCCATTCACGGGAAACAAGAGGGTTCGGATGCGGAACAGAACGATCCTGATGCGGAACGGAACGGTTCTGATGCGGAGCGGAATGATCTTGATGCGGAACGGAACGGTTCTGATGCGGAGCGGAATGATCTTGATGCGGAACGGAACGGTTCTGATGCGGAACAGAATGATCTTGATGCGGAACAGAATGGTTCTGATGGGGAGCGGAATGATCCTGATCCGGAACGGAGCGGTTCTGATCCGGAACAGAATGATCCTGATGCGGAACGGAACGGTTCTGATGCGGAGCGGAATGATCTTGATGCGGAACGGAATGATCCTGATCCGGAACAGAAGAGCCTGTCTTGCGACCGTGAAAACCGGGGTAAAAGCCCGATTCCAGCCGACACCAAAATGCCGGGCACGTTCTTCCGGCAACGGGAGTGAGGGGTCGTAGGGCATGGCGGGTTCGGTTCGGGGT
>CAMBPV010000006.1 GCA_945869695.1 Prosthecobacter debontii
TTGACCTCGGCGATGGCTTTGGGGTTCTGGTGGGCTCCGTGGCCGGAGGGGACGATGACTTCACTTTTGGCTTCGGGGAGGTAGCTGCTCCAGTAGGGAACGAGGCCGTCTGAGCTGACGGGCTTGGTGTGGTCTTTATTGCCACCTTTTCCGCGGTCTCCGACGATGGCATGATACGGGATGGTGGAGGAGAGCGGGAACTGATTGATGGTCTTCACGAAGCGGTTGTCAGGTGAGAGGGTGTCCACGCTATTGGGCATGCGCTTGAGGGTGTTTTCTTCGGAGGTGGAAGTGATGCTTCCGAGAACCTCGGTTCCGGCCCGGAGGAGGGTGAAGGGGGATTTCACGAGCTTGGCTCCCAGTTTCCCGAGCGTGCCTTTCGCCATGTCTGCGCCTTTCAGGGGTGCGGCGACGAAGATGACTCGACCGATCTCGGGACGGTGATTGAAGATGAGGGCATCGGTCATGAGCTTTTTGGTTTCGGGTGTCATGTTCACCTGGGCGGGCGGTTTTCCAAAGTAGGACATCCAGATCTTATCTCCGACGTCGGTGATGAGGAGGCGACTGATGCAGCCGCCCATGCTGTGACCAATGACGACCATTTTTTTCTTCATGGGGAAACGTTTTTCGATCTCGTCCAACTGCTGGCGCAAGATGGCGGCGGAGTGCATGTAGGGGTAGCCGCTGGGGTAACTGTAGAACCAGAACTGGTAGTTTTTCCGGATGGTCTCGTTGTTGCGCAGGGTATTGATCATGGGTGTCCAGGTGGCGGGGGAGGAGTTCAGGCCATGGACGACGAGGACGACGGTCTTGTTGGGATCGTAGGGCTGGAGGCGCGCGATGCGGGCGGTGTGGGCGTATTTTTCGGGATTGAGCAGACGAGAGAGGCCCATTTTTTCAGGATTGGAACTGGCGAGCATGACGGCGACGGGGACGGTGTAGTCGGCGGCGAGAGGGAAGGTTTTGCCATTGAGCTGGACGGTCTCGGTGGCGAGGGGATCTTCAAATCCGATCTCACAGCGGCGGCCGGTGAAGCGCGCGAGGGTGGTGACGCCGTAGTAGGTGCGCGGGATCGCAAAGTCTGCTTTGGCGTCTGAGTTGTTCTCCCGTCCAATCACGACGGTAGGTGCGCCGATGCCGTCCTTTTTGTTGTGCTCATTGATGTAGGCACCGCCGACGTCAAACTGATCTGCGGGCTTGAAGGTGTAGAGGGCGGGGTTCCAAGCTTTGCGGGCATCGGGTTTTCTGGTGAGGATGAAGTCGCCTTCAGCTGAGGGAACCGTGAGTGGCTTCGACCAAGGGTCGAGATTTGAATCGTTGATGGTCGAGATGATGCGGGCGACGGCGAAGTTATACTCGTCCATCAAGACGGCGTCTTTGGGGGAGCGCATGAGCTCTTGGGAGGCTTTCTCGGCGGCCTTCAGGTATCCAGCGAGAGCTCCCATGGGATCTCTTTTGCTCTGCTTCATGGCCTGGTTGATGCCCTGGCCAATGGAGCCTACGACACCGAGGGTGGTGCGGACGGGTCGGAGGAGGGGGCGTTTTTCGGTGACTTTAGCAAATCGAACGCAGTTGGTGAGGAGGGCGCAACCAAGAAGGGTGAGGGCAAGGACGAGGCGATTTTTCATCAGGAGGATGGAGGGGGAAAATGAAAGTCAGAGGATTTAGAACCCGCATTGGGTAAAGGCAAGAAAACAATGTGTGAGCTAGGTGACTCGATGCGCCTGTGCCCATTCACGCCGGTGAGTTGGCCTTCAGCACGCGGAGCATGTTGGTGCCGAGGACCTGACGGATGGTGTCATCGCTGTGGCCACGCATGATCATGCCGAGGGTGAAGAGGGGCCAGTTTGTCCAAGCGAGACTTTGCTCGGCCTGGAGGGTGGTGACGTAGTCGTCCTTAGGCCAGAGGTGCTCCCAGCGGTCGGCGCTGCCACCGGGTGCTTTCTGGAGTCTGGCGCGCTCGTCTTTATCAAAACGTGAGGTGTAGGCGACATCACAGCCAATGGCGGCATGGCGGGGGCCAAACTTCCGGATGAGGTGGTCGAGGTGATCGAGAAAGGCATGGATGTCTCCCTTGCCGCCGAGGAAGCGAGGGATGCAGCAGATGCCGATGAGGCCATCGGTGTCGCAAATGGCTTTGATGGTTTCATCGGGTTTTCCGCGGAAGTGCTCGTAGAGAGAGGCGCAGGCGGTGTGACTGGCGACCATGGGTTTGGCGGAGGCTTTGGCGGCATCGAGCGCGGTTTTCCAGCCGCTGTGGGCGACATCGACGATGACACCGATGCGATTCATTTCAGCGATGGTGGCCTGGCCGAAATCACTGAGTCCTCCATCGTGTGGCTCGCCTGCGCCATCGCCGATGGGGTTTCTCCGATTGTAGGTGAGATGCATCATGCGGGTGCCGAGCTCATGGAAGATGCTGACGAAGCGGAGTTCATCCCGCACGCTTTCCCAGTTCGTCAAAAGGGGGACGCCATTGGTGGTGAAGCAGAGACCGGCATTTCCCGCCTTCTTGAGTGCGGTGATCTCTTCTGCCGTGGTCACTTTTGATAGGACGGGCTTTAGTGCGTCGGTGGTCTTGGTGAAGTGAGCGAGTCGTTTGATGAGGCGCATCGGGTCGTTTCCTTCTTCACCTGTGTTTTGGAAGATGCAGGTCACACCTGCGGCATGGAAGGCGTCGAGAAATTCTTTCCGCTCGCGCTCGTGGGTGGCGTTCCGGTTCATCATCATGGACTCACGGAGGTCACTGATCTCGGCGGCGGATGCGCCGTTTTGAACGGCCTCATTCAGGGCTTCGGCGTCAACGGCGCATCGGGGCGCAAAGCCATAGCTCTCAAAAACGATGGAGCTGAAATGCAATTCCCAAGCGTGCTCGATCTGAGCCTGAGTGGGCTTCAAGAGATCGAGTGCGATCTGGCGTGGTTTATCGATGCTGGGATTCCCGGTGATCCAAGGCTGGGTGGATTCTTGAGAGCGCGCGTGGATTTGAAAATGGGAGAAGAGAGCTCCCAGGGGTAAGGATCGGAGGAGGTGACGGCGGGAAAGGGCGGTGCTCATGAGGGAGATTCAACGCTGCGGGTGCATCCTTGTTTGCGATTCATTGGCCGGGATGCATGATGGGGGGATGTCGTTTGCTCTCACCACTCTTCCCGTGTCGATCTGGCAGTGGTCGTGGATATTAGGAGGTGCATCTTTCCTGATGGGAGGAAGCGCGCTGGTGCATGTGCTGCTGTATAAAAAGGACCCTCGTTCAGCGGCTTACTGGGTGGCCCTGGTGGCCCTGGTGCCTCTGATCGGTGCGGTGCTTTACTTTGTGCTGGGCATTAACGTCATCCGGCGGAAGGGGAAATTCTACCGTGAGGGCATCGAGAGATTTGAGCAGTCCGGTATTCGAGTGCTGCCGGATGAAAGTGAACATGTGGGACTGGCGCAGACGCTGGATCGCATCTCACGATTTGCTTTTGCTCATGGCAATCAAATCCGCCTGCTGAGAAACGGTGATGAGGCGATGGCTCCGATGCTGGAGGCGATCAGACAGGCGGAGAAGACGATCTCGCTGGCGACTTATATTTTTGAAGCCCAGGGAATCGGCGAAGAATTCGTTCAGGCGCTGGGGGATGCGGTCGATCGGGGCGTGGAGGTGCGTGTGATCGTGGATGATGCGGGAACCCGATATGCCTGGCCTCCAGTCGCACAAAAGCTGACCGCGAAAGGTGTGAGGGTGCAGCACTTCATGCCGCTGACGCGGGTGTGGCGACTGGCGACGATGAACCTGCGAAATCACCGGAAAATCATGATCGTGGATGGCAAGGTGGGTTTCACGGGCGGGATGAATATCCGCGAGGGCAATATGCTGAGTCGAAATCCGGCGCACCCGACTCGGGATCTGCATTTTCGGGTCGAGGGACCGGTATTGGCGCAGATGCAAAGGGTGTTTGCCGAGGACTGGGCCTTTTGCTCGGGCGAGACGCTGGACTCGGAGGCTTGGTTTCCTCTGCAAGCCGATGTGGGTGGGACCAGTGCCTGCGGAATTCCTGATGGTCCGGATGAAGATATGGAGGTCATGCCCGTGGCCTTTTTTGCGGCCTTGGGTGCTGCGAAAAAGGAGGTGAAAATCCTGACCCCGTATTTCCTGCCGGGGCCGACGCTGATCTGGGCGCTGAATTTGTGTGTTTACCGCGGGGTGAAGGTGACGATCGTGACGCCGCAGCAAAACAACATTCCGCCGGTGAGTTGGGCTGCACGGACTCTTTATCCGGAATTGTTGCGCGGGAGATGCCGCATTTTCGAATCGCCGCCTCCCTTTGATCACTCGAAGATTTTTTTGATCGATGGTGCGTGGTCTTTTTTGGGGTCGACCAATTGGGATCCGCGCAGTCTGCGACTTAACTTTGAGTTCAACCTTGCCTGTTATGATCCTGAGCTGGGAGATCGGTTGAACGCCGAGTTTGAGAGTAAGATGAAAGAGTGCCGTGAGATCACGATGGATGAACTGAACGCCGCATCGCTCGCTGTGCGCCTCAGAAACGGGATCGCGCGGCTGTTCATTCCGCTGCTTTAGGTGACGGCTTGAACCTTTGGATCATCGCCGCCAAGAAGGCGAGGATCCCGAGGGCGACTGAGAATGCATCACCGAATCGGGCGTAGAGTGTGAGCGGCGGATTTTTTGGGATTTGCACCTCGGCTTTCAGCGTGCCTTCGATGAAATGGGAACCGGTTTCTGGATCGACCAGGCGTGAGGTCATGTGGCCTTTGGAGTCGATGACGCAGGTCACTCCGGTGTTGGCGGCGCGGAGCATGGGCCTGCGAAGCTCAACCGCGCGGAGGATGGCGTTGGCGGTGTGGATTTCGGGCTCGGCACTCTGGAGGAACCAACCATCGTTGGTGACATTGACAATGACTTGGGGGCCGGGGCGGACAAACTTGCGGGCCAATCGGCCCACGGTGTCTTCAAAACAAATCAGAGGGATGATGCCGACCTCGGGTTTTTCGAGCGTGAGTGGCTCTGTGGAGGGGCCGGGTAAGAAGTCGCCAGGGAGGACACCGCGCAGCAGGCTGAAGGGAAAGACATCGCGAAAGGGCAGGTATTCGCCAAACGGCACGAGGTGAACTTTGTGATAGTGCTGTTGGTTTTGAAAAGAACCGCGCAGGAGAACGGCGCTGGTGAACATGGGCTCATTGGGGAGCTGGACCTCCGCGCCTGTGAGGAGCGAGAATTCACCCAGAGAAAGAAGTTGGTCAAAATAGGTTCCGTGATCGGGATGGGTGTAGAGAGGGAAGGGGAGGGCGCTCTCCGGCCAGATCACGAGATCGACGGGTGGGGAGCCTACTTTGGGAGCAACCTGTTCTTGAGTCAGGCTGGCCAGCCTCTCGTAAATCTGTCCATCCTGCTCTCCCTGCCACTTCACCGCCTGAGGGATGTTTTGCTGCACCAGCACGGTGTTCAATGGAAGGGTTTCTCCGAGAGGCTCGCGGAGTTTGATCACTCCGTATGCAGCCGTGAGGGCCATCACGCTGAGCGCGGCGAGGAGATCGTAGCAGGGTCTCGGTTTCTGAGATTTTTTCAGATCCGAGAGGAGTCTGCTGACGGCATTGATCGCGATGCCTGAGATGAACAGGGGTAAAAACGAAAGGCCGGTGACGCCGATCGAGTCGGTGATCTGGAGCAAGAGTGGGTTTTGGTGAAAGGCGACTCCGAGCCCGTTCCATCCGAAGCCTGAAAAAAGAAGGCCGCGGAGCCACTCGAGACCGCACCACGCGGACGCAGTCAAAGCCGCTGAACGGATGGATTCGAGCGAGGTGGCGTTCCGAGGTCGAGCCACTCGATGGGTGAAAGACGCCCAGATGCCAAAGTAAACTGCGCAATACAAAGAGAGTCCGAGCACTGCGCCCATGCCCATCAATTCCTGCGGCCACCCGGCCCAAGTATTATCCACTGCAAACGCGGGTGCCAGGACGCGGGAAGAGTGCCTGAGCCAACTGAGGTTTATGACAAAAAACGAAAATCCCGCCAGCCAACCAAGCGTGAAGGGCCGAACCTTCGGGTGAGAAAAAGGAAGCCACAATACGCCCAACAAGGGCAAAGCCCACAGCAAAACGGCCGTCTCGATGTTCCAGCGCGGATAGGCCAGACTCAAAACGAACCCGCTGACGATGGCTGCGATGTAGGGCCATGCTCGCATCGTCAGTGGGTTCTCAAATGGAGTCTCAGGTGACTGAACTACTTCAGGCGCTTGGCGATGTCTTTTTCAATCCAACCCCACATGTATTGGAGGCCGCCGATGACTTTGGTCTTCGCATCCCGAAGTTCTTTGGCGGAGAATTTTTTCCCTTCAGCGGGCACATTGCGGCCAAACATGTAGTATTTGATTTTGGGCTCGGTGCCGCTCGGGCGGACAGCAAAGCTGCGTCCGTCAGCCAGGTCGATGAAGAGCATTTTTTCCTTGGAGATCAGGTCGCCCTCCTCGTCATGAATCACGTCTTTGCGGAAATCACGCACTTTCACGACGCGTGAGCCGTCAACTTCAGTGGGAGGATTGGCTGCGTAAGAGTCTGCCAGTTGAGCGATCTTTGCCGCGCCTTCCGCTCCCTCGAAAACCTTACTTTTGTTCACTTCTAAAAAGTAACCCACTTGGGAATAGATCTGGTCGAGAAGTCCCACGACGGTCAGGCCGATGGAGGCTGCGTAAGCCGCTAGCTCCGCAAACATGACCACGGCTCCATTGCCGTCTTTGTCACGGCTGAAATCGGTGCCCATGTAGCCGTAGCTTTCTTCGCCACCCATGACCAAGAAGCGGCTGTGCTTCAGCTTGGCTGCACGCGTTTCTTCTTCTGGGAGATCGCGGTATTTGTCACGGATCGCTTTGGGTAACTTGTCTTCGTATTTTTGGAGCTTGGCACTGATCCACTTGAAGCCAGTCAGTGTGTTGACCACGTTGATGCCGAAGTGGTGCGCGATGGCATCCTGCATGGGCGAGGTTACAAAGGTTTTCAAGAGCACGGCATTGCCTTTGTTTTTCTCATTGAGAATTCCGAGTTCAAACATCGTCTTGGCGCGATACCAGGCGATGAGCGAGCCCGTTTGATTCCCAGTCAGGAGGGTCATCTTTCCTTTATCGTCTCGCACACCCACGCCCATGCGGTCGCAGTCGGGGTCGGTTCCGATGACAATGTCCGCTTTCTTTTTGTCAGCCAGAGCGACGGCCATGGCAAGCGCAGGAGCGTTCTCGGGGTTCGGAGATTCGACGGTCGGGAAGCGGCCGTCAAAAATGTCTTGCTTCGGCACCGTGAAGAAATTGAAACCCAGCTTCTTGAGAATCACCGGGACGAGCACTCCGCCTGCGCCGTGCAATGCGGTGTAAACAATCTTGAGTTTTTTAGCGTGAAGATCTTGGAGCAACTCGGGCTGCAGCATCATGGTCTCCAGCCGGGTGAGGTAGGACTTGTCCATTTCCTTGCCGAGTTTTTTCAGCTTGCCCTGTTTGGCCTTCGGCAGCGGCTTGTAGGCCTCATCCATGATGGCGTTCACTTCTTTGATAATGCCTGTTGCGTGAGGCTCGACGATGCCGGCGCCATCGCTGAAGTTCACTTTGTAGCCATTGTCATGCGCCGGATTGTGCGAGGCTGTCAGCATCACTCCGGCGTCTGCTCTCAGAGTGCGGATGGCGTAGGACATCTCAGGTGTTGCGCGGGGACCATCAAATAGGTGGACATCAACTCCATGCTCAACGGCGATCTTCGAGCAGAACTGGGCGAACTCCGCCGAGAAGTGTCGGGTGTCATGCGCGAAAACAATGGAAGGACGGCCCTGGAGTTTCTTCTTGGCGCGCCACTTTAAAATGTAGGCCACCAGACCTCGTGTTGCGCGGCCCGCATTGAAGAAATTCATTGCGTTAGTGCCTACGCAGGGATGCATCGGGCGCTGATTTTTCGGGGCACCTGCACGCTCGGCTTTCGTGACGATCTTCCCGATTGTCCGCCCCCGTAACCCGCCGGTGCCAAATTTCAGGGTTTGGAAGAATCGGTCATTGAGTTCAGCCCATTGACCACTCTTTGCCAGTTCTTCGATGCTGGCGCGGTAGATAGGGTTCGCACTTGCGGCTAGGAGAGCGTGGATGTTATCGAGGGCAGCAGGGAGGAGCTGGCTGGCTTCGACGGCGTTTTTCAGATTGGCTTCGAGTGACATGGGCGAGTAGTCTACGGAACCGAGTGAGAAGCGCAAACTCCACTTTTGAGTCGCAGCCTCAATTAGCCGACCGCAAAAAAAGAGCTGAATCGTTCAAAAAATTTCATTTCATCTCTTGCATTATGGTGTGTGCTTTTTATCCTCGTCAGGCCTTGTGAAAAATTTCACAAGCCTACTAATCGTCGTCTCTTATGGGTAACTTCTTTCCGCGTTGGACAAACTGGCTAGTGCTCAAGCTGGCCATCGCGCTCTTTTTTATTTTGGTGGGGGTGTCCCTGGGAGTCAGCTACTACTTCACACCGAAGTATACGCGTGTTGGCTACGAGCCCACGCAACCGGTTCCATTTTCACACAAGATTCACGCGGGTCAGTTGGGTCTGGATTGCCGTTACTGCCATTCATTTGTGGAGTCCTCGAGCCACTCCAATGTGCCAACCAACCAAACCTGCTTCAACTGCCACGGAACAGGAAAAGGAAACATCCGCTCCAATAGCCCAAAACTGGAGAAGGTAATCCAGGCTGAAGCCACCGGGACGCCGATCCCGTGGGTGAAGGTTCACAAGGTGCCGGACTATGCTTACTTTAATCATTCAGTTCACGTGAACCGTGGGGTTTCGTGCGTCTCCTGCCATGGCAAAATCAATGAGATGGAAGTTGTCAGGCAGGCTGAGCCGCAGTCCATGGGTTGGTGTCTTGATTGTCATCGGAATCCGGAGAACAACCTCCGCCCTCTTGATCAGATCACGAACTTGAACTACGACGCGAGTCAGTTGGATCGCGCGACCTTCTACAAAGGTCTTTTGGACAAGGGTGTGAAGGCTGAGGAGATTGCCGCTGAGATTCCTGGAGGTGGATTGCTGGAGAAGGCCCCGGATTTGCAGCAGATTCTCGCGCTCGCTGAGAAGACCTACGGAGGAGCTGTGGCCCAGCAGGAAGTGGGTTTGCAGCTCAAGAAACACTGGCAAGTCTCGCCGCCCGAGTCATGCGCGGCATGCCATCGCTAAACTGACGACCCGCGAAGAAAAATTTCATGAAACGCATTTGGCAACATCCGCAAGAACCGAAAACCGGCCGCCGCTACTGGCGCAGTGTGGGAGAGTTGGAGCGCCGCTCAGAATTCATGAACAAACTGGGGGTGGAGTTCCCTGCGGGTGATACGATGAATGAGGAAGAGCGGGATAATTCTCGTCGTGACTTCCTCAAGATCATGGGCGCTAGCTTGGGGGCTATGGGTCTCGTGAGTTGCCGTCGTCCGCTCACGACCATTTTACCCTACACGAAGCATGTGGAGTGGGTGATCCCGGGTAAACCGCTGCTTTATGCCACGGCGATTCCGAAGCCGAATGGTGGGGCGCAACCTCTTGTGGTGACGACTCACGAAGGGCGGCCCACGCATCTGGCGGGTAATCCGCTCCACCCGACTGCGGGTGGAGGTCTTGATTCATTTGCTCAGGCCTCCATTTTGGATCTCTACGATCCTGAGCGTTCACAGCGCCCCCTCCGCCACGGCAAGAACGGCGTGGGTTGGAGTAGTGTGAATCGCGCGATTCGTGCCGCGACGGAGTCTGTCTCAGCCAAAGGTGGCGAGGGGCTTGCGGTTGTGGTCGGTGCCTCCTCATCGCCTACTTTCACTCGTTTGTTGGGTGAGTTGAAGAAAGCCTACCCGCAGGCAATGGTCGTCGAATACGATGCCATTTCTCGCGATGCTCTCAAGGCGGCGAATGCAGAACTCTTCGGTGCAGATGTGCTGCCTGTCGTGAATCTGAGCAAGGCGCTGCGTGTCTTCTCTTTGGATTGTGACTTCTTGGGTGTCAATCCGGTCGGTGCTGACTCCGTAAAGGAGTTCATGGTTAACCGGGATGCCGACAAGGGTGTGGATTCAATGAATCGTCTCTATGCACTCGAAAACCGATTCACGGTGACGGGTGGATTTGCCGATCACCGCAAGCCTTTGGCTGCGAGCCTCATTCCTGTCGCTGCGGCGCTTCTCGCTGCAGAACTGGGCGGAACTCAAGTTTCGGCGCTGGCGGCCACTGCCTCGGAAGACTTGAAAACTTGGGTAAAAGTTGCGGCTGATGATCTGAAGAAGTTTCAGGGTAAGGCAGTCGTTTTGACCGGTTCTGGTTATGGTGCTGAAGTTCATGCGCTTGTCGCTACAGCAAACCAAGCGCTGGGCGCCTTTGGAACGGTGATTGATCTGGTGAAACCGGATACCGTGACCCCTGCTGGAATGCTCCCCGATCTGGTCGCTGCGGTCAGGGGTGGCAAGGTCTCGACCGTTGTCGCGCTTACGCCGTCCGACTTGTTCTATGATGCTCCAGGGGCTTCTGCGCTGAAGGATCTGTTCAAGGATAAGAAAGTGTCTCTGATTCATTGGGGGCACTCGCCGAATGCGACGGCGCGCCATTCTGATTACCACATTCCTGCGGCGCATCCGCTTGAGGCTTGGGGGGATCTTCGCACTGCTGATGGGACCTACTCCATCGTTCAGCCCATGATTCAGGCGCTCTACGGTGGCGCTTCGGCCATTGAGGTTCTCTTGGCGCTGTTGGGTAAGAAAAAACTAGGTCTCGAGGAAGTGAAGCCTGCCGACCCAGCGGCTCCGCCTGCGCCCGCACCGGTCGATGCAGCCTACGCTGCTGTTCGTGAAACCTTTGAAAAGATTGCTGGAGGATTGGACGAGCAAAAATGGAATCTCACTCTTCGTGACGGATTCCTAAAGGGCTCCACCTTCGCCAAGGGTGGCTCACTCAATGCAGGTGCAGTGAATGGCATTGCTTCGAAAGCAACCGTGCTTTCGGCCCCAACGGCTGAGGCTCTTGAGGTTGTGCTGGTTCCCGATTCCACTCTTTGGGATGGCCGTTTTGCAAGCAATGCCTGGCTCCAGGAAGCGCCTGATCCCATCACCAAACTAACGTGGGACAATGCCGCATGGCTGAGTTCCAAAACCTTTCAAGGTCTTGGGTTGAAGGAAGGTCAGATGGTTAAAATCACCGTGGGTGAAAAATCGATCTCTCTCGCGGCCATTGAAGCGCCTGGACACGTGTCGAACTCGATCACGATCGCGCTTGGCTACGGTCAGACAAAGCTCGGATTTGTGGGCTCCAATTCTGACGGCAAGGGTCGTGGGTTTGATGCCTACAAACTTCGGTCTGATGCCAATCAGTATGTTCTGACGGGTGCCAAGGTCGAGAAGCTCGATGAGATTTACGAGTTGGCCATCACGCAGGAGCAGAACACCATGGAGGGCCGAGCCATCTACCGTGAGGCGACGGCAGAAGAGTTCAAGAAGACGCCTGATTTTGCCCAGAAGACTGGGATGGACGGGCACATTCCGCAAAATATCTCGCTGTACAAAGGGCAGGTGGACCGCAAGACTCCCGAGAACCCGGAGGGTTTCGATTACGAGAATCTGCACCAGTGGGGAATGACGATCGATCTGAACAAATGCATCGGCTGCACGTCTTGTATCGTTGCGTGCCAATCTGAGAATAACATCTCCGTTGTCGGTAAGGATCAGGTGCGCAAGGGCCGCATCATGCAGTGGATCCGCATGGACCGTTATTTTGCAGTTCCAAAGTGGGGCAAGGACGAAGCCGAGTCGGATGATGTCATGATTAAGCCGACGGCTGAGCAGTTGGAAAACGCAGAGATGGTGAGTCAACCTGTGGCCTGTCAGCAGTGTGAGTCGGCGCCTTGTGAAACCGTCTGTCCGGTCAATGCAACGGTGCACACCGAAGAAGGTCTGAACGCGATGGCCTACAACCGCTGCATCGGAACGCGCTATTGCGCGAACAACTGCCCTTACACAGCCCGGCGATTCAATTTCTTTGATTACAACAAGCGTCCGCTCGATGAACTTTACATGGGTCCTCTTTCCACTCCGTCCAAAACGGGCATGAGGGAAAGCTTGCAGCTTCAAAAGAACCCAAATGTTACCGTTCGGATGCGCGGTGTCATCGAAAAGTGCACCTACTGCGTGCAACGTCTCGAGTCTGCCAAGATCAATCAGCGCCAGAAGCAGCGTGACTCAAAGAATTTCCGAGTTCCAACGGATTCTGTGAAGGTGGCGTGCCAACAAGCCTGTCCGGCTGGAGCGATCGAATTTGGTGATCTCGGTGATGAGAAAAGCGCCGTTAACAAGGTAAAGGCCTCTCCCCGTAACTACCAAGTGCTCAAATACGTCGGAACGCGTCCAAGAACGAGTTACCTCGCCCGCATCCGTAACGTGAACCCTGACATGCCGAACGCTGCAGCCATCGCGGCTTGGAGCGGTAAACAATTCTAAGCTGGAAACATGGAATCCACCGCCACAGCGTCAAACTCATCAGCCGCACCGATCCAGCCTCGAGTTCTGGATCGCGAGCCGCTCGTTCTCAATAACCGTTCGTATTCGTGGATCACGAATCGGATTTGTGGGATCATCGAAAACAAGCAGCCCATGCTTTGGTGGATCCTGTTCCTGCCATCGGTGGTTCTCACGGGAGTCATGGCTTTTTGTTTTGTCTACCTGATCGCGACCGGCGTGGGTGTCTGGGGTCAGAAGCAACCGGTTGCTTGGGCCTGGGACATCACCAACTTCGTGTTTTGGATCGGTATCGGTCATGCGGGTACTTTGATCTCTGCTATCCTGTTCCTGACTCGCCAGAAATGGCGCACGTCTGTGAATCGGGCCGCCGAGGCGATGACGATTTTTGCCGTGATGTGCGCCGGTCTCTTTCCGGCATTCCATGTGGGTCGTGTCTGGATGGTGTGGTTCCTCGCTCCGGTGCCGAACGCCAACGCGATCTGGCAGAACTTCAAATCGCCTCTCCTCTGGGACGTCTTCGCGGTTTCCACTTACTTCTCCGTCTCCGTGGTGTTCTGGTTCATCGGTCTCGTGCCGGATTTGGCGACACTTCGTGATCGTTGCAAACCAGGGATCAAGAAGACACTCTACGGCATCTTTGCCCTCGGTTGGAGAGGTGCGAATCGGCACTGGAGCCATTACGAGACCGCCTACATGCTTCTCGCTGCTCTTTCCACTCCGCTCGTTCTCTCGGTGCATTCCGTGGTTTCGTTCGACTTCGCGACGTCTGTGGTTCCTGGTTGGCATACGACCATTTTCCCGCCCTACTTCGTTGCGGGCGCGATCTTTGGTGGATTCGCCATGGTGCTCACGCTCATGATTCCTTGCCGGAAGATCTACGGTTTGCAGGATCTGATCACCGCGAAGCACATCGATAACATGGCGAAGGTCATTTTGTTGACGGGCACGATCGTGGGTTACGCCTACTGCATGGAACTTTTCATCGCTTATTACAGTGCCAACTACTATGAGGGTCAGGCCTTCCTTCTCCGCGCACTGCATGGCCCTTCGGTTCCCTATTATTACGCGATGTTCTTCTGCAACGTGATCGCCCCTCAGCTCTTTTGGTTCCGCTGGGCTCGTCACAGCATGTTCTGGGTGATGGTGGTATCGATGTTCGTGAATTTCGGAATGTGGTATGAGCGCTACGTGATCATCGTCACGACTCTCGAAGTGCACATGACACCCGGCGCATGGCGGACGTTCCAAGCGACATGGGTCGATAAGGTGACCTTCCTTGGCACTTTCGGTTTCTTCATGATGAATTTCTTGCTCTTCCTCCGCTTCCTGCCGGTGATCGCCATCGGGGAAGTCAAGGGAGTGCTGCCTCAGTCGAATCCTCACCACGATCCCCATCAGGAGAAGGGTATTCAGGAGGAAGACTTGATGGACTACCCGGACCGCCATGTGGCTAAAACCGTGACCGCTTAACCCTTGAACTGAGACTGATCTGTGAGCACCACGCTAAAAAGAGTCCACGGCTACCTCGCTGAATTCGAGAATGTGCATGATTTGTATCATGCCGCGGAGCACGTGAGGGATGCAGGCTATCAGAGATGGGATTGCCATTCTCCATTCCCGATTCATGGCCTGGATCAGGCCATGGGTATCCAACGCTCCAAACTTCCATGGTTGGTTTTCTGCGGAGGCATCACCGGAACAACGACGGCCTTCTTCCTTCAATACATCACCCAAAACGTGCTCTATCCGACCGTGGTGCAGGCCAAGCCAATCACTGCGATCTGGGCCATTCCAGCCTGGTTTCCTGTGATGTTTGAGTTGACCATCTTGTTCTCGGCATTCACCACGCTCTTTGGTCTTTTGGCCTTGATCGGGCTTCCGCGGTTCAATCATCCCATTTTCGCATCCAAGCGCTTCGCCAAATTTTCAGATGACACTTTTTTTGTGTGCATCGAAGCACGTGACCCCAAGTTCTCTCAGGAAGGAACGAAAGCGTTTCTGGAGAAGATTGGCGGTAAGCACGTTGAACTCGTGGAGGACGATATCTAACCCGGCATGAAATACTTTTTCCTCAGTTTATTCTTTGTAGCAGTGATTGTGGTCAGCGCCGCTGGATTCCGTGGCAGCAAGTCGGAATTGCCGCCTATCGAGGTCTTCCCGGACATGGATGATCAGGCCAAAGTGAAGTTCCAGGCCGACAGCGGTTTCTTTGCGGATGGAATCGGAGGACGGAAACCTGTCGCTGACACCATGCCGATGGGATTCGAGGTTCCTGAAAAAGCAGCTGCCGAGGGTGCAAAGCCGGCCAAGTTTGGTTTCTCCCAGGGATCCGACTATTACAACAGTGGGAAGATGGGTGACTTCTACGGTGATGGCATTCCTCCAGAAGTGGAAGTCGACGCTGCTCTTATTGAGCGCGGACACCTGCGCTATAACATTTATTGTGCCGTTTGCCACGGTGAGTCAGGAAATGGAAAGGGTGTCACCTCAAAATATGGTATCCTCAATGCCTTCAATTTCCATCAACCCGGGAACACAGACCCAGCCAACGCAGCGGCTTACCGCCCTCATGGAGCGATCTTTGATGCAATCACGAACGGCAAGGGCCTCATGGGCTCGTATGGAGGAAACATCACGGTGCGCGATCGCTGGGCGATTGTTGCTTACATCCATGCACTGCAATCCGCAGTGAAAGAAAACGGAGTCACAGTTCAGTAACGGCAGGGACAATTCAGGCATGAGTCATCACGTCACATTTAAAGATCTACCGGAAGGCGGCGAAAAATTCGACCCGGCTAAGGCTTCCGGTCTAATCACGCCGCTGCTCGGATTGGGTTTATTGGGCCTTGTGGGTTCAATATACTTCTTCATCACCAAGCCTGCTGAGTTTGCATACAGTTGGCTGTTTGCCTTCTTCTTCTGCTTTACTTTTGTGGTGGGAGGATGTTTTTGGATCTTGCTTCACAACGCCTCCAATTCCAGTTGGGGAGTGGTGATCCGTCGGCTTTTTGAAAACTTGGCCAACTTGGTGCCTGTGGTTTTCGTCCTTTCCCTGCCTCTGTTTTTGATCCCTTCTGTAAAAGACTCTCTCTATGAGTGGATGGTTCATCACCACCATGCCATCGAGCATGTGAAGGAGGCGGCAGCCCACGGCGATAGCCATCTCAAGGGAGGTGCCGCCATCAAGGAAGCCCTCCACCATGCCGGTCATCACACCCTTTCGGCCAAGTTTGGTTATCTGAACATCAGTCAGCATTTCCAACCCGTCGCGTTCAGTTGGAACACACGTTTCATCCTCTACTTTCTCGTTCTCTGGTACATTGCGCGGACTCTCCGCAATAAGTCACTCCAGCAAGAAGTGGACGGCGACATCAAGCATACGATTAGTGCGAGGAACTTCTCCTGCCAGTGGCTTCTGCCCTTTGGATTGACGGCAACCTTTGCGGCTCTCGATTGGATCATGACCATTGACTACAATTGGTTTTCTACCATGTGGGGGGTTTATATCTTTGCAGGCTGTGCGTGGTCCTCCATGTCGATCATGATCCTTCTCGTCACCTATCTGCGGAGTTTGGGTTATCTCCAGAAAGTCGTTTCAGATGAGCATTATCATTTGATGGGTAAGCTCCTTTTCGCTTTCACGGTTTTCTGGGCCTACATCGCCTTCAGTCAGTATTTCCTAATCTGGTACGCGAACATCACGGAGGAAACCCGCTGGTACTTGACGCGAAACACAGGTGGATGGCGCTGGGTCAGCATCCTCCTCGTGCTCGGGCACTTCGTTGCGCCCTTCGTTTTGCTCCTTTCCCAGACACGGAAGAAGAAGCCATTCGTGGTTTGCATGGTGGGAATCTGGATCCTGTTGATGCATATGCTGGACATTTATTGGAACGTCATCCCAGAGCGTGGACCCTCGCTCGGTCTCGGAGTGGTTGCGCCCGGTGCCTGGGTGGGTGATGTCGTCGCCGTTGTGACGGTGACCAGTCTGACTGCCTATGCCTTCCTTCGATCACTCGGAAAATACAGTTTGTATCCTTGGCGTGACCCGCGTCTTCTCGAGTCCGTGAACGTCGTAAACTAATTTTCGTCATGCCTTCCCCCATGGAATCAACAACACCAGCCAAGATCGGAAAGGGAGCCTCGTTCACCTTTCTCCTTGGCACCTTTGCAGTCTTTGCTGTCCTACTTTCCCTGTTTCAGGCTTTCAATGGTGAAAGGCCTGAGGATCCCCGCGCAGCTGACCGCACCCAATTCACCGCCGAAGTCCGTGATGCTCAAAAAGAGATCATGACCAAGACCGGACTGACCGACAAAGCGAAGGCTTCTGCTATTTACGCGAAAACGGCTGAGGCTTTGAAGGCCAAGGCAGCGACTCCGAGCAAGATGGTGGTCCCAGGATCGCCGACCCAACTCAAGTCGATGGCCCCAGCGGCAGCAGCAACCCCTGCTGCGACTGCACCCGCGACCAAGTAACTTCATTTTATTACCCGAAACCTGAATCTGATCATGGCACAACCCGCCGAAAACGACATAGACAGTGACAGTCTCCGCCGCGCGGCCATTGACCGTTCGGTTAAGGGGCCCGTGTTGTTCCTGTTTACCAACGCAGCCTTTTGGCTGATGGCCTCAACCATCGTGGGCCTTTTCGCCGCCGTGAAACAGGTGTTCCCTGACTTTCTGGATGAGAATTGGCTCTGGTTCCTTCAGTATGGTCGAATCCAGCCTGCCCACCTGATTGCCCTTGTTTATGGATGGGGAATCCCTGTTGGATTGGGAACCAGTCTTTGGATCATGGCCCGCCGCACGGGGCAAGAACTGAAGACGGGCCGATCTCTGATGCTCGTCGCTGCGATTTTCTGGAACATTGCGGTGACCGCCGGGATCTTGGCGGTTTTGTTTGGTGGCAGCACCTCTGTCGAGTGGTTGGAGTTTCCTAAGTTTCTTTGGCCTGTGCTGCTCATCTGTTTCTTGGTTTTTGCCTGGCCGATGGTCTCCATGTTCGCACGCGCACGTCATCCTGAAGGTTTCATGATCAGCGCGTGGTACATCCTTGGAGCTTGCATTTGGTTTCCTTGGCTATTCACGACGGCGAATGTGTGCATCCATTGCATCGGAGATCTGGGCGCTATCGGCGCAGGTATCAACGCTTGGTATGTAAACGGTGTGATTCTTCTTTTCTTCGTGCCGGTTGGAGTAGGCTCTGCCTATTATTTTATTCCGAAGGTCACAGGTCAGCCTATCGCTAGCCAGCAATTGGCGAAGATCGGATTCTGGCTGTTGGCCGCCCTCGGTGGATGGTCCGGGATGCAGCGTTTTATGGGCGGGCCTCTCCCGGCTTGGATGCCTGCATTCGGTGCGATGGCAGGTGTGCTCCTTTTGATACCCGTGGGTGTCGTCGGATGGAATCATCACCTGACCACTTTGGGTAAGCATAAGCTCGTCCAGACAAGTCCCTCGCTCCGCTTTTCATTCTTCGGGGCTCTTTTCTACCCCGTCTCCGGCTTGATCTACGCATTGCTTTCAGCCTTTTGGACTGGGGCTAATCTCCAGTTCACTCTTGCTTGGTATGGGTTTCAAGTCGTCAGCCTCTATGGATTCTTCAGCATGTGCATGTTTGGGGCGATCTATTACATCGTGCCTCGCTTGGTGGGATGTGAATGGCTTTCCGTTCGATTAATCCGGAATCACTTTTGGTTCTCCGTCTATGGCATCGGAGCTATCGTGGTCACGAGCATCATCTGTGGTCTTCAACAGGGCGGCGACATCAACGATCCTGAAAAATGGAACCTCTCGTTCAGCAATGTCGTCTTGAACATTCGTCCTTACATCGTCGCTCGTGCCGTAGCTTGGGGTTTGATCACATGGTCGAATGTGTGGTTCTTGATTCACTTGATGCTCATGGTCGCCGGATTGGGCCGTCGCAGCACTGCACCCACTCTCCTTCCTAGCCACGACCACGACGATGGTCTGCCCTCCATTTCCCATCCCTCCAAAGCATGAGTGACTTTCGCAAATTCGTTCTCCGAATCGGTATTCTCTTCGGCCTCCCGTGGTTCTTTCTGATCGTGGGGCCGGTGATGAAGTACCAGAAACTGGCACCCATAGCCTATGATAAGGACAAGGATGGTGTTGATGGACAGTATCCACCTTCCGTGATCCACCGCCAGGGACAGTTGGTCTATGCCCGAGAAGGTTGCGTTCAATGCCATTCCCAAATGATTCGATCGGCAAACTTGGGTCTCGACGGTTGGAGAAAAGGCTGGGGACAGGAGCAAGAGGGACGCACCGCAGAGCCAGTCCGGTCAAATACTCTGAGAGATTATTTGGGTGAGCCTTTCGCCTTCCTTGGCATCCAAAGAACAGGTCCAGACTTGGCTAATGTGGGTTGGAGAATTACGGACCGAGCAAAAATGCACCAGAGCTTTTATGCTCCGAGATCCGTGAATCAATGGTCCACGATGCCGTCCTACCGCCAACTTTACACGGTGCAGAAGGCGCAGGGACAGAAGTCCAAGCTTGCTTTGGATTTACCCGAGGAATTTCATCCGGGTAAGGGCTGGGAAGTCGTCCCTACTGCGGAAGCTGAAGCTTTGGTCGATTACATGATTTCTTTGAAGAAGGATTACCCAGTCCCCGGAATGGCCGCCGCGATGGCTGCGGCAGCCCAACCTAAAAAGTAACTTTCTGACTCCTGATCGGCTTACCATGAGCGACAATCCCCAATCTTTTAATCCAGACACCACCGATCTCGACCGGCTTCACCCAGCTGTGAAGCGTGAGAAAGCTGATGTCGAATCTGGAACCGAGCAGGCACCCATGTGGGTCATTTTCCTCGGCTTCATCGTTGCGATCATTGCCGGCGGCCAATTGGGACCGAACGTGGGTGGATTCGACTTCAATGTGAGCAATCCGTTTGCTTCGTCCCGTTTCCCCGACCCACGCCCTGTCGATGGAACCGCTGGCGCGGCTCTCGATCCTCTCCAGATGGCCATGAAAAAAGGTGCGGCCACTTACGCCTTGTGCGGGGGTTGTCACCAGGGAAGTGGTCTCGGCGTTCCCGGAGCCTTTCCTCCGCTGGCCGGATCTGATTGGGTAATGGGAGGCACCGAGAGGAATATCCGAGTCGTTCTCCATGGACTACAAGGGCCGATTAAAATCAATGGTGCCGACTTCGCCGCGCCAGCCCCAATGCCCCCTCAGGGCGCGGTGCTCTCCGATCAGGATGTGGCGAATGTGCTGACTTACGTGCGAAACAATTGGGGAAACAAGGGTAGCCTTGTCACCAAAGAAATGGTTGCGGCCGTTCGTGAAAAAGAAAAAGCGCGCACTGCTCCTTGGACGGGTCCAGAGCTTGAACCCTACGCCAAAGCTGAGGTGGCCGCAGAACCTGCCAAATAGTTTGGTTTGCCCTGATTCCTTTCAACCCTTCATGTCCTCTTTTACTCATCGACTTTGCTACAAACTGACTGGTTCGGTTTTGGTGTGCTTGTTTTCGATGGTAAACGTCAGTTGTGGAAAGGCACCTGACGCACCAATGGGTAGCCAAGTCAGGGAGCCATCAATCGAAGTTGCTGAGATTCTGACCCTGGAGGGATCTGTGACGTTGAGTGGCGGGCTTCCATCCACCCACGGTCAGGCGATCGATGTGGGTGGAAATCCTCTTTGTTCCCAACATGGAAAGATCATTGATCCGACATGGCGAGTCTCCGAAAACCGAGGGTTGGCAGATGTGATCATCAACGTGAAGAACGGCCCCATTGCGAAAAATGTGCCGAGAATGGGTGCCACGATTGACCAAAGGGAATGCCTCTTCCGTCCCAATGTGGTCGCAGTTCAGTCTGGACAGGCTGTCTGTTTCAAAAACAGTGATATGACCTTCCACAATGTCAGGGTTGTGCGTCACCAAATGGGCACGGAACTTCAGGGTCAAAGCGTTGCGAATTTTGCACAGGCATCCATGGGTGGAGAAAACACACACGTCTTCAATGAAGCGGGTGTCTACCGCTTGGAATGCGATGTTCATCGCTGGATGCGCGGCTGGATTTTTGTCAACGAAGGTATTCATTTTGCAGTCACAGATTCCCTTGGAAAATTTCAGATTTCCCGTGCCCTGCCCGACGGTGATTACGTATTACAAGCGTGGCATGCCCAGTTCCCTGAACCGGTGACGCAAAACGTCCGAGTCAGCGGTGGCAGGGGAACTGCTCACTTCGAATTCCAACTCTCATCCGCCTTTCGTTCCTAACCCCGACGAAACGTCGCACCCCCTATTCAAACTATGAGCGCATCTACAGCGACACACGATCACCACGGCGAGCACGAACACGACCACCATGAACTTGGTTGGTTTCAGAAGTACATTTTTTCGACGGATCACAAGGTCATCGGGATTCAGTATGGTTTGTCTGGTCTCGTGATGCTTCTCTTTGGGTTCTTCCTGATGATGATCATGCGATGGACGATCGCCTACCCGGGCACTGAGGTTCCGGGATTGGTGATGTTGAGTAAGTTGCCGCTCGTGGGTAATTTCTTTGCGAACTGGATCGAGCAATGGGCGCCAGGCGGAATCGTGAGTCCTGCTCTCTACAATATGTTTGGTGCGATGCACGGGACCATCATGGTGTTCTTTGGAATCGTGCCCCTTGGCTTCGCCGCCTTTGGAAATTTCGTCATGCCGCTGCAGATCGGAGCCATCGACATGGCCTTCCCGAAGCTGAACATGGCTAGCTTCTGGTGCTTCTTCGTGAGCGCCGTGATCATGATGGCCAGTTTTTTTCTTCCAACAGGTGCTGTGCAGTCCGGTTGGACCATGTATTCACCGCTGGCTTCGACCGAGGGGATGGGAATCAAGAACGTGTGGATGCACGGGCACACTTGGTGGTTGCTGGCGATGGTTTTCAACATCTCAGCCTCGCTCCTCGGTTCCGTTAATTTCATCGCGACTGCCATCAACCTGCGCGCGAAGGGGATGACGTGGTTCCGAATGCCATTCTTCAGTTGGGCCATGATGGTTACTGCATTCCTGCTCCTTCTGGCATTCCCTCCCCTTGAAGTGGCCGCCATTTTGCAGCTTGGTGACCGTGTGTTTGGTTCGAGTTTCTATCTGCCTACCGGCTTGATGGAAGGCGGTCAGCGCCTCGATATCTCTGGAGGCGGCAATCCTCTTCTTTACCAGCATCTTTTCTGGTTCCTGGCTCATCCCGAGGTGTATGTGTTGATCCTTCCAGCCTTCGCGATCTGCTCCGACGTCCTGCCTTGTAACGCTCGCCGTCCGCTCTGGGGCTACAAGATGATGATCTACGCAGTGCTCACGCTGGCATTCTTGAGTTTCATTGTTTGGGCGCATCACATGTATCTCACTGGAATGGGTGTCATGATGTCCACGTTCTTCCAGATCACGACCGTGCTGATTTCGGTGCCATCGGTGATTCTGCTGACCTGTTTGATGATTACGCTTTGGGGTGGATCGATCCGGTTTAACACCCAGATGCTGTTTGCTTCCGCTTTCTTGCCAATGTTCGGAATCGGTGGATTAACGGGTCTTCCGCTCGCCTTCAATTTCATCGACCTTTTCCTCCATGACACCTACTACGTGATTGGTCACTTCCACTACGTGGTGGCTCCTGGCACAATCTTTGCCCTCTTTGCAGGTGTGTATCATTGGTATCCAAAAGTGACGGGTCGATACATGAGTGACCTTCTCGGTAAGATCCACTTTTGGCCCTCCCTGATCTGCATGAATCTTATTTTCGCCCCGATGCTCTATCAGGGAATGTTGGGTTTCCATCGTCGCTGGTATGACGGTGGCAAGTATTTCGAACAGGTTACGAATGGTCACTTGTGGACCAATGAGCTCATTTCCTTTGCTGCCTGGGGTCTCGCTCTCGCTCAGATCCCTTTCATCATCAATGTGTTCGTTAGCATCAAGAGCGGCAAAAAGATCACGAGCGATAATCCATGGGATGCAACCACCCTCGAGTGGAATACACCGACTCCCCCTCCGCATGGTAACTTCCTCTCCGAGCCAATCGTTTACAGGCCAGCTTATGAATACAGTGTGCCCGGAGTCGAACAGGACTTCCTCCCCCAGCACGTCGCTGACAATGGGGTGCCTGCTGAAAAGACAGCCGTCGCAGCTAATCATCACTAAACTAGCGCGTTAAGATCATGGACATCCCTTTCACAAGAAAACCGAGACCCGATACCGGGTTGTACAATGCCAAGCTGGGTGTTTGGCTCTTCCTCGCCTCTGAGGTCATGCTTTTTGGTGGTCTCTTCTCATCTTACATCTTCCTTCGTGTCGGAGCCGACTACCATTGGCCTGTCCATGAACTGAATGTTACCTTGGGCTTTGTGAACACGCTGGTTCTCATTTTGTCCTCCGTCACGGTCGTGATGGCGTGGGCCAACTTGAAGATGCGGAAAATTGGTGCCTACAAAGTTTGCATGTGGATCACGGTCGCCAGCGCAGGCGTGTTCATGGTGAATAAAAGCTTCGAATACAAGGCGAAGTTTGAGCACTACGGCGTGAAACTCAAGGATGGCACCATCCTCACTGGACACCTTCCTGAAGGTGGCTACCGAATCGAGTTTGGAGACGTCAACAAACTCACCCTCAATTCCAAGACCGGCGACCCGACCTACTTCTTGGAATACACAAAGTCTGAGAATCCAAAATTCAAGACCGCCGCCGGAACCGAAGTGGAACTCACCAAGTCCGCTTGGAAAGAACTCGCTGCCGAGGCGATCAAAGCCAAACAGAATTCTGTGGTGCTGACGTCGGTGGCGCCCCTCACCTTCGCCGTCAAAGAATCGGCGACCTTCACGCACACGGATTCGACTCTGACCTTCCGTGATGGCACAACCATCGAAGGGAAGCTCATCAACGACGCACTCACCCTTCAAGTGGACAAGGTCGATGTGAGAGCTTCAGATGATCCCAAGAAATCATTGGCATGGACCTACTTGGGAACTGAATGGCAACACGCATTTGATGCCCATCAGGAGCATGCGAAAGAGAAGTATAAAAGTTTCGATGCGAAAGACGCGAGATACCTCCGTCACGTGATGCAGATGGAGATCCATCATTCCACGGTTGCGGAGCATAACGAGGCACATCCCGGTGCCGGTCACGCCGCTGAGACACACGCACCTGCAGAAGGTAATCACAAGGCGGATGGTCATTCAAGCCATTATCCGGAAGCAACCATTGCGAGGAAAGACATCGCGTTCTGGTCGAACTTCACGCCGAAGTGGAACACTTACTACGGCATCTATTTCATTCTAACTGGCCTGCACGGATTGCACGTTGTGGCGGGAGCGTTGGTGCTCGCTTACTTCCTGCTTTTTGATACCAAGCTACTCAGGGAGGACCCTGACCATCTCGCCAATCGTATCGAAGTGGGTGGTCTCTTCTGGCACTTCGTGGATTTGGTTTGGATCTTCCTCTTCCCTCTTCTTTACCTCCTCTAATCCGAAATCTTTCCCTTATGGAGCAATCACACGATGACCTGCAAAAGCACGTCAAAAAATACGTCAAAATCGGGATCATTCTCGGCGTCTTCACGATCATCACGGTCGGACTTTCCTACATTGAGTTACCCACCCACGGACTGAACATCATTGTGGGGATGATCGTAGCGACATTCAAGGCAGCGCTTGTGGCTCTGATCTTCATGCATTTGAATCACGAAGCTTCAATGATCTACAAGATCCTTCTGTTCACCACGGTGTTCGTGATGGGACTCTTTGTTCTATTCTATCTCGCCCATGGAGACGGTCTGGTGTTCACCCAGTTTGATGGTTACCCAGGGACGCCCTATGGTGGGGCTCCTCATTAATCCAAATGTCACTGAAGCACTTCCATATCGTTTTCATCATCTTTGCCATCCTTTGTGATGTGGGGTTCTGGTATTGGACCCATGTGATGCAGGATCAGGCGCAGGAAATGGGGGTCGCACACCTCGGAATCTTTGCTGGATGGTTGGCCCTAGGCTTGGTCGCTTACGGAGGGTGGTATGTGTTTAAAAAATCCAAGACTATCTTTGTGGACACATGAATGCTCTAACCTTCGCCTGCGCAACCTGTCGGCCAGATGCCGGTAGCTTGGCCTCCATCGCTCAAGGGAATGCGATTCTTTTCATGCTCCTCTTGTTGGCCTTTGTTCTCTCTATTTTCATCTACACGATGTTCAGCTTCGCTCGCAAACAGAGGCGAGTGCTTGAGCAAACTCATTTTAATCCTTAGAAATTCGAAAAAATATGGTCTCAAAAATCAACCAGTGGTTTGGAATTCCCGAGCTCGCTTCCGAGCATGGGGAACTTGTGGATCACATGCTCGGCTTCGTGCATTGGTTCATGCTGATTCTGTTTGTTGGCTGGTCGGCGTACCTCGTGTGGGTCTTCTATCGCTACAACCAAAAGAGGAACAGTCGCGCGGATTACCATGGGGTCCGCGGCCACGCGACGACCCACATTGAAATTGGTGTTGTGATTGTTGAGGCGATCCTGCTTCTTGGCTTCGCTTTTCCTCTATGGGCCAAACAGGCTGACGAATATCCGACATCGCCTGACACCGTGAAACTCAGGGCCGTGGGTGAAAAGTTTCTTTGGAACTTCCAGTATGCAGGAACGGACCACATGCTCGGGGCGATGGGTGCCAAATACATTGATCCAGGCTCTGGCAACCCAACGGGGAAGGATCCTCATGATCCGAACAGTGCGGATGACTTTGTCAGTCCGAGTTTGAAGCTGCCGAAAGACCGCCCGGTGATCATTGATGTCCGCAGCAAGGATGTCATTCACAACCTGGCACTGGTGCCGATGCGGGTGGCTACAGACGCGACTCCTGGGATTCATTCCCACATGTGGTTCAAGCCTGTGAAAACCGGAACATGGGATATCATCTGTGGACAGCTCTGTGGACCAGGCCATGCACAGATGAAGGCCGTTCTCGAGGTGGTGGAGCAAAAGGAGTTTGATGAGTGGGTCAAAGAACAATCCGAGAACTCCGCTAAAAAAGCCTCAGCCAAGCTGGCCGCTCACTAATTTTTCAATCATCTCAGTGAAATTTTAGGATTGAGGGCGCGCTGAACCCGGTGCGCCCTTTTTCTTTCCAAAATGCCTGCGTCATCAAAACACTCTCGAATCTTCCATTTGCTGGCTCTAATAACGGTGCCTGCTGCGATGATTCTCGTTTGGTGGGGAGCCACGGTGACGACCAATGATGTAGGCTTATCCGTGCCAGACTGGCCCTTGGCTTATGGGAAAGTGAACCCTGATGGCTGGACACAAGTGCCCGCGCTCCTCCAGGAGCATGGTCACCGGTGGGCGGGAATGATCGTGGGTCTGCTTGTCCTCTCGCAATATACCTTTCAACTTGTTCGCCATCGCGGTGGGCTGATCGAGTTTGTGGCCATGGCCACTTGCTCGATTGGATTCCTCTATCTCGTTTGGTCGGGTGCGCTGGGGCTGGCTAGTTTGGTCGGTGTGATGGGTTTCGTCTGGTTGACTCTCGCGTGGTATTCTCAGAGATGGAATCCACTGCGAGGCCTTACGACGCTGGCTTTGCTCCTCGTGGTGCTCCAGGCTTCGCTCGGTGGACTTCGCGTCCTCAAAATGTCTGATCCCTATGGGATTGTGCACGGGTGCTTGGGTCAGTTGTTTTTCTGTTTGCTCCTGCTCATCGCTTACCTTTCTTCTTCCACTTGGAGACACGGCCGGCTCATTCTGACCGGTAAGGATCGATCAGCAGCCCTGTCATTGAGCGCACTTCTTTTTGTTTTGGTCTTTGGTCAGTTGATCGTGGGAGCCATCTTGCGACACACCCAACGTGTTCATTTGGCGGCCTCTGACATCCTCACCACCAACGGTCACTGGATGCCTCCGACCAGTGCCCCCGATCTTTTCACGCTGTTCTTGCATAAGTATTATGGGTTCACCCTCGGTGTCATCGTCATTGTCGTGGCAGTGAAGGCACAAAAATGGGTGGGAGCAGCACCTGTGATCCGGCGAATTCCGCCGCTGCTGATGGTGATGCCCATGGTTCAGGTGACGCTGGGGATCTTCGTGGTGATCACGGGCAAGTCCTTTTGGGTGACCAATTTCCATGTCTTCAATGGATTAGGCATCCTTTCATTGACCTTCATTCTCATGGTCAGTTGTTGGGGGAGTGTGAGAACGATCGGCATGATCGCATCGACGGAAGCTTCTCCCGCTGGCAATTCAGATGCGCCCGTCTAGGATGATCCATCATGGGTGAACCCGACCAGTCAGTCTCAGAACCCTCCTCTTGGCAGGTAACCGCGAGAGACCTCATGGTCCTGACAAAATTCAGGCTCAGCGCCTTGGTCATCGTGACCACCTTTGTTGGCTTCTGGCTCGGAAGAGAGGGGCCGCTGAATCTCTCACTGCTCCTTCACACGCTCTTCGGTAGCACATTGGCGGCATTTGGTGCTGCGGTTTTCAATCAACTCATGGAGATTGAGCCCGACTCCAAAATGCACCGCACGGCGGATCGCCCGTTGCCCTCCGGCCGAATCTCTCCCTCCGTCGCTTTTGGAATCGGTTGGCTGCTGAGTGCACTCTCGCTCATTCACTTGGTGCGAACGGTCAACACCGAAGCTGCCTCCCTGACAGCACTCACTTTGGCCGTTTATCTCTTTGTTTACACACCTCTCAAGCAGACCTCCGTGTTGAACACCTTGGTGGGTGCAGTGTCAGGAGCGTTGCCACCCTTGATCGGGTGGGCAGGAGCTGCAGGCATGTCACCGGTGGATGCGCCGTATTACCGATGGGAGTTACTTGTGCAGCCCGGTGCCATCTTCCTCTTCGGATTGCTCTTCCTCTGGCAAATGCCGCATTTCCTGGCGATCAACTGGATGTACCGAGATGAGTATCGGAGAGGCGGATTCGTGATGTGGGCAAACGATGATGATGAAGGTGAACTCACCTCTTGGCGCTCCATGTTGTTTGCCGCCGCCACATTTGTTTTCATGCTTTACCCGGTCGTTGTGGGAATCGTTGCCTGGTGGTTTCTGCCATTCGCTTGGGTGCTGACGGGATGGCTTTGCTTGCTGGCTTGGAGATTTTTCCGCACCCGTGAGCGCACGGCCGCGAGGAGGCTGTTTTTTTGCACCTTGATCTACCTGCCTCTCGTTCTCATTTTAACCACAATGGCATGGCAGCGCTAATTGCGTGCGCCTCGGATTCGCATCATGGACCAAACCAACTCCGCACCCTCTTCCAAACGCGTCAGTCCGCTGGCGATTTGGATCCCCATCATCATGATCATGCTCGGAGGCGTGGTGTTTTACAATTACCTGGTCACTCAAAGCCTGAAGCAGCCCAAGGAAAAGGATCGGCCACCGTACTTGGGGCGATTGGAAAAGGATCTGATCTTGACCGAGCGATCAGGCAAAACGGTCCAGTTAAGTCAGTTGAAGGGTAAGTTCATCGTGGCGGGGTATGTTTACACCCGATGCCCACGTGGATGCGCGGTGGTCGTCTCGAAAATGAAGAAGCTCTATGAAGAGTTTGGCCAAGACCCACGGGTTCAGTTTCTTTCTTTCACGGTTGATCCTGACGACACGCCCGAAATTCTGAGTGACTTCGCCACACGCTTCGGGATCAAGGGGGACAATTGGTGGTTCGTGAATGGACCCAAGGCTGAGGTGCGGAATTACCTCACCTTTCAGTTCAAGTTTGCGGGTGTGAAAGAGATCCCCGAGGCCGAGCGCATGAGCCCCGATGATAAATACATGCACGACATGAAGGTGGCCATTGTTGATGACAAAGGTCACTTAAGGGGGCACTACGATATCGCCAACATGGACCCCGAATACGAGACGTTTTGGGCGGCCAAAGTTCGGAAGGATTTGAAATACATTTTGAGCAACAGCGGAGAGCCGAAGTAATTAGAACCGACCATGAGTGTTCAAGAACTCCCGGCCCTCAACGCCATCCTCAATGCCTGTGCCACGGTCTTTTTGATCCTGGGTATCCTCATGATCAAGATGGGGCGACAAAAGGCGCACGTCGTGTGCATGAGCACAGCGCTGCTTTTCTCGGCGGCATTTCTCGTGAGTTATCTGATTTACCACTTCAATGTGGGGCACGTGAAATTTGCAGGGCAGGGGATCGTGCGGACGATCTATTTCCTGATTCTGTTTACTCACCTTCCGCTCGCGATCATCAATCTGCCCATGATCATCATGACGGTGGTTCCGGCACTGAAAAGCCGATTTGATCAACACAAACGAATGGCGAAGTGGACCTTTCCGATCTGGCTCTATGTCTCCGTCACCGGGGTGATCATTTATCTGATGTGCTACGTTTGGTTCGGCCCACCTTTGGCTTAGTCTTCCTCGCTTTTTCTGGGATCGATTCGATCACAACAGGTTCTGCCTCGATTTCGATGCCAAAGAGTGCACTGAGATCCTCTTCGGCGAGCGATGGATCCTGGCTCGCTGATATCTCCAGCGTGCTGCTGGAAAGAAGATCAGTGGGATCCACACTTCGAAGAACGAAGAAAAGGTCAGGCTGCGTGTCGAGTTTAACACCGACTCCGTAGAGAGTGGCGGCTACGTGCTTGCACATGTCAGCGTGGTCCGGGCATGTGCAGGAAAAGCGAATCTCCTTCGGTTTTGGGAAAAGGCCGGATTCGGGGTCGCACAGAATCTTCAGCACACCCGCCCCGAGTTTCCCGGCCAGAAGATCAAGCATGCTGGCCACTTGACCTGAACACTGCTCCTTGATCTGATTCCAGTCGTCTTCCTTTAAGGGCTTGATCGTCACACGGACCTCATAGAGTTCGGACCCCGCCACAGTGGATGTCACCCGTCCGGGCTCAATCAAAAGGTCATAGACGTTTCCCTGTCGGAGGTAGCTCCTGCCGCGCGGCAGGCGGTATTCGTAGTCGTGGTAGCTCTCGAGGTTGTCATTCCAAGCCTTGCCCCAAAAGGTCTTCACCAGTTTAGTGTTGCCTGATGGTGCTTCGACGACGCGAAAGGGTTCTCCCTTTTTTTGCCGTTTGGCGATTTCCTTCTTGATGCGCGCCTTCGCCTCCTTGGCATCGCTGTAGTAATACCACGACATAACGTTAGAGCTAGATGAGCCAGGTGAAATAGTCTAGTTCAGATCGAGTTCGCCAATATCGAGTTTCACAAAGTTGAGGAGTTCTGCGTTGGACATTTCTGTGAGAATCTTGGCCGCGCCTTCGCCGCCGAGCAGATCCTCCGCTAGAGCGCTTTTGCTTTGGATCAGAGCATCCACTTTTTCTTCGATGGTGCCGGGGCAGACGAACTTATGCACGAGCACATTCTTCTTTTGGCCAATGCGGAAGGCGCGATCTGTAGCCTGATTCTCGACCGCAGGGTTCCACCATCGATCAAAGTGAATCACGTGACTGGCCGCCGTGAGGGTGAGTCCGGTGCCGCCAGCTTTGACGCTGAGAACAAAGAATGGAGGACCATCAGGCTGCTGAAAGGTCTCCACCATTTTCTGCCGCTGCCCGACTGGGGTTCCCCCATGAAGGACAAGGCCAGGGCGACCGAAAACCGTGGCGAGATGGGCTGCCAGCGGACCTGTCATTTCTCGAAACTGAGTGAAGATGAGGCAGCGTTCTTGTCGCTCGGCAAGTTCAGAGGTGATCTCTGTGAGTCGCTGAAATTTACCGCTGTCGGCGGCATCGTACTTCTCATCGCCGCTCCAGTGGCTGGGGTGATTGCAGACTTGTTTAAACTTGATCAAATAACCGAGCACCAGGCCTCGCCGCTGATTGGGATCGAGGTCCTCGTTGTTGATGTCGGCTTTGAGCTGCTCCACCAGTTTTCCGTAAAGAATAGCCTGTTTCTTTTTCAGCGGGCACAGTGCCTTGAGCTCAATCTTGTCAGGCAAGTCAGACACAACGGATTTGTCCGTCTTCATGCGCCGGAGCAAGTAGGGTTGGATGAGTTTCCGGAGGGGAGCGAAACCGATTTTGTTCTTCGAGTCGCCCAGTGTTTTCGTGATGTCTGCAAAAGCCTGCGATTTCCCGAGCAGGCCTGGATTGAGGAAATCGAAAAGGCTCCAAAGATCACCCAGTCGGTTTTCGATGGGGGTGCCCGTCAATGCAACGCGTGCGTGGGCATCGACTTTTTTCACGGCGCGGGCTTGTGAGGTGGTCGCGTTTTTGATGGCTTGGGCTTCATCGAGCACGGCGATGTCCCACCGGTGATCGGAGAGTGATGAACTGCGCTGCCATTGGCCGTAGGTCGTGAGAAAGGCATCGCAGTCCCGGAGCGCTTTTGCAGGATCGGTGAGCAGAGCCTCCATTTCCTCTCGCGAGGCCACGGACGCATGGCCCACTTTGATCCGAAGGTGAGGAGCAAATCGAGCAAACTCAGCTCTCCAGTTTCCCACCAATGAAGCGGGAACGATCAGCAGGCTCGTGCGGCGGTCAACTTTTGCCATTTCGGCTCGGAGACATAGTAGAGCAATGACTTGGAGCGTCTTTCCGAGTCCCATGTCATCGGCCAGGCACGCTCCAAGACCGAGGCGTGCAGAGAAGTGAAGCCAGCCGACACCGCGTTTTTGGTAGGGGCGGAGTTGAGCCTTGAGGCCGGGAATGTCATCGAGCATTGGGGGCTCCTTCAGCCCATCTAGAATCGACTGGAGGCCTTTACCGGAGATGACCTCGGACCACGCCCGGGTGGCATCAATCTCAGCCAGCACAGACTCTGCATCGGGTCCGTCTGCACCTGCATTGAATCCTGCCAGCCATCTCATGCCTTCGTGGAAGGACATGCCCTCAGCGTGGGCTGACTCCACTCTCCTCCAATGTCCCAGGACTTGATCCAGTTTCTCTTGGTCGATCTCGACCCAGCGCCCTTTCAGGTTCACCAATCCGGATGGCGTTGCTTTGATCTGAGCCCACTCTTTCTCCGTCAGCTTCTCTCCATCCAAGGTGTAGCCAGCGCTGAAAGCCAGCATCGCATTCACTCCCAAACCACCGGCCTTCGTTGCGTCGACCGTGATGCTGATTTGCGGACGAGATGGGCGGCGGCCTTTCCACCAGTCGGGCACTTTGACGATGACGCCGCTCTCTTCGAGCAGAGGGATCTCTCGAATGAAATGATAGGCTTCGCTGGGGGTCCAAGCGGCCGCTTGAAAAAGCTGTCGCGACTCAAGCAGGCCACGCACCAGTTGACTGCGCTCCGCAGCGATGCGGACGGGCGCGAGGAGAGCATCGAGTGCCGATTGATCTTTTGCAGTCGAATAGGCCTGAAGCGCGCGCCCGAGCGGCGTGTGTTGCGGTGTTCCAGTCGCTGATAGTTTTTCCGTGTAAGTGGCTAGGAAGGCAAAGGGCAGTTGCTCGTTTCGCTTGTTTTCGGCGAGGTGAAAAGTGACGCGTCCGACGAGATGCCAGAGAGGATTTTTCTCCTTCAGCCATGCTTCGAGTCCGCCGGGATGTGCGGTGCTCTCAGCCGTGACGAGACCTTTCAGGTCAGACCACAATCGGGTGAGGAAAGTATCCGTCACATACTCGGCTCCACGCATCGGTGGCACGGTCGAGAGATAGGCCATCCGTTGCGGGGCATCGGGGAGTTCCGCTTTTTGGGGGTCACGAGTCTGACAGACGCGCGCGAGAAAAAGCCGCCCCCACTCCCGCGCCCAAGCCATCGGTGCATCCAGATCCTCTTCTTCGAGCGCCGCCGTGGCTAAGTGAAGGACGCCCGACGCATCACCCTGGGCAAAGGAGTCCCTGAGAGCGCCGGGCTCACTCTCCACCACGATGAGATCGGGCAGAGGTGTGCAGATCAAAAGCCCGGGCATTCTATTCCTTCGTGACCTTGCCTCGAAGTCTGCGGCTCAAACCCTTGAGGACATGCATGGCAAAAAAGGGCGTTTCGTGGACCATGAACTCGAATCTTTTGTCGTTGATGGGCATGAGTACACATTCGGATTTCGCGGTTGCAGTGGCGCTGCGAGGCTCCTTCTCGATGAGCGCCATCTCGCCGAAGAATCCGTCGGGTCCTACGATCTCGACGACGGCACCGTCCACGCTCAGTTCCACCTCTCCAGACTCAATGGTGAACATGGAGTCTCCGGAGTCACCTTTTGCGAAGATGATCTCCCCCGGCGCGAATTGCTGGACGGTTGTTCTATCTTTAAAGATGTTGGGTAATTTCATAGGGTGAGTCTAATGTGTTTGGAGAAGGGGTGTCGTCAATTTCGTTCGTGCAAGAAACGGTCAGTGAATTTCGCCGATCCCGAAACCGTTTGCGGTCAAGGGCTCGGCGTGTTAGCACACACTCCCTATTTTCCATGAAAGCGCATCAATTGATTCAAGCCATCGGACCCGAACTTCAGACGGAGATCATCGGATACCTCCGGAACGAGCAGAGAGGTGCCTACCGTGCCGCCATTGACACCCTCGCCGTCCAAAAGAAGCTGCGTCCCGTCTTCATCAAGAGCAAGACGAAGGAGCAGCAATCCACCTGGCTCCTCGATCAGATGCGCATCAAGAGCGGTGATGCCTTGGCGGAGCAGGTCATTCAGATCTGGTTGCTCAAAGGTCAGACCAAGATGTTGGTGACCTTTCTCGATGCGGTAGGCATTGAGCATGATGGAAATGGCGAGGTTAAAGACCTGCCAGAAGAAATTACCAAAGCAGCAGCCACCAAGGGCATCAAGGCTCTCTTGGCGGAGAATCCGCCCAAAAAAGTCGGGCTCTACATGAGCATTTTTGCTCTGCAAAAAGAAGGCGGCTGGCCAGGACTCACCGAAGCCATGGCTGGTTTTCCTGAGATTGAATTGGTGGAGCCCTGAACAAGCGCTCAGCCTCCGCTCAAGACAACTTGGGCCTCACACACAGAGTTCCCGGCGGAGGTGACTTTTCCGGTGGCCTGAATCAGATTGCCCATGCGGCCACTGATCTCAGCAGTGATTTGAAGGGTCTCGTTTGGCAAGGTGGCACGGAAGATCTTTGTGCTTCTGACGGCGGTGAGCCGAAGGTTCGGCAGCACCGGGATTTCGGGGTGCGTCTGCGCGGCGATCCCTGCCATTTGTGCGATGGATTCGATCAGCAAAACAGCGGGCATGATGGGCTGGCCGGGAAAGTGACCCGCTAAAAACGGTTCTGTCCCTCTTAGCGTAAAGACACCCGATGCCGAGACACCCGGCTCCAGCGCTGTGAGTTCATCGATGAAACGAAACTCGGGGCCGTGCGGAAGAGTGGCGAGTGCCGATTGCAATTGGGCAGGGGAGGTCATCGGTCGGCGGCGGTTTCGATTTCATATCCACCGGTATCCAGATCGAACATTGACGATGGGATGAGCTTGTTTTTTTGCTCGCGCGTTACCCTTGTCGTCATGATCGAGCCATCGCGCATGTGGATTTCAAATTGGAGGAGGGAGCCCGTCTCGGGTTGCAGGGTGAAAAGAATTTCCTTCACAAATAGACCTGCCTTTTTGTCCCGGAGGTCGAGGCGGATGATCCACACACCGGGCGTTTCAGTTTCTTTGGCGGAGCGGATTTGGAAGACCTGCTCGAAGGCCTCGGTCGTGGAAGGGAGGGCCGCGCCGGCCATGCCAAAGCCGTTTCCTTGACCATTACCAGCCTCGGTAGCCAGCTCTGCCGCCGTCCACGTGCGGAGTTTTTTCTTCTGGGTATCGGCGACTCGAAGGGAGCCGTTGGTGCCCCGAATGGCGATCAATGTCGGTGGCTCGCCGATCTGCCAGCGGAAGGCTTCAGGGCGTTGGAACCAGAGGTGCCCCGCTTTCGAGAGTGGCTGCCGCAGCGCCTTGAGTTTCCGTTCTTGGACGAAGTCGAGCTCAATGCTCTTCACGCCCGAGCCCACGGTGATCCAGCGTTGCACCAGTGCCCGCGCATCAGGCTCGGCGGCGAAGGAGGGAAGGGCGAGGCTCAAAAGCAGCCACGGGAAAAAGCGGGTCATGGTTAGATCGTGCGTGGTTCAGGCATTTCTGCCACCAAAAAAACGGCCAGCCTGCGAGATGCAAGCTGGCCGCGGAACGAGATAACTAAGAGCTTCTTGAATTAAACTTCTTCTTCGAGGCGCAGTGGCTTGTAGCCGCCGATGCTCTTGAAGTAGAGGAAAAGCAGAAGGTAGATGCCAGCCATGACAGCAGGGATCCAAGCGTCGGCCTTCAAAGTGCCACGGTCACCTGCCTGGTCGGCAGTGACGACTTTCTGTTGGGCTTCGGTCTTTTCCTTGGCTTCCTTAGCTGCGGAAAGCTTGGTGCCATCAAGGCCGTAGGCGGCTGTTGATTCGATGTTCAGGAACTTCGAAGGCGTGGCTGCTTTGTACTCGGCATAGAGTGCAGGGTCAGCTTTTTGAAGCGCTTCACCTGCGAAGCGGTCTTTGGTATAGCCCAATCCAGGGCCCCCGATGAGACCCGCGGAAAGCATGCCGATACCGCCCATGATGGACATGGCCACTGCGCCGGAGCGCGGGAAGCGGTCGCCCACAACGGCGAGCATCGTAGGCCAGAAGAAAGTCTTGCCGAGGGCGTAGATGCCGAGGGCAGCCAATGCGGTGCCAAAGGTATTCATTCCGCTCGCGAGATTCAAACCAATGCAGGCCAGAATGGCTGAAACAAGAAGCAACCCGATAGGGGAGAGTTTCAGCTTTGTCTCAATAAAGTGAGCGCAGAAACGAAGGCCGAACATGATGCAGGAGGTCCAGATGAACAGAGCCTTGCCTTGTTCGGAGGTGAACAAATTGCCCGTGATGTTTTGGATCCAACCATCTGTGCCCAGCTCAACTGCTCCGACGAGTGCGTGGGTGATGAAAAGAACAAAAAGGAGAATGGAACCGAAGGAGAACTTGCTCACCGCTGCAGCTGCAAGGAGGAGCACACCACCGATTACGTATCCGATCAGGTCGCCATTGCCGGTGCCTTTAAAGATGTCAGCAAAGAACTTTGAGAGAAGGAAGCAGGCGACGAGGGAACCGATCATGCCCACTGATTTGAACATCTCGGAGAAGCTGGCACCTTTTTCGGCTGCTTCAGATTTGGGGAATTTCTGGCCCAAGAAAAGCAAGCCGTAGAGGACGGTTGGGACGAGGTAGAGGGAGAGCTGAATTTTCCAATCCAATTTCATCCGGTCATCGAGATACCAGCCGATCAATGCGCCGATCACCATACCAGCAGGCCAGGAGGCGTGGAGGATGTTCAGGTAGTGGGTCCGGTTTTTCGGGAAGAGGGTGGCCACCAGAGGATTGGCAACGGCTTCGAGAGTTCCGTTTGCGTAAGCGAAGATGAACATGCCCCAGAACAGGAAATTGTAGGCGTTCTCTGGCGTGCTCGCCATGAAGGTTACAACTGCGGAGAGGACGTGTCCGACCAATGCAAGCGCCACGAGCTTGCCGTAGCCGATCTTGTCTACAATCAGACCCCCGAAAATAATCCCGAAGCAGAAGCCCGAGAAGCCTGCTCCGCCAATAGCACCCAACTGAGCGCCCGTGAAGCCATAGGCGGCTGCCCAGTTGTCAAAGATACCTCCACGAATAGCGAAGCCGACCCCGGCCGCCAAGATGGCTATGAATCCGGCCCAGAGTAGCCGGCCGGCGTTTGGTGCGATTCCTTCTGATTGTACTGACATGAGTCCGGATAGTTGTTGGTTGATGTTGAGATGATCTTTCCCTTGGTGCCGGGGCGGTCGCCACGGCGGGAGCGGGAGAGAACGCACGTTTTAGGCAATTTGTGTCCAATGAACAAGGAAAAAGTGAAGTGTGAGCATAAATGAATTCCAAATCCGTCACGCTTCAGAATGCTCGACAGGGGCGGAGGGGACCGGTTGGGCGCAGAAAACGCGAAAACAAGAGTTGATTGTTTTGATAAATTAAACATACTATCCATAGTGAATAGAATTAAAGTCATTACTGCGATCTGGCTGATCGGAGTCAGCTCATCGCCTCTTTTCGGCTACCTGGGTAGTTTTGAGCAGAATGATGGCTATCACACGCCGAATATTGTCACGGGATACCAGAATGAAAATGACACGGGCGTCATTCCGTCAGCGGGAATCGCGGGTGATGTTTCTTTTTATCGCCAGAATCTACCGAGCAATGGGTTTATTTCTTGGGTTCCGAACAGTGCCTACCCAACCACCTCAAATGACCCTTCGCACGGACCTGATGTTACCCGTTATAACGCGGGGCAGTTCGGGGTCACGAGCGGTGGACCTGGAGGAGTCGGGGTGGACATTGCAGATGATTCCGGGCTATGGAGGGCGGTGGCCGGTGGTCGATTGGTCGAGGACGCGGGAGCTCCTTTTTACTCGGGCTCCACGACCTTGGAGCGAGACCATATCATTGGCTGGAGATACACCGGTGCCCGGACGGGGTCGAATGTGCTGGATGTTTTAGCTGGGGAAGGTGATTTGATTTATGACTACTCATTCGATTCCAGAGACCTTGCGGGCTATGCGCCGAATGCGACGGGTAGCCACGAGGTATCGATGAGTTTTTGGTTCTGCCCGACGGATTTTGACGACACGTATGGGGACAATGTTTTCGGTTTGGCCGTGAGGGACAATCTCGGCCAGAGTCTGATCGAGTTCGGATACACGGGTGACAATCGAGTGCAATACCGCGTGGGGAACAGCTCACTCTGGCAAACGACATCCCACGTGGCTGGCGCGAGTGGCTGGTCAAACGCGATCGTTGAAGTCAACACCCTCACGAATGTGACCAGCTTTTCCCTCCGCGCATGGAATGACGGTGGGAGCTTCCTCGGGACTCAGACGGCGATCTTGAGCGATGTCGCAATCGGTGTCGAAGCTGGGAGTCTCGATACACTCCGATGGAGTGCGAAGGGTGGAGTCTTCGACAACGATACCCTTGACCGCGCCGACAAGAATACATTCGACGACTTCGAATTCACCGTCACCCCGGTTCCTGAGCCTGGGAGCGCCTTGCTCATGGCCATGGGTGGGCTGCTAGCTCTTCGAAGAAAGAGACGCTGAAAAACTGAGAATTCGCAGTGACCGTTTGGTTTCTGCCAAACGGCCAGTTGCGAGCGTGAAACGGGGCCGAACTAGTGTTTCAGCAGCCACTCGGTGGTGCGGGGATTGAAGTCGCTCAGGCATTCCCAGTGGAAAGCGTGACCTGCGTCGTCATAGAGGTGCAGATCCGCGCCGGGGATTTGGGCTGCCACTTCTTCGCTCATCCATCTCGGGGTGAAGGCATCATTTTTTCCGCCAATGACGAGGGTCGGGCAAGTGATCTTCTTCAGTTCATTGAGCGTGTTGTGCGTCATCGCTGCGGCGCTCTGGGCTTCCATCGCGTGAACGGGCTGCGGAGCTTGATTCGTGGCTGCATCCTTGAGTCCCGCCTGCATGTTTCCCCAGCAGTCATCATTGTCGAACCACGGCTTTGTGAAGATCAGCATCTGAACGTATTGCATAAAATCCTCCGGACGCATCGTGGCTTTGCACTTCATCAGGTGCTGCCAGGTGTAGATGCCAAAGCGGTCTTGTCGGGCCCAGGTGCACATGAGGATCATGCTTTTCACCTTTTCGGGGTGACGGAGAGCCAGTTGCTGCGCGATGACGCTGCCCAGTGAGCAGCCGACGATCCGCGCCTGCTTGATGCCGAGTTTGTCCATGAGACCAGCGTAGTCATCCGCCATCATCGCCGTGGTGTAGGGGCCTTCGGGTTTATCCGTCAGACCGACGCCGCGATTGTCACCCAGGATGCAGCGGAAGTGCGACTCCCAGGCCTGAGCATGAGCATCCCACACGCCGCCGGGCGCAGTGACGCCCATGATGCAGATGAGCGGCTCTCCGCTGCCGCGTTCTTCATAGTTAAACTTGATACCGTTGGTTTCGATGAGGGGCATGGTCTGGGTGGTCTGATTGAGGTTTGTGTATCGATTGGAAAAAGGAAACAGATCCCAGTGGTAACGAAAGCAACCGGAAAGGACAAGCACGAAAAATAAATCCGGCTCTGCTTGCTCACATTGCACTTGAGGAGACCTCCTCCCACCTCTCCTATTGAGGATATGAAATCTTTAACAGTCTGCGCTGCCTTCGCTTTGTTGCTCATGGTCACGAGTTGCGAGACTCCGAAGCGAATGGAACCCGTGACGCTTCCGATCGAACCGCCAAAACCAGCAGTCACCGCAAGTGCCGCGCCTGCGGTGCCGACCGTTGATAGTTCCGGCCGGGTGACCACGGACAGCGGACTGAAATACCGTGTGTTGTCGTCGGGTCCTGCGGGTGGCCGCTCGCCGACGTTTTTTGATTCCGTGAGGGTGCATTACCATGGGACGCTCACCGATGGCACCGTCTTCGATAGTTCCATTGACCGCGGTGTTCCTGCGACCTTTGCGGTTGGGCAGGTCATCGCAGGCTGGACGGAGGCGCTCAGGCTCATGAAGCCAGGAGACCAGTGGGAGCTCTACATTCCATCTCGCCTCGCCTATGGCGAAAGGGCTGTGGGTGACAAAATTCCGCCCAATAGCGATCTGATTTTCAAGGTGGCATTAATCCAGATCTTGGGTGGATCCTAAACTGGCAAATGCGACGCGCATCAGTCCTTCATCCCCTTTTGCAGATCGGAATGACCCTCTTTAAAATGGACCGCAGAGTCTTCATGGCCGTCGCTTCATTGAGCTTCGGGCTCGCTCTGTGTCAGCCATGCTCTGCGCAAAAGGTCGAAGACAAAAAAACTGCTGACCCGATAGCTGAGGCGAAGAAGGCTTTTAACGATGGCGTCGCGCCCTTCGTCAAAACCTACTGCGCGGAATGCCATGGGACCAAGAAGCGAAAAGGCGGGCTCGACTACATCAGCGCACTGAAGAATCCAGGAGATGTGTCCACGAGACGAAAGTGGAAACAGGCATTGGCCAATGTGAAGGCGCATGACATGCCGCCGGAAGATGCCGATAACCAGCCGACGGAGGAGGAACGGCAAAAATTCCTGGACCTGATTGGCACACTGAAGTTTCTCAGCCCCAAGGATCCGGGCGCTTTTGTGATCCGGCGACTGACCAAGGTGGAGTATGGCAACACGCTGCATGATCTTTTCGGAGTCGAGCCATCCATCTCCCGTGAGTTGCCGGATGAAGTGTTTGGTGAAGGTTACCTAAACACGCTTTCGCCTCTCCAATCGGAGCAGTATCTCGGCATCGCCAATGAGGTGCTGGATCAGATGCCTGGCGAGACGAAAAAAAGGCTCTTCGGTCAGGTTCCGCCGGCGGGCTCAGATCTGCGGGCGGCGGCTAGAAGCAGCGCTCGGACACTGGCCCGAAGCGCGTATCGTCGGCCAGCTTCGGAGGCTGAGGTGGAGGTCTTGTTGAAGGTTTACGATCTGGGGGTGAAGAATAAACTCGCCTACCCAGACGCACTGCGCCTCATACTCAAAGCGATCCTCGTTTCGCCGCAATTCCTCTTCATCACGCCAGCGCAGGAGCGGATCGAGGGGCAGTCGATCGTTCCCCTCGATGACTATCAATTAGCCTCACGCTTATCGTATTTGCTCTGGGCAACGATGCCTGATGCCGAGCTTTCAGCCTTGGCTGACAGCGGTAAACTTCACGAGCCGGAGGTGCTCAAGAAACAGGTGAAGCGGCTTCTCGCGAGCCCGCGCTCTCGTGCCTTGTTTGATGGCTTTGGTGCGCAGTGGTTAGGGCTCGGGGACATTCACGAGAAGACTTTTGATACGGCCAAATTTCCTCAGATGACCCGTGAGATGCGGTCTGCGATGTATGACGAGGCGCGCCTGTTCTTTGACAGCATCCTGCGGGAGAATCGCAGCGTCGTGAGTTTTGTGGATAGCGATTACACCTTTCTCAATGGCACGCTGGCAGCGCTCTATGGTCTCGAAAAATCTGTCACGGGTCCGGATATGCGCCGGGTAAAACTGACGGATGCGAATCGCGGTGGTATCCTGTCGATGCCGGGTGTTCTGGCCACGACCTCATTTCCGAATCGCACCAGCGCGGTCAAACGTGGCGTTTGGGTGTTGGAGCAGGTGCTCGGAGACCATGTGCCGCCTGCACCACCCAATGTTCCCGCTTTGGAAAAGCAGGATCAAAAGAAAGTGGCCAATCTCACCCTGCGTCAGCGGACCGAGTTGCACCGCACGAACTCCGTCTGCGCCAATTGCCACAAGATTCTCGATCCCATCGGGTTCGGTCTCGAGAACTTCGATGCCATTGGGCGTTGGCGTGATCAGGACGATTCCGGCGGGAGCATCGACGCCGCAGGCGAGCTTCCGGGAGGCAAGCATTTCTCATCCCCAAAAGAACTGAAAGTCATCATCGCAGGCCGCAAAGCCGAACTGGCCCGCAACCTCACCGAAAAACTACTCGCCTACGCTCTCTGCCGTCAGCTCGAAGGTTACGATGAAATTGTGGTGGACCACTTGATGGAAAGCGTCGCCAAAGATGGATTTCGGATGCAAACCCTCATCACCGAGATCGTTACCAGTTACCCCTTTCTCAATTGTCGAATTCAATAAACACGCGCCATGGCCTCTCATCACCACATTGACCGTCGCACCTGCCTGAGAGGCCTCGGAGCCTCACTGGCCCTGCCTTTGTTTGAAACCATGGGCTGGGCGGACGCGGCCAAGGGTAAAACGAGTTACAAGCCGCCGGTGCGTCTCAGTTTTATGTACATGCCGCATGGCGTGATCATGGATCAGTTCTGGCCCACGACGCCGGAGAGTTTCCTCGAGTCACCGCCGCCGGCACTGGAGTCGCTGCGGTCGGTGCTGGATCAATGCATGCTGATGAAGGGCATCACGGGTATTCCGATCGCCCCTTTTAATGGTGCTCCTCATGCGCTGGAACTGTCGACCTGGCTGACCGCCCAATTGCCCGATTCGAACACGCGTAACCGAATCAACATCGCCATCTCAGCGGACCAAATCGCCGCCAATTACGTGGGTGGGCTCACGTCTTTGCCATCGCTCGAGTTGGCCACCATGCCGCAGACGCACAAGGAGAATCAGGAAGGGCTCAACGAGGGCTACTACTCGCATTGTAGCTTCCGCTCACCGACGCAGGCGGTGCCTGCTGAGACGAATCCGCGCAGCGTGCTCAATCGACTGTTTGGCAAGTCCGACAAACCAGGTGGCACAGCTCAATCCAATCCTCTGGAACGGCAAATGCTGGATTTGGTCATTGATGGAGCCAAAGACCTGCGTCGAAGATTGCCGCAGAATGATCAGCACAAACTGGACGAATACCTCGACAGCGTGCGTGCCGTGGAACGCCGCATCGCCGCCATCGAGTATCGCCAAAAGGAAGCGGCTCTGGAAAAGGCTGGCGTCAGTGCTAGCAGGCGCAAATCCAGCGACTCACCGCCCATCGAGATCAAGATCCCCGAGGGAGACAAGCGCAGTGAATACATGCAGGTCATGTGCGACCTGAACGTCCTGGCCTTTCAGACGGATACGACGCGCGTGAGCACTTACATCGGCTCCACGCCCAACGGGGTTTCGTATCCAGAGCTCGGGTTCAAGGATGAGCATCACTCGCAGACGCATCACAACAACCGACCCGAGCAGGTCAGCAAGGTTGCTTCGATCACGAAGTTTAACATCGATCAGTTTGCCTACATGGTGAAAAAAATGGCCAGCCTGCGTGAAGGTGATGGCACTCTGCTCGATAACTGCATCATGATGTGGGGCTCCGGTCTGGAGGACGGCAATAAACACTCCCGCGAAAATTTGCCCTTCATCATCGCGGGAAAGGGTGGTGGCTCTCTCAACACCGGGCGTTTCTTTGCCAATACAAAGGGCAACCAAGGCGATCTGCTGACGACCTTGCTCGCTTGTGCAGGGATTCCGTTGGATCGTCCGATCGGCATTGCGACCAAGCAGATCAAAGAGATGATGAAAGTTTGAATGGAATTAAAGCCCTTCAAATAGCCTTACGTCATCAATCTTGCAGGTGCCAAAATCGATGCCCTTGAAGTCAATCTGGGCCTGGCCTGTCATGTCGATGTGGGAGCTGTTGAATCGGTGTTTGATGCCGTCAATGGTGAGGATGAGAGCGCCTTTTTTGAGTTCGATGGCTACGTCGTGCCAGGTGTGGAGAGAAAAGAGAGGTGCTTCGACCGGGATCTTCTCCACATCCTTTTTGATCGTCAGTGTGGTGGCTTTTTCACTGAAGGTGAGAGTGTGGATGTGATGACCGATGTCGATGAGTGGAAAGCCCCGGGTGTAGGCCTTGCCATCATAACGGACGCGCATCGTGCAGACGAAATTTTCCGGCACCTTTTTCAGCCAGATCACGGGTTTGAATCCAGCGTGTGCTTTGTCACCTTTGGCCACCATCTTTTCTTGGAACTCCTTGGACGACTGGCTCCCAATGAGCACGCCATCTTTGATGACCCAAGTGCTGCTCTGGCGCACCTCCCAGAATTCGGTGTTGAGGGCACCCTCAAAAGTGTCGGAGTAAACAAGCTTGGTGTTCTTGAATAACTCCGCCTGGTAGTCGGCGCTGTGTGCCTGGGAAAGCGGGGTGAGCGCGATCCAGGCCAGAGAAAGGAGGGATTTGGAGAGCTGAGATTTCATGAGGAAGTCATGGGAACGTGAGGGTTTGGGATGTCTTGCGGCGGGTTGTTGGCGATTGCCTTCTCATCGGCTGCTTTTAGAGTCAGTGATGCGATCAGCCTGCTTCTCGGTTTTATTGAGTCTCCTTTTCGTGCTTTCAGCTTCCGGTGCGGATCTGCCCGAAGGCGTGCGACGTGTGAAGGTCTTGAGCTATCCAGACTGCTTTGAGTTATCCAATCAGGAGGTCCGAGTCACGCTGGGGCATCATGTGGGTGGACGTGTTTTGGAGTATACCTATTTGGGCAGCAATGCGCTTTACCTTGACCCGAAGGAAGCGCAATGGAGTGAGTCAGGTGAGAATCAAAGAATGGCGAGTGCCGGTCGGTTTGACATCGGGCCGGAGTATTTGATCCCGAAGCGGGAGAAACTCTGGACTGGTGAGTGGCAGGTCGAGGCCATCGGACCGCGTGCGGTGAGACTCACGAGTCAGCCTGATGATGCGACGGGTGTGCAGTTGATCCGTGAGTTTCGACTCAGCACAAAGGGAACGCATCTCTCATGCGAGCAGATCATCAAAAACATTTCATCGGAGACGAAGTATTGGTCGCACTGGAGTCGAACTTTTGCGGTGCATGGAGGCATCGGTGTGGTGCCGCTCACGCCCGAAACCCGGCGCTTCCCGAATGGGTGGATCATGTATAAGCAAGGGAAAGACCCCTCCATCATGCTCAAGCCCACTGATCCGAATGTGCGCCAGCGGGGAAATTTTCTTGAAGTTTTGGCGCCGACGCAGTTTCCCAAGTTGGGCTTTGATTCCCATGCAGGCTGGATGGCTTACGTGATGCCGCACGGTCAGGCTTTCGTGAAGCGCTATCCCTCGCCAAAGGACGGCGTGTATCCTGAGATCGCTGGATTGACCCTGTGCTTCTGGTATCCGCCAGCGAGTCAGACACCGGCGATTGAATTGGAACCCCACGGGCCGCGCAACACCATCGAGCCGGGTAAATCTGCGAGTTTCAAAGAGGATTGGTATCTCCTCCGGCATCCGTTTCCTGCTGCTGGTAGTCAGTTGAATTTGGATCAACTGGCGGCTCAAGTCGAAAGCGAGGCACGCTGAGTCTGAATCAGATTCAGTCAGCCGACTGCACGAGGGTCTTTTTCCACTGAATATAAAGTTCCTTCACCTGAGCGTGTGTCTTTGCGTCAGGCACTTGGATCCCGAAGGTCTTGTTGGTGTGCGTGGAGTTGGCTTCATCTGAAAAAGACTGAGACAACACACAGCGGGTGTAGCCTTTGTCCTTTGCAGTGATGGGGAGTTCTTAGACCGTATCCTTGCCTGATTTTTTGGTTTTATGATCTGCGAGGGCTTCGGTGGCCTCGTTGATTTTGAAGAAGGGGGCCACTCCATCCCATTGAGGTGAGAAGACGCTGAACTCAACTTTGAGAGCTTTGTGGATCACCACGACTGCGTCGGGCGCATTGTCGCCATTTGCAGAATCATTTTCCTCTTTGATCGCTTTTGCCGTGAAAGCTGGGGGCACACCCACCTCAAACTAGGCTCCACGAAATGACTTTCAACCTCCGGGAAAATTGGTGAGACGCACTGCTTGGCTGCTGATTTTGGGAGCGACACTTCTTGGGTGTCGTGCCGAGGAAGGTGCCCGGTCTTATGAGCCATCTCAGTTCTTCCGCACACGGATCCTGCCGATTCTCGAGAACCGTTGTTTCGAGTGTCATTCCAGCGCTCATGAGATCGAGGGCGGTTTGTCGTTGGATTCCCGGTTGGGTTGGGAAAAGGCAGGTGACAATGGACCCGCCGTCACCCCGCGCGACCTGAAGAAAAGCCTGCTGATTCAGGCCATCCGGCATCTCGACTCCGAGAGTGCCATGCCACCGAAGAAAAAACTTCAGCCGATCGAGATCGCCTTGCTAGAGACTTGGGTTTTGCTCGGGGCACCGGACCCACGATCCAAATCCAATTAGCAGCCGCAGCCAGCGCCTGCGACGACCTCACACTCGGGATAAGCCGGGCGATTTTGATCTGCATCGGGTGCCGCCATGGAAGGATCTGGACGTTGGGCGGAGAGGCCGAGTTGATCAAGAAGGGCGAGATCTTCATTCGCGCGCGGATTGGCGGCGGTGAGAAGTTTATCGCCATAAAAAATGGAATTGGCACCAGCGAAGAAGCAGAGGGCTTGGGCTTCCTGGCTGAGATTGGTCCGGCCTGCACTGAGGCGTACTTTGGCCCGTGGAATGGCGATGCGCGTGGTGGCGATCATGCGGATGAGCGAGAAGGAGTCCACCTGCTCATTGCCACCGAGCGGCGTGCCTTGGATGGGCATGAGCGCATTGATCGGCACGCTCTCGGGGTGGGGATTGAAGTTACTCAGGACTTCGAGCATTTTCAGCCGGTCCTCAATGGTCTCTCCGAGGCCGAGAATGCCTCCGCAGCAGACAGACATGCCTGCGTCCTGAGCATGACGAATGGTCTTGAGCCGATCATCAAAGGTGTGAGTGCTGACCACGTTCGGATAGTGCTCAGGAGAGGTGTCGATGTTGTGATTGTAAGCGGTGACGCCGGCTTCCTTAAGTTGCTGAGCTTCGGATTCGCCGAGTTCACCCAGAGTAACGCAGACTTCCATCCCGAGGGTGGAAACATCCCGCACGATGTCGAGCACCTGATTGAACTTCTGTGTTCCGGAGCGCACGCCTTTCCAGGCGGCTCCCATGCAAAAGCGGGTGGAGCCATTCGCACGGGCGGCGAGGGCGCGCTCCATGACCTGCTCACGCTCCATGAGCTTCTCTGCCTTCACCTCGGTGGTGTAGCGGGCGCTCTGGGCGCAGTAGCCGCAGTCTTCACTGCATCCGCCTGTCTTGATGGAAAGAAGGGTGCAGAGCTGCACTTCATTCTCGGGCCAGTGTTCTTCATGCACGGCGCGCGCCTGCTTGATGAGGTTGAAGAACGGCTGGTTGTAGATGCGGTGTAAATCGGGGTAGTTCATGTCAATGGTCTTATCCTCTGACCCAGTGGCTGCCGGGAGAGAGTCCGACGGTCCAGTTGCGGAGGTGCATGTTTGAGTAATCTGTTTTTCCTTTGGCCCCGATCATGGGGACGCCCGTGGCCTTTTTCCAAACGGCGCTCATGGCCTCAGCCGTGTGGCAGCCCCAGCTCTGGCAGTAAGCCCCTTTTGCAAAGGCACCGGAGCGGATCTTTTTCAGGTCGGCCTGATGAAGCCACGAAGAAGAGACGCCGTAAATGTCCGAGCTGTAATCGAACATGAAGCAATACTTGTTCGAGTGCCCGTAGTATTCGAATCCGCTGATCTTGGTGCGGCCACGGCTTTTGCCGCTGTTGATGTAGCGGATGACGTCGTCACCGGTGCGGAACCACACGATCTTGATCCCAAATTTGGCTTCCTTTTCCTGAATCCACTGGACGTAGGGCTTTCCGTCTTCAGCCGTCCGGCGCTCATAGGCATCCCTGTAAACCAACCAGGTGATCGTCAGGCCTGGCTGCTTGTGGCGGAGGTCACGGATCCGATTCGAAGCGGGAGCAATGAAATTTCCCCACCAGCGGTCATGCTGAAGACCGGTGGCGCGTAAATCCTCCCATCGTCTCAGGGCCGGGCCGCCGCTGACGATGATGTGCTCCTGCGCCTGGGCCGAAGCGGAGACCCGGGAGAAAACAAACAGGCTGCACGCGAAGGTGACGATCTGGAGGAGCGAGGTGCGATTCATCGGGTGAAATCATTTTTGCCCCACAAATGCCCGGCATTCAAGCTGGGATGTGGGGCTCTTCCGGGATTCATCACTCCGTCTCGCACTTGTCGGCGGGGATGTGCTCACCCCGGATGAGGTCGTCCAGCGTCTGGCGCTCACGCACGAGGTGGGCTTCCTTTCCATCTACGAGGATCTCAGCCGCCATTGGCCGAGAGTTGTAATTGGACGCCATGCTGAAGCCGTAAGCTCCCGCGCTGAGCACGGCTAGAAAGTCACCTTCGCTCACCGGAGTGATGTCGCGATCCTGCGCCAGGAAATCCCCGGTTTCACAAATCGGACCCACGATATCCGCACGGTGCGTTTCTGTGGACGTTGATTTTTCGACCGGCACGATCTGATGCCAGCCTTCATACAACGTGGGGCGGATGAGGTCATTCATTCCGGCGTCCACGATGACGAAGCTCTTCGCCGCACCCTTTTTCTCATACAGCACTTTGGTGATGAGCGTGCCTGCATTGCCGACCATGAAACGTCCAGGCTCCAGAAGAATACGGAGTCCGAGAGGTTCCAGGAGAGGAGCCACTGCGTCAGCATAAGCCTGCACGGTCAGCGGGTGTGCTTCTTCGCCCTCTTGAGTCCACCAGTCCGGTGTGCCGGAGTCGAGGCTCTGCTTGTAAACGATGCCGATCCCGCCGCCGATGCTGAAGAAACGGATGCCATACTTGGCCTTCATTTCTTGAACGAGCGGGATGACCTTATTCACGGCTTCCACAAAGGGAGCCACGCTCGTGAGCTGAGAGCCGATGTGCATTTGGAGGCCCCGGATCTCAAGGTGAGGGCACTCATTGGCGATGATGGAATAGACCTCTGAAATGCGATCAAAGTCGATGCCGAATTTGTTCTCGCTCTTGCCGGTGGTGATCTTCGCGTGGGTCTTGGCATCCACGTTCGGATTCACGCGCACGGCCACGGGGGCTTTCATGCCGAGTTCACCCGCGATGTGGTTGATGTAGCGCAGTTCGGCCTCGGACTCAGCATTGAAGCAGTAAATGCCCTCGCGCAGCGCATACTCGATTTCGTCACGCGTTTTGCCCACGCCTGCAAAGGTGCATTTTGAAGCGCTGCCACCCGCCTGAAGGACGCGGAACAGTTCGCCGCCGGACACGATGTCAAAGCCACCCCCCATCGTGGCGATGAGGTTCAGGATGGCGAGGTTCGAGTTGGCCTTCACGGCATAACAGATGAGATGGTCCACGCGGTCCAGCGCACCATCGAGTCGGGTGTAGTGATCCCGGATGGTGGCTCCGCTGTAAACGTAGAGCGGCGTGCCGTGGCGTGTGGCGAGAGCGCCGAGGTCTGCGCTCTCGGCATGAAGACGACCCTGAATGTAACGAAAACTGTGCATGGTGGCCCGTTCCATAGCAGGGAAGCGCACGAGCGCAACCTCCGGCCGCCGGGGTCAGTAGATCAACTTATCGAGAAGCCGCATGATGCGGGAGTTCTTCACAGGAGGGGTAGGGGAGCTCTGCTCCTGCTGGAGGAAGGCTTTCGTCTCATTGGAAAAGGGGCTCTGACCGGCGTTGTCGTCAACGTTCGGAGGGAGATCCCCCTCTCCGCTGACGATCCGAGGCTGGATGAAGACGAGGAGCTCGCGCCGAGTCAATGCATTCTTGGTGGAACCAAAAAGGAACTTCACGATGGGGATGCGGCTAAGGAGGGGAAGACCATTTTTTTCCTTCTGAATGTTCTCACGGATCAGGCCCCCCAGAAGGACCGTGGAGTTATTCTTCACCATGACGGTCGTGTTGACCTGCTGATTGCTGATGGTGGGGTAGGGGTTTCCATTGATCGTGGTGGTGCCGCTCTGCTCGTTATTCTGTTGGAAGATTTGCAGGGTGAGCTCATCATCGGAATTGATCAGCGGAAGCACCTCGAGGCTGAGGGCAATGTCCTGGTAGGCGATGTTGGACGTCAGGCCGGTATTCCCATCGGTGCCGGTGTTGAAGCTGCTGAAGGTCTGCGTCGGCACGGGAATGGAAGTGCCGCTGGAGATGGTGGCAGACTTGTTGTTCACGGTGAAAACGGAAGGACGGGAGATGACCTTGAAGGCCGTGTTCGATTGGAGTGCATTGAGAATGACGCTCACGTGATCATTCACGGTGCCATAAAAGTTCAGTCCGTTCCCGATCTCGGACAGATCAGCCAGAGTTTCGATGGTGCTGGGATCGACGACGGTGCTGCCGGAGTTGCGGATGGCACCCGCTCCCACCGCTGTTTTATCGCCATTGTACTTCAGCTCGGTGGGTCGCAGAAGCCAGTCGATGCCAAATTCCACGCCATCCGCGAGGGTGACTTCGCCGATGACTGCCGAGATCATGATTTGCCGGGGCCGTTGATCGAGTTCGTCCAGGATTTCATTCATGATCCGCAAGTGTTCCGGAGGGCCGGATGCGAAGATTTCGTTTTGCTTGGAATCGGCAATGAGGAGCGTCTTCCCGACGATGAGCGCCTGAGGTCCTTGGTCCTCCCTCATCGATTGAAGGCCACCGCCGCCTCCGCCAAATCCCCCCCCGCCGAAACCTCCACCACCGAGTCCGCCCGAGGTGCGTCCGTTGCTTCCAAATCCTCCTCCGCCCAGTCCGCCCGAGCCAAATGACCCGCCCCCGAGCCCACCGCCGCCGAGCCCGCCCTGAGTGGACCGACCTAGGGAGCTGGTGGTTTGATTGGTATTGGTGCCGCTGCTCGTAGCGGGAGAGGAACCGCCCCCGCTGGCACCGCCGGCTCCTTCATTCCCTCGGGTGATGGCTTGCTCCAGGATCGTCAGTGCCTCTGTGGCGGCCAGATACTTGAGGGGACGGGTGATGAAATTCTGAATCTCAGCCGCTGCATCGAGTTCCTCAATCAGAGCGCCGATGTAGGTCATGTCCACAGGGCGAGCGATGACGAGCAAGCTATTCCGACGGGGGATGGCGATGATTTTCGGTGGCACCGTGGCCGAGTTTCCAGAGTTGCTGCCCGAGCTGGAAACCGCCGCGGTCCGCGCTGCATTTGCATTTGCGGCGGGATTGGGCTGACCTGGAATCGGTTGGGCGGGCACCTGAGGATTGACGGGGCGCTGTCCGGTGTAACCACCTCCACTGCTGCCTGAGCCGCCTCCAGAGTTCTTCTTCTCGGTGTCCAAAATCTCATCGAGAGCGGTCTTCACATCTTCCGCATTTTCACGGGTGAGTTGGAAGCTCTTTTGAGTCGTGCGTGAGGGCTCCGCATCCAGATGTTTCAGCATCTCGACGATGCTTCGGATGGTGGCGCTGTTCTCCGTGATGACGATGGCGCGTGAGTTCGGCACCGCCGCGATCTTGCCATAGCTGTGGGGTGGGATCAGCTCGGAGAGCACCTTTGATGCGTCCTCGGGCTCGATGTAAGTCAGCGTGGTGAAGTAGTTCACCACTTGGTCCGTCTTGGGCAGATCCTCGACCTTTGCATAAAGGGGCACACCACCTTCTCCGGTGGGCTTCTTGGAGTCCACGGCCAGCATCTTCAACATGCGCTCACCGGATGGCACAAAACCGTAGCCGTTCAGCAGCAGGCTTTTTTCGATAAACTCGATCGCTTCGGCTTTCGGCATTTTTCCTGTGGTCTCGATGGTCATCGATACGCCCTCGACCTGGATGTCTCGGATGATTTTTTTTCCGGTCAGTTGTTCGTAAAGCAGAAGAATTTCAGGCAGCGGCGTGTTCGGGAACTGAAGATCGACCTCATCATCCTTGCCAGGCTCTTTGGGTTTAGCAGTTGCGGTTGTTGGCAGAGGATTGACCGCAGCTGCGGCTGCACCCGGCGTCTTGGTGACTGGCGGGCTGGCGGGAGGGGTGACGTTCGGATTCGGAAAACTTCTTGGCGATTGTTGGGCAATGGGGGGCGCCGGCCGTTGCAGACCCGGCGGAGTCTGAGGGGGAATCGGGCGGGTGTTCTGCGCCAGCATCGGCAGGACGGAGTTCAGTCTCGAGCCCGAGGCTCGGCTCTGGGATCGGAATCCTTTGGGAGGGGCGCCGGGAACCACGGAATTCAGTCGATCTGCGGGCGTGATCTGCTTCGGCGCGGTTTCAGTCTCTTGGGCTCGGAGGGTGCCTGCAAAAATCAGGAGGACCATCCAGAGAGACCGAGCCGAGAGGATAGGGGAAGTAGGGGTCATGGTCAAAAAAGGGAGGTGAGATGAACTACTGAGGCAACACTGGGGCTGGGATGAGGGTGCGGCGTCGCGTCACGGGGCTTGGCACATTGGGGTTGGTTCCTGTCGTTGGGTCCGTCGTGTTGGTCGTGGGTGCAGTTGGGGTTGAGGGCGCGGTCGAAGGAGGGAAGGGAACGGCACCGGTGCCCAAGGTTAAACTCGGGGCTGCCCCTGTCGCTGTCGGGAGTTGAGGAATCGGCAGCGAGATCGGCGGCGGCGTCCCAGAGTAGGATCGCGCGGTAGGAGCGACACCTTGCAAACCTGGTGGCACAGGTAGAGGCGGTAGTCCACTGGCGATGGACGGTGCACTGATGCCCGGATTTCCGGTAGGGGTCGGCTGGTAGCCTGCCGGACGCCCAGCGGTCTGCGCCCCGCTATTCACCCGACCCGGAATTCCGCCACCGCCGCCTCCCTGGGCACTGACCACGCTCCGGCTGCCCACCGGATTGGCCGCCGTCTGCCGCGGTATGAACGGCATACCGGCCCTTGGGGCGGCCGGTTGCCCGGGCGCACCCCGCGCCTGCGCGGTCATCTGCGTCTCGTCATACCTGAGGTCGGCGGTCTCGGTGCCTTTGGAGATCTGCACGGAGGATTCTTTTTTGTTCGGCTGGAGATTCACCGTCACGATCTTGAATTCACTGTCGCCCTCTTTGCCCTGCACCAGGCGTTTCGACTCGCCGGTGACTTTGTTCTTAATGCTCACGCGGAAGACGCCATCGATCTCAGCCAGGCTCGTCAGTGCATAATCTTTCGCCCACGATTCCTGCACTTGGGCAATGGCGGCGGTCTTGAGGAGAAAAGGGTTCTTGTTCCAACTGGCCTCATACCGAGTCGCCGGAAACGCATCCGGGATGGCCTTCTCCTCCGCTGGCGGTGGCGCTACCACCGTCGGAGTTTCGGGTTTCACCGGCGAGGGCGTAACCACCGTGCCGGGAAGATCCTGCGCATCGCAGATCAGCACGGGTAGCAAAAAGAGCGTGATCACCAATCGCATCATGATGACTCGGCCTTCCTGAACCATTTTTGGAGGTTGATGCTGATCATGACCTTGGCCGTGTCTTCCTGATCAGGTAAAATGCGGAGGCTTGGAATGCTCAGGAACGTCGCCGGTTGCTGGAGGTCATGCAGCCAGCGCAAGGCCTTGTCCAGGTCTGCACGGATCTCCACCAGCATCGTGGAGGCGACCATGTCCACCATGTCCACCGGCTCATTTGGTTGATTCTTGAGAATGGTCACCTGGTGCTTATCGGCGCTCTCCTCGATCAGCTTGATCAGCGCCAGTTCGGCATCCTTTCGGTTTTGAAACGGCGGCTGCGCGGTCTTCAGCCATTCCGAGCGCGTCTCCCACAGTTTCTCCTGCGCCAGCAGTTCTTCCGACTCCGCCTTCACCACCGCCAACTCGCGGGAGCGCGATTCCAGCCTCTTTTTCCAGATCGCCAGTTGATCAAATCCCAAGTAGGCGATGCCACCCAGCAGCAACACCAGCAGACCGATCATCAAGCGTTGCTCGCGTGTGTTCATTGGATATCAGCCAGGACAGGGCGCGTGCCCTCCGCCTGAAAAGTCGCGCGTCCATCTGGCAGCACGCTGGGGTTGTTTCCGACGAAGCCCCAGTCCTTCAGGGCAGGCGCACCCGTGAGGTCTTCACGGAAGGAGATGGCGTGGTTCACGCTCGATGCCTCACCCGCCACGGTCAGCTTGTTGGCATCCATTTCAAAAAGAGTCATCCGGATGCCCTCGGGCGGGAGCAACTCCACGATCTGGAAAAACATCTCCACCGGGTACTGCTGCGGCGTCAGCGCCACTTCCAGATCTGACCAATGACTCCGCGCATTGCGGATCTGTTCCAGTCGGGGTTCCAGCGCAGCCAGGCTTGCGACTTCAACTTTCAGAGCCTCCTGCCGTTTCCACAGCCCCGCTGCAAAGGCGCTTAAACCCGCCGCGATCACCAGCAGAGTGCCCGAGGCCACCAGCGTCAAAAGCCGCCGCTGACTCCGCGCCTGCCGCTGTTGAACGATCGTCTCAGGCACCAGCCTCCACGGACGGCTCGGCACACGCGGCGCACCCAGTGACTCGATTGCGACTGGGAGATCCACCGCCGTTTGGAAGTCGCGCCGTTGCTCCTCGATTCCCGGCGTCTCCTCACCGTGTTGCAGCCATTGGATTCCCTCGATCTCAGGCCCCGTGCCGGAAAGCTCCGTCGCGGCCAGGATGCATCGGATCTCAGCCGCCGCATCCTCATCCAACTCCCGACCCGTCAGAGCTTGGAAGTGCATCGGATGCGCTTCCGCATCCGGCAGAGCCAGCACTAGAGATCCCGCCTCCTGCCAAACCGCAGCCTGACCCGCCGTCAGGTCCTGAAAACAAACCGACGGCGCATACTGCGCATCCACCCCGCCCGCCAGCACCTCTTTCGGCAGCGGAGCCGCTTGCAGACAGGTCCACGCCCGTTGGTCCCGGGCATCCTCATCATAGACACGGGACTCAAACAAATTAGGCCGCTCACACTCCATCCCCAGCCCTGCGCCTTCCAGTTCCAATTGCGCCGCCGACTCCCGCCGGGCCGCATCGATGCCATGAAAACGCATCGGCAGGGACACCATCAGCCTCGCCGGAATGCCGATCCAGTTTGCCGCCGATGCCTTCGTGATCTTCTCCGGGCCCGTGTCCTTCCCTTTCACGCGCCACGCCTGAAACCCTTCGGTTCCTGGCAGCTGTAAGATTTCTTCATGGGCGCTCATGCGTCGTTCGGGGTCATCGGTGCGGTAGGCACACGGATCACACGCCGTTTTCTTGGGATCAAAAATGGATTAAATCCGATTCTAGTCTGACTCCCCATCCTTGGCAACACTTACCACGCCCTCCGCACCCTAGCATCCCGATGCGCCCTCGTTCCAATTCTCATGTTGCGTTTGCGTCACTTGACAAGAAAATTCAACGCCGCCTGTTCAAAGGCTCCTCACTCCACCCCCGCCCATGAAAACTCCCGCCCTTCTCTGCCTCGCCAGTTTCCTCTTCACCTCTTTCGCCCTCGCAGATCAGCCCGTCAGCTTTCCCGAGAAAGAGCCACTGATCGACATGGTCTTCCCCGATGACTGGAAGTTAAAAACCAAAGACGGCGTGATCTACGCCCACCCCGCAGAGGACCCCAGCTACTTCATCTCCATCTCTCCCCTTGATGCCACCAGTGCCGACCTCCCCGCCGCCGCAGCCGAGGTGAAAGAAGGCGTCGAAGCCCTCTTTAAAAACGTCCAATACCAAGAGCCCGAGCTCACCGAAGTTGGACCTATCAGCATCATGCTCATCAATGCAAAGGGTGACGATGAAGACGGCAAGGCCAACATCAATCTCTGGATGGTCGCACAGAAAGACATCGAGACGGTTCTTTTGGTCAAATGCATCTCCTCCCCGAAAGCCTTTAAGGCGCATGGACAAAAAGGACTGGAGATTATCCAGACCATCACCGCCCACTCCGGAGGCACCGAGACCCAGAACTACAGCTTCCCCAGTGAGAAGAACCCCGAGTTCTCCGTGGACTTCCCCGCCGATTGGAAAATGGAGCCGAATGACGAGGGCGTTTACGTCGAGTCACCGGATAAACTCATCGCCATGAACGTGCTCATGATCGATGCCGCAGACGTCGGCGTCGCCATGGGCAGCATGAAGAAAAAAGTCGGTGGCGCTTACAGCAGCATTGTCTGGAACCAGGGTGGCGAGCCCGAGATCAATAAGGACGAAGCCCTCGGACTCACCGCCACCTTCGAAAACGCCGTCGCCATGGACGCTGACGTGAAATACAGCGTCAACTTTGTCCAATACGTCCGCAAAGGCAGTGAAAAATTCCTCCTCTTGTTCAGCCAGCAGCCCTTGAAGGCGCTCGAAAAACATGGTGAGGCCATGACCGAGATCATCAAGTCCATCAAGGTAAAGAATCCATAGCCCCGCGCGCACCGATTCAATCCCGTCCCCGGATGAAGTCAGATGCCGCACCTTCTGGTTCCAAAACGGGCCTCTCCCTTTGGGGGCTCGTTCTCGGTCTCCTGTTCATCGCCCTCTGGCTTGGGGGTGCCTTTTTCCTCGGCACCCTGAAGCTCATGGCCAGCGTCATGGCCAATGACTCGGGAGCCGCCAGCACCGATTCCCACATGACCCTCATCGGCGGTGTCATGGGTGGCCAGGTCTTGACCGCTTTGGCTGGAATCCCCGCAGGTCTGGCCTTCTTCCTTCGCACTTGGAGGAAGCGTTTGCTCTGGATCTTCGCCCTCCTCCTAGTCCTTGGCCTTTCGCTTCAGATCCTTTCCTTCACCTCATTCTTCGCATGAAAACCTCTGCTGCCCTCGCCCTCTGCTTCTCCCTTTTCGGTTCATTCGCTTGGGCCGACACCCAGGCCCTCTTTTTCGCCCACGAGACCGCCAAGGAGTTCACCCGCATCGCCCTCAGCATTGAGGACGGCCAAAAAGTCTCCGGCACCCGAGTCTGGCAGCCTAAGGAAGATCACGGCGCCAGCGGCTTTCTCGACGGCATCGTCAATGGCAATGTCATCCAAGTCCTCTACACCTACACCATCGAAGGCTCCGAGCAGAGTGAAGAAATGGTCCTCAAGATCGAAGGAGATAAGCTTCTCATCGGCGAAGGGGAGCTGGTCGATGCCGGGAACGGGCGTATGAACCTCAAAGCGGCCAACCAAGTCAGCTTCAAAACCTCCCTGAAAAAGTTACCCGTCACTGAGCCCAAGCCCGGCACGCCTGAGCGCAAAGCCATGATGGACGCCATGCGTCTCCCCGTCTCCGACTACGCCGGAAAGCCCGTCACCTTCACCGGAAAACTCCGCACCCAGGGGAATTGGGCCCGGTTCACCGGAAAGGTCACCCCGAAAGACGGGAAACCCGCCGAGGCTGAGGGAATCGCCGCTGACATGGAACTCGACTTTGTCGCCCTCCTCAAAAAAGATGCCGCAGGCCAATGGACCGCACCCCACTGGGGATTCGCCGGCGACACCAGCGTGCTCGAAGAAGCCAAGGAAAAATTCCCGAAAGCTCCATGGCCCATGTTTGAGTGGATGGAGTAGCCGCCCCGAGGTGAGGCGGACTGTCCTCAGTCTGCCGCTCCCCTCGGTCTTCAGTCGTTGGTTTTGAAAAGGGGCGTTTGCTTCGCCCACAGATCCATCATCCTGCGGGCGGGCAGTTCCAGATTGTTCCAGGCGAGCGGCTGACCTGCGGGCACGACGCGTTTGAGCACAGGCGGGGCCGTGCTTCCCTCAGAATCGAGCACGCCCTGTAAACCCCAACAGACATCTGTTGCATATCTCATCGACCCTTGTGGGAGCCCACCCTGAGCCCTTTCCAAGCTCGATCATTCGCCTTAAAAATCTCAAGATCAGCCATTTGAGTCCAAATCCTCTCAATTGGCCCCATCTCCCGTCTGCCTTTTCCCCAATCCGCCCCCTCCAGAACCCAGCCCTAAACCTTGCCAGCCGAGGCTTTCACCGCTTGCATCCGAGAAACCACCTGCTTGGCCCGAAGATCAGCACTGCGGCCATGCTCACCAATCCTATTTTGGGTCCACCAAATGCGGGCTTCTGGAAAAACAAATCCCTCGAATTCTCGATGTGAAAGATCCCACGCATCCTCCCGGAGAAGCGAGTGGCAATTTCTCAAACGCATTACTGAATTTGAGTAACCATCAGTGTTAAGAAATTTGTTCCCCAACCCCTCTTGCCCGAAAGGCGAGGTCCCAGGGCGGTGCGCTGAAGCCGGCCTTGAAGTGGGCACCAACACTACGGTTTTTCTTTTCCGTCCCACTCAAGACCCTCGTTGGGGGCAGGGTCAGCGGTCCATGAACCAAAATCTGCGCCTGATTTGATCCACTTCGCGAAAAGCTCTTGGTCTGCTTTTGTCCACTGCGGTGCTTTGTCTTTCGGCGGGAAATGCATGTCGTCATCGATCGGAAGGAGAGTGACCTGTAACATCCGCGACTTATCAGGATCTCCGGGAACCAGAACTAACTTTTCGTCTTCACCCTTCGCGGCTAAAATGCCCTCTTTGGTTGAAAAAACGATGCCTGCTTTTGGTTTTTTGGTCCGGGTTTGACCGTCTTTGGTCTCATCATAAGCAGGTCGATGGCAGGTCACGCAGCTTGTTTTGATGAGGGGATAAACTTGCTTTTCAAAATCAACCTTGTCTTCAGCCAACAATGCAGGCGAAGAAAGCGTTCCGAGGAGGGCACAGCAGAGTATTTTTTTCATGGTTAGAATGGGTAACGTTCATCGATCAGGTTTGGCCTAAACGTCGGAACGCGGGCGGAATTACGCCTCTGACCACGGTGGCTGCAAGGAGTTTCCGTCGCGGGATGCGAGCGAGGCTTCAACCGCGAAAACCACGCGACCGTTTGAAGACCCAATTCCGACCCTGCGACTTGATTTTTGACCTCGCGTCTTGCCTCGTCTGTGGCGGTGAAGTCGATGTGCCGAGCCCCCAGATATGAAAAACTAAAGTTGCACTCCGCCGCAAACGGCAGGCGTCTCTGATGTTGCACCTCCGGAGGGCGGTGTCTTTCAAAATAAACCCAACCCCAATCGATCCCATCATGAAAAGTATTCTCACTCTTGCCTTTGCGGCACTGCTCATCAGCACTCCCTCCCAGCGGACCTTCGCTGCGGATGCAGCCAAAAAAGAAACGGTCGTCGCCATCGCTCCTGGCAATGCCGATTTCTCAACCCTCGTGGCCGCCGTTAAAGCCGCGGGTCTCGCCGAAACGCTGAGTGGGGAAGGCCCCTTCACCGTCTTTGCGCCGACCAACGAAGCCTTTGCCAAGTTGCCAGTTGGAATCGTGGGCTCTCTGCTCAAGCCCGAAAACAAAGCCAAGCTGGCCAGCATCCTGACCTGCCACGTGGTGGCAGGGAAGGTGATGGCAGCGGACGTCAAGACCAGCAAGGTGAAGACCGTGCAAGGCGGCGAACTCGATGTGGGGTGAAAGACGGATCCGTGACGGTGGACGGCGCCAAGGTGGTCAAGACGGACATCGTCGGCTCCAATGGCGTGATCCACGTCATTGATAACGTGGTGCTCCCGAAGGAGTAAGGCTCCCGGTAAGTCCGGTTTCGAATATTTAACCCTGAGAAGAGCTTGAGTGAGAGCTCAAGGTCTTTTTGATGGGTGAATGACGGCCCAGTCGCGGCAGACGCATCGGCCCAAATTCAGGGTGCATTTGGATCCCACTGCTCCAAGGTCGTAACCTTGAACACCGCTCTCATTTTATTCAATGCTCTGTCCTTCATCGGTTACGGAACGGCATGCTTCCTTTCCAGCCGGATGAAACGCGAGTTCGAGCGCTATCGACTTGGTCCGCAGCGGTTGTGGGTGGGGCTCCTGCAGTGTGCCGCAGGGATGGGCCTGCTAGTGGGCACGGAGGCACCGTGGGTGGGGCAGGTGGCGGCCGGCGGTCTGGCTCTGATGATGCTGCTGGCCGTGGGGGTGCGCATCCGAATCCGAGATAGTGCACTGCAAACAATACCGGCGCTATTTTACCTGGTGCTGAATGCTTACCTCTTGCTAGCGGGCTTCGAGAACTGACGGCGACTGCAGGAGCGCGATGGCGACGCAAAGTGCGAGGACCGCGAGGGACGGCACGGCTTTGCTAAAGGGGTCTTTCACTTTGAGGTGCATGAGGAAGGCCCCGAGCATGAGTGCACCCATGCCCACCGCAGCAGGTTGCGCGAGATGCGGAAACCAGATGGAGGCAAGGAGCGCGAGAGCGAGCCCTATTTTGAGGATGCCGATGAGGCAGAAGACGGGGAATGGCAGTCCGTAAACGGCAAACTCCTCACGCATGGTCTTCGCGTTCTTGCCGCGATACGCGGTGGCTTTTCCGGAGCGCAGAAGCCAGACGTTCAGAATACCGAGGGACACGATGAGTTTCAAAGCAATGATGAGGTAGTTCATGAGATGAGGCGGACGATTTAAAGGCGGAGGGATCAGGTGCGGGGGAGAGTGCTTCACTCTTTGGAGACTGCAAGGAAAACCCCTGTGCAAGGCGGCGCCGGGTTGACGATGAAAATCATGAAAGTGTGACGGGGGTCAGGTATTTCATATTGCACGATTCCAGAAATTCCACGGCCGCATCCTTGCCCCGGAGAGTTCGCGTCAATTTGTAGGAGTGGATCTGCATCGGGTTCTTGAATGATTCGGGTTTTTCAACAGTGGGATCTGAGGGTTCGACCGTTGGGAAAGTCGTAGGCGGGACGGGGGGCGGCTGCGCCGGAGACTTGGAGATGGGGAGACTTGGGGACGTAGCCTGGAGCCAACACGTTTATGGTCGCGATCTGGATGCACGGAGAGGCGAGATATAAAAAACGATAAGTGCGCCCCCTGGCAAATCGCAGGCGTCTCTCATCCTGCACCTCCGAAGGGCGGTGCCTTTCAAACTAAACCCAACCCAACCCCAATCGATCCCATCATGAAAAGTATTCTCACTCTTGCCTTTGCGGCACTGCTCATCAGCACTCCTTCCCAGCGGACCTTCGCTGCGGATGCAGCCAAAAAAGAAACGGTCGTCGCCATCGCTGCTGGCAATGCCGATTTCTCAACCCTCGTGGCCGCCGTTAAGGCCGCGGGTCTCGCCGAAACGCTGAGTGGGGAAGGCCCCTTCACCGTCTTTGCGCCGACCAACGAAGCCTTTGCGAAGTTGCCAACCGGAACCGTGGACTCTCTGCTCAAGCCCGAAAACAAAGCCAAGCTGGCCGGCATCCTGACCTACCACGTGGTGGCAGGGAAGGTGATGGCAGCGGATGTCAAGACCAGCAAGGTGAAGACCGTGCAAGGCGGCGAACTCGATGTGGTGGTGAAAGACGGAGCTGTGACGGTGGACGGCGCCAAGGTAGTCAAGACGGACATCGTCGGCTCCAATGGCGTGATCCACGTCATTGATACCGTGGTGCTCCCGAAGGAGTGAGCCTCCCGGTGACACCAGTCACGACTATCTAATCCTGAGAAGACCTTGAGTGAGAGCTCAAGGTCTTTTTTATGGGTGAGCTGGACTTTGGACGTCTCACGCTGGACGGCCAAGTGGGCGGAGTGACGGTGTCGGTTTAAGCCCCCCCTACGCCTGCATCGCGCGGAGGAGGTAGGAGATCTCGTCGTCGATTTCTGAAGGGTCATCGACTAGGCGGGCGACCTCCTGGCGGACGAGGCTGCGGAAGTCGGTGCGGAGGCGGCTCATGGCAGTGCGCAGAGCTCCGTCGGTGATGCCGAGGCTCTCGAGGGCGTGGGTGTGGCGATCACTGCCGCGTGTGGGATCGAGCAAAAGGGGCCGGAGAACGGCAAAGCGTGCGGCGTGGCCTAGCTGGGCCTGGTCAGCAGCGAGCTGATCGAGGGCGATGTTAATGACGGTGTGTGCCCACTTTCGATCATAGGCCGTGGCTGGGGTCTCTGAGGTCTGAAGGGCGGAAGCGTTCTCAGGGGCGTCTTCGAGGGCGATGGGTGACGGGCTGGCTCCTCCGCGCTTTTGAGTGCTGGCGCTCTTGCGCTCTGAGACCATGAAATTTTTCAGCGAGGTGAGGAGAAAGGAGCGAAAGCGTCCGCGCTCAGGTGCGGCGCGTCCGGGGAGATTCGTGCCCAAGAGGTGGGCGAAAAAGCTTTGAGTGGTGTCCTCGGCATCGGGGTGATTTTTTCCACAGCCTCTGGCGTAGGCGTAGAGGGGCTCCCAATACTGACGGCAGAGCACCTCAAGTGCGGGACGGCTGGCCGATGCGTCTGTTTTGGCGGCATCGAGGATCACGGTCCAGCAGGTGGTGGAGAATTCTTGGCTCATTGAGGGTGCGCGAAAATACTACGGAGTGGGGACAATATGTTGCGGAGAAACTGTAACAGATGTGTCATAGTGAAGCAAATCATGGCCGCCGCCGATACCACCCCCCAAAAGATCAGCGACGCGGTGGTGGCGAGTTTATTGGGCGATGTGCTGATGCCGATGGAGGAGGGAAATGAGCGCAGCGGGGATTTTGTGGGTGTGTTCCGATTGAGTGAAAAGATAGGCGAGGGTGGATTCGGGGTGGTGTGGCGGGCTGAGCAACTGGAGCCGGTGCGGCGGCGGGTGGCGGTGAAGATGATCAAACTGGGCATGGATAGCCGTGAGGTGCTCTCCCGATTTGAGCTGGAGCGTCAGGTGCTGGCGCGGATGACGCACCCCAACATCGCGGCGATGATCGATGCGGGGATGTCGCCTGAGGGGCGGCCTTATTTCGTGATGGAACTGGTGGAAGGCCTTCCTCTGACTAAATACTGCGCCCGGGAAAAGCTCACGCTGAGAGAGCGGATCATCCTTTTTCGGGATGTGTGTCTGGGGGTGCAACACGCGCATCAGAAAGGTGTGATCCACCGAGATCTGAAGCCGTCGAACATCCTGGTGGCGCAGGTGGATGGTGAGCCGGTGCCTAAGATCATCGACTTCGGGATCGCAAAGGCGATCGCGACGGGGCAGGCGTCCCGGGTGAGTTTTGTGACTCAGGCGCAGGTGGCACTGGGCACGCCGCTTTACATGTCACCGGAGCAACTGGTGGACACGGCGGATGTGGACACGCGCAGTGACATCTACTCTTTGGGGGCGATGCTGTATGAACTGGTGACGGGCCAGCCGCCTTTCGATTCGAAGAAACTCAGCACGGCGGGTTCCGAACGGATGCACCGGATCATTCGGGAAGAAGAGCCGATGCGACCGACGCGGAGAATCAAAGAAGCGGGCCGCGAGACAACCATCACGCGGACAAGTCAGGATGAGAGTTTCATGCGGGATCTGGATCTCATTGCGCTGTGCGCGCTGGCGAAGGAACCGCAGCGCCGGTATGCGACGGCTTCGGATCTGGCGGCTGATTTGCAGCGACTGCTGGACTTTGAGCCGGTGGCCGCTCATCCGCCGTCGATGATGTACTCTTCGGCCCGGTGGATCCGGCGGAATCAAACGGTCTTCGCCGCGGCCTGTGTGAGCACGCTGGCGCTGATGGGCGGACTGGGGATGGCGCTCTGGCAGGCAAGTGAGGCGCGCCGAGAAAAAGCGGTGGCGGTGGAGCAGGCCGAGCGCGCGGTGAAATCCGAGAAGAATGCGGAGGTGCAGAGTCAACGGGCCAAACGCACCGCTGATTTTGTGACGGGCCTCCTCGACAGCGCGGCGGAGGAGATCAAGAAAGGGCAGAATCCGACGGCTCTAAAGCGTGCTTTGGACAGCAGCGGTGCGGAGTTAAAAGCGCTGGAGGACGACACCGAGTTGCACGAAAAACTGCTGAATCGGATGGCCAGCCTCTACGCGACCATCGGCGAGTGGAAGCCCGCGCTGGAGCTGATGAAAAAGCAATCTGAGCTGATGGCGGCGAGGCATGGGGCAGAAAGCCCTGAGGCTCGGGAGGCTGAGCTGAACTATCTGAAACGCCTGGATGACCATGGCCCACGAGCCACCGTTCCGCCAAAGGTTCTGGCACTGAGAGAGCGGGTCGAGGGGAAGCAGGGTCGAGCGGATCCGTTCTGGTTCACTGTGCAGAGGGAGCTGGTGCGGGTGTGGGTGAAACTGGATGAGGGTGCCCAAGCGCTGGCTGCGTCTGAAGAGTTAGTCGCTGAGGCGAGAAGACAAAACCTAAAGGGGAAATCTATTTTCCTTCCGATGCTCTCCCACATCGAAGTGCTCGAGTTCTTGGGACGATTTCCCGAGGCGGAGAAGCTGCTGGAAGAGTGCCGAGCGAATTTGAGGCCCTGGCCCCGTGATGAGAACTCTCATCGTCTCGCCGAGAAACGGCTCCTCTATTTGTTGCAGAATCAGAGAGACTTCAAACGCGGAGCTGAGGTCCTGAGAGAAGTGCTCAAGCGCGGCGAGAAGGATGCACCTTCGTATGAGCGGGTGAGCATTCTCCATCAACTCAGTCGTTTCGAATCCGAGGCGGGAGATCATCGGCAGGCCATTCCTCATGCAGAAAAGGCGCTTTCGCTTGCTCGTGATCTAGCGGGCACGGAGGACAAGGTTTTCGATTTGGTCGAATACGGTGTGGCGGGTTGTCTGCGTCGCCTCGCCGAGTGCAAAACGGCGGCTGGACTCCATGTCGAAGCGGTGCGTGATGCCCTTCTGGCCTGTCATGAGGCGGAGAATCTGGGAAACCAAAGAGCCCTCGTGAGCGATGGATTGACTCTGGCTGTCGCCCACCGAGAAGCGGGTCATTTTGATGAGGCGTATGCTGCTTTGACCGAGGTGCACGTGCTTCGCCAAAAAAGCCCAGACTACCGCGTGAGACTGATCACGCGTGAGGAAATGGTCGATCTGTGCCTGAAGTTCGCCCGACACGAGGAGGCGCTGAAGGTCGTGAAAGAGGCATGGGCGGCACTGCTCTCCGAGTCTGCCGCCGAGGGGGATGCTGAG
>CAMBPV010000007.1 GCA_945869695.1 Prosthecobacter debontii
CATTTGAGCTGGGAGGACATCAACGAGGCGCTGCCCAGCGGCATTGTCACGGTCGATCTCATGGAAGAAGTCCTGATCCGTCTCCGTGCCATGGAGATCCGTATCACCGATGATGGCGAGGTCGAAGGACGTGAGCTCCCGCTCTCAGCGAAAGCCAACTCACTGAGTGGAACTGATGCTGCTACTGAGAAAAATGAAGCCGGCAGGCTCGATTCACTAGACGACCCCGTCCGCATGTATCTGCGGCAGATGGGGCAGGTCCCCCTGCTGACCCGCGAGCAGGAAATCCAGATTTCCAAGCGCATTGAAAAAGCTGAAACGGGACTGCAACAGTGCCTACAAAATGTTGGCTTCGTGGCCCTGAGCTACTTAGATCTCGCCAAAAATCTTGCCGAAGGCACCGAGCGCTTCGACCGATTGGTGATTGACCGCAAGAACGAGGAGCGTGATCTCTACTTCAAGAAATTGATCCCACTCATCGCTCAAGTGACTGAAGCTCATGGCAAGTGCGCCTCTTATTATCAGGTCTCCATCGGCGCCTCAGGGAAAAAGCAGGCAACCGCACTGGAAAGTTTTACCAACGCTCGCAGCGCTTATTTCAAACTCTGCGCCAAATTTTTCTTCAAGCAAAAGATCAACGAAGACTTCGTTGCCCTTATTCAGCAGAAGCAGGAAGAGCTCAACAAGATCGAACAAGAACTGCGCCTGCACCCGCGTAGCAACGAAGCCCGCGAAGCCTTGATCAACTTTGAAGCAGAGGCTTGGCAGACCGCTGCCACCTACCGCCAGATCGCCGCAGAAGCACGCCAATGCGTGGCCGAGTCCACTCGTGCCAAAACGGAAATGATCGAGGCCAATCTGCGCCTCGTCATTTCCATCGCCAAAAAGTACACCAACCGTGGGCTCTCATTCCTGGATCTTATTCAGGAAGGCAATATGGGCCTCATGCGCGCTGTGGAAAAATTTGAATACCGTCGTGGTTACAAATTCTCCACTTATGCCACCTGGTGGATCAGACAGGCGATTACCCGCAGCATCGCAGATCAGGCTCGGACGATTCGCATTCCGGTTCACATGATCGAGACGATCAACAAACTCATGCGCGTGCACAAACAGCTCGTCCAGGAGCTCGGTCGCGACCCGACACCTGAAGAGATCGCCGAAGAAATCCATCTTCCCGTTGATCGTGTGAATGCCGTGCTACGCATGGCGCAGCAACCCGTTTCCATGCAAGCCAAAGTCGGCGATGGCGAGGGCGACACCGAGTTTGGTGACTTCATTGAAGACAAGGAGGCTCGTGATCCGATGGAACTCACGGCCATGAATCTTCTCCGTGATAAATTGAAGGACGTGCTAGAGACGCTCAACCCGCGTGAACGTGAAGTTTTGGAGCAGCGTTTTGGACTCTCCGACGGCTCTGGCCGCACACTCGAAGAGGTCGGCAAGCAATTCCAAGTCACCCGCGAGCGGATTCGCCAAATCGAAGCCAAAGCCCTCCGCAAACTCCGCCACCCGACCCGCATCCGGAAACTCGGCGGCTTCTTCGGCAGTTCTTAGCCTAGATTCAGGAATGGCTGACCGCCGATTAGCATCCGTCATTGATTACACAAGGCTTCTTCGCCTCTCGGGCGTGTCACCCAAGACACAGCCGCTTCGAGTCGAAGAAGCCTTGTGAAACCAAGCCCTGGCGCAACTCAACGATCTTCCATTCCCGGATCTAGCAGACAATCCACGGGGCGTGGGATGTGCAACGAAGAGTAACTTTGGCCGTATGAGTCGGAGACAACAAAGCAACTGGAGACTCCATTTTACAGGAAAACAGAAAGACCTGATTTACAGGTCAGAACCCATTCCTGTTAATCCTGTTAATCCTGTTAATCCTGTTTTCCTGTTTTCCTGTTAATCCTGTGATTAGAAACTCGAATCACGAACAGTCTCATATCATCCATGGCGGGCGAAACTTCGCGTAACTTTAGGGCAAGTTAGTCGGGAGGCTTAGTTCATCAAAGATGCCGACAGAACGGTGAGGTTCCACGGTTCTGCACCCTCAAAAGCTAAAGCGCCCCAAAACAAAAAGGCCGAAGCATTGCTGCTTCGGCCCATTGAATGAGTTTTTAAAAAAGAAAGATTATGCTGCGGCTGCGAGCTGTTCTTTCTTCTTGGCAATGGCTGCCTTCGCTTGATTGGCGATGGCTTCAAAGGCTGCTGCATCCTTGATCGCTAGATCGGAGAGCACTTTGCGGTCGATCACGATGCCAGCAAAGTTCAATCCTTCGATCAAACGGCTGTAGGTGATGCCCAGGGGTCGTGCTGCGGCGTTGATACGCTGCACCCAGAGATTACGGAAGGTGCGCTTACGGACCTTACGGTCACGGTAAGAATACGTCATTGCCTTGCGGACAGCGTCCTTGGCATAACGGAAGTGGGTGGAGCGGAAGCCGCGGAATCCTTTGGCTTTCGCAAGTGTCCGCTTGCGGCGTTTGCGGCTAGCGGGTGCGTTTGTGGCTCTTGGCATTTTCTATTTTTTCGAGCAGGCTGTTGTTTTAAGATTCGATGACCGGACTCACCTGATCCTAGGTCCCGCGAGGGACCAGTCCGGAGCAACGTGGTCCTCAAGAAGGAGGACCGTGGGAGCTTTAGCGATGGGAGAACGGCATGTTCGCCAAGACGGCAGCTTTATCCACTTCTGCCACGAGGGCGACTTTACCGAGATTGCGTTTCCGTTTACGATTCTTGTTCTGCAGGATATGGCGCTTGCCTTGTTTACGGCGCAACACCTTTCCAGTCGCAGTGACTTTGAATCGTTTTGAGACGGCTTTTCTCGTTTTGGCGATACCAGCGTTTTTTGACATAGGGGTCGCGAAGGTGGCGATGATTAGAAAATGGGCAAGGCCTTTTTCCACGGAAGTAGCAGGATTTTCGAGATTTTAAGCGCCAAAAGCGCGAGTTCCAGCTTTTCACGACCATCTTCCTGATCAAAAATCATCAGACCTCCCACTGCAGCGCCCTCTTATCTCTGAACTATTATGCCCGAACTCCCTGAAGTCGAAACCACCCTGCGCGGCGTCTCTCCATGGCTGGTAGGCCGAACGGTGAGAGAGGTGATCGTCAGGGATAAGCGTCTTCGCTGGCCTATCCCAGACTGCATTCATGATCTGGAAGGCCAAACCATCACTTCGGGAGCGCGCCGGGGGAAGTATCTGCTCTTCACCTCGGAAAAAGGCACCCTCCTTCTGCATCTAGGCATGTCTGGCAGCCTGCGCGTGACCGACCCTGACCTTGCCTGGCGCAAGCACGATCACCTGGCCCTCACCACGGATCGTGGAAAGCAAATCCGCCTGCACGACCCACGCCGTTTTGGCGCAGCACTCTGGATTGAGGGACCACCGGAGAGCCACCCTTTGCTCAGCGAGCTTGGACCAGAACCTTTCAGCCCAGATTTTAATGCCGCCATCCTTCAAAAAGCCTGCGCTGATCGCGAAGCTCCCATCAAAGCCGTGATCATGGATTCCCACATCGTGGTGGGCGTTGGGAACATTTATGCTTGTGAAGCCCTCTTCATGGCAGGCATCAACCCTCGAAAAGCGGCTGGAAAAGTCAGCAATCCACAACTGACCAAACTCGTCACGGCAATTCAAGAAGTCCTAGCAGCAAGCATCGAAATGGGGGGCACCACGCTGCGCGACTTCCTCAATGAAAAAGGTGAGCCAGGGTATTTTAAGCAGACTTTACGTGTGTATGATCGCGCAGATGAGCCCTGCCATACCTGTAAAACTCAGGTTAAACGTGTGGTCATGAGTAACCGCTCTACCTTCTACTGCCCGAGTTGCCAAAAATAACTTCTCGTAAAAGACCTTGCGCATTGTTTGAGATGCGCCACTTTCTCGACCCGCTCCTCACGGAGCAGACAACGGGACGTAGCTCAGCCTGGTAGAGCGCTTGCTTTGGGAGCAAGAAGTCGTGAGTTCGAATCTCGCCGTCCCGACCACTTCGAGTCACAAAGACCGAAGAGACCCTGCGGTCACACTTGAATTCCGCGATGCTCTGGGCGATTCCCTCCCCAACCATGCCCCCTGCCCTCTTTGCCGCTACTTTGTCAGCCTTTGACGACCAAGGCTGGATCTACCGTGAAGTTCCCAATACGGAAGTCATCGAGGCTGACTTTGAAGCTCACCACACCAAGGTGCCACTGCACGTCCAAGTGCACGGCGACGCAAACATCGCCAGCGTGGTTTCCCGCTCCACCATTCCTGTGCCCAAAACACATCGCATGCATGTGGCTGAGCTCATCATGCGCACGAATAAAGAGCTCAACATCGGCAACTTCGAACTCGATTGGGATAGCGGACTGGTCATGTTCCGTGTCACAAATATCTTCCCTGCCCTGCATCAGGACGAGCGCATCATCGCCACTCTCGTTCATGCATCCATTGCAGAGATGGATCGCCTCACACCCTTCCTCGGAGAAATTTGCCAGACCCCCAAATCAGAGCTCTTGCTTCTGAGGATCACCGACCTCATGCGACGCGAAGACTTTCTCCCGCCCGCACCTGAGCAGAAGTAGGCGACTCCGATCCATCCGTCGATGCGTTACCTCCTGCACAATCACCCGACTTTCCCAGATCTTCTCTCCAAAGATGAGCTCTATGAGTTGGTCGAGCGCAGCTCTTTAGCTCGCGGTGATTTCTGCACAGATACACTCACCCAACGTGACCACACAGTTGGTGAAGTGATCAGCCAAATGCGCCCGCCCAGCCCTAGCCGCACCGCGCGCCTCACCAGACCCGCCTACCAAGAATTCCGCGCAGACTCACTCCACGAAGAAGATCCCCTTGAGGAGGAACTCGAAGAAGAACCCGAGCCGTCCAAAGAGCGCTACACAGCCAGCGGTGAGCTGATCTTATTCTCCTCGCATCCTTCCTGGTTCCGTTATGTGAAGACGCTCTTCTTGTTACTGTTCTTGGTGACAGCTTCGCTCATGCTGCTTTTCATTGATCCTGTTTACTCACTCATCACGGGCTTACTAGCACTGGCTACTCTCATGGCCATCATGATTGCGCGAAGCTGCCGTGACTACCTCGTCACTGAGGACCGTGTCGAAGTTCTCTGGGGCATCCTTGGGCGCAATTCAAATGAAGTGCGCATCTGCGACATCCGCAGTCTCGACGTGCGAGAAACCGGCTTCAAAGGCATCCTGGGCATTGGCACACTCGAGGCGTCCTCTGCGGCAAACGCAGGCATTGAAGTTAGTTTCCTCGATATTCGGAACCCCCATGAGGTCAAAGAACTCATCCGCCACCTTCAGCGTGGCCTGCCTGCTGATCAGGATTGAAACGGGCGGATCAAACCCAAAACTGTCCGGTTTTTTGAGGCATCGTGGGATACATTGACGCACATCGAGCGTTTGATCCCACCCGCCATGATCCGCACCCTTCTATTCACATTCGCAGTCCTACCCATCGCCACAGGCTTAGCTCAGAAGGCAAAACCAGCCATGGCGGTAAACCCAGAGGACGCAAAGAACAAGCCCAGTGGCAAGCCCTTGCCACCCGAAGATCCCGAACTGGCCCAATACTACTTTGCGGAGAAGACACTGCCTTTACCAGCTTTGGCGGCGGCGGTGGAGACGAAGCTGCCACTCGCGCTGAAAAAGGGCGATCACGTCGTATTCATCGGCAACACACTGTTTGATCGCGGAGCGCAGTTTCCGCATTTCGAGGCGATGCTGCAAAAGGGTCATGCTGACCTCGGACTCGTGATTCGCACGCTGGCTTGGGCAGCGGATGAAGTGGACCTAATGCCGCGACCCGAAAATTTCGGCACGCTGAATCAGCATCTGACTGCTCAAAAAGCAGATGTGATTTTTGCGGCGTTTGGGTTCAATGAATCATTCGGTGGTGTGCAGAAACTGCCAGAGTTCAAACAACGAGTCACGGCATTCATTCAGGAACTAAAAACTCATGCCTACAATGGCCAAACGGGTCCACGCATCGTGCTGGTATCGCCCACGGCCAACGAGGACGTCAAAGGCGTGCCTGCAGCGACGCTGAACAATGGACGCATTTCTGCCTACACAAAAGCGATGGGCGAGGTGGCCGCTGCTGAGAAGGTCGGCTTTGCCAATGTGTTCGACTCCATGTTACCCGCGATGAAAGGGCTAACTTATAATGGTGTGCATCTCGAAGACGTCGGCTATGCGGCTTTGGGCGAAGCGTTGTATCGAACGACCTTTGAAGTCAGTGCGCCGGAAACGACGCCGGAATTGCGTGCAGCCATCGCGGACAAAAATAAGCAGTTCTTCCAACGTTACCGACCGCTGAACGGCTTCTATTACACGGGCGACCGCAACAAGGACTACGGCTACCTCGACTTCCTGCCTGCCATGCGCAGCTTTGATGTGATGGTCAGCAATCGCGACCAGCGGATCTGGAGCTTAGCCACTGGCAAAGATAAGCCGGTGGACGACAGCAATGTGCCAGAGATGCCGGCGACCAAGGAAAGCAAAGGCGCGAACGAATGGATGACGCCTGCGAATGAACTCGCCGCCTTCAAGGTCGATCCTCGTTTTGAAGTGAATCTGTTCGCCAGTGAAGAGCAGTTCCCAGAGATCGCCAATCCGATTCAGATTCGCTTTGATACGAAGGGACGCCTGTGGGTGAGCACCTCACAGGCTTACCCGCATCTCTATCCAGGTCAGGAGCCTTCGGACCGCCTGCTCGTGCTCGAAGACACCAACCATGATGGCCGCGCAGACACCTGCCAAGTGTGGGCGGATGGGCTGCACATTCCGCTCGCCTTCGAGTTCGGTGATGGCGGCATCTATGTCTCTGATGAGCCCCATTTGACCTTCCTCAAAGACACCGATGGCGACGGCAAAGCGGACTTCCGCAGGCAGGTCTTCACCGGCTTCGGCACCGAGGATTCGCACCATGCCTTGCATGACTTTGTTTGGACACCGGATGGCGATTTGATCTTCCGCGATGCCATTTTTCTTCATTCCCAAGTCGAGACGGCCTACGGTCCCGTTCGCATGGACAACTCCGGTTGGTTCCGCCTGCGCACCGACACCCAGAAGCTGACGGTTTTCGGCAGCTACCCGAGCACAAACCCTTGGGGGGTGACCTTTGATGATTGGGGCCATCATGTCGCCAGTCATCCGATCTTTGCAGATGCCTTCCACGCCACGAATCCCCCCTACCCCGAGCAACACCCGGGCGCTGGCAAAATGCCTGCCTATTCCGGCACCTGCGGCCAGGAGTTTGTCGATTTCGACTTCTATCCGCAGGAGTTGCAGGGAGGCTTCATCAAAGCGCGCTACAAGCCAACGAACAACATCGAGATGCATCAGTGGATCGAGAAGGACGATCACTTCGAAGAGACGAAAATTGGTGACATCATCTTCTCGACCAACCTGAGCTTCATTCCTACCGATGTGAAAGTCGGCCCGCGCGGCGACTTTTACATCTGCGACTGGTACAACCCCATCAAAGGCCATGCTCAATATTCCCTGCGTGATCCTCGCCGCCTCCGAACCAGCGGTCGCATCTGGCGAATCGTGCCGAAAGGTGCCAAGCTCGCTGAGCCACCCGTGATCGCCGGAGCCCCCATCCCAGCTCTGCTTGATCTTCTCAAAAGCCCGCACTACCGCTGGCGCTACCAAGCCAAGCGCGAACTGCGCGAGCGTGATGCCAACGAAGTCAAAGCAGCGCTCGATGCCTGGCTCGCCAAACTCGATCCAAAGGACGCACGGTATCGTCATCATCAAGTCGAAGCGCTTTGGACCTACCGCACGATCAGTAGCCAGAACATCGACCTACTTATTCAAGTGCTCAACTGCGATGATCACCTCGCTCGTGCTGCGGCGACGCAACAACTTCGCCACAGTGCCCTGCCAGATGCCGTCGAACAACTCACCAAGCGCGCCAATGACGACAACCAACTTGTCCGTCTCCAAGCTGTCATCGCCGCGAGCTACTTGGGCACGAAGCCAGCGCTTGATGCCATTGTGGGCACCATCGACAAGCCCATGGGCGACCATTTGAAATACGCCATCCGCACTGCACTCGGTAGCGAGGCACTGTCAGGTCACTGGAAGAGCGAAGGCAATCCTAAGGTCGCCGCTTTCTTTGAAACCTTCGCCAAGAGCTACAAGCCCGGCTTTGGCGAAAAGAAAAAGACCGTGCAGGAAACCGCCTTCGACAAGCAACCCGGCGTCGCCAAAATCGCCATCAATTGCGTTCGTGAGCGCATGCTCTTCGACAAAACCGAGTTCAGCGTGAAGGCCGGTCAGCCCGTGAGCCTCGTTTTTAACAACCCCGACGCCACCGCACACAATCTGGCTCTTTGTTTGCCTGGCAGCGTTGAGGAAATCGGCCTCGCTGGCAACGAAATGGCCAAAGACCCCGACGGCATCAAAAAGGACTTCATTCCGGTCACTGACAAGATCCTGCACCATACCAAACTGCTCAATCCCAACACCGTTGAAACCCTCCGCTTTACCGCTCCGACCAAACCCGGCGACTACCCCTACGTCTGCACCTTCCCTGGCCACTGGGTCATCATGCGCGGCGTGATGAAGGTGCGGTGATCAAGCCAACGTTAGTCCTATTCATGAAAGCACTCCTCTTCGCACTCCTCTTCGCACTCCTCGCCACCGCTACCTTCGCTCAAGAAGACTTTACCTCTCTCTTCAATGGCAAAGACCTCACCGGTTGGGATGGCGACCCCAAGCTCTGGAAAGTCGAGAACGGCATCGTCATCGGCACGAATCCCACGCCGGAGGCCATGGCGAACAACAGCTTCCTCATCTGGCGCGGCGGCTCGGTGAAGGATTTTGAATTGCGTGCCAGCGTCCGCGTCATCGGAGATAACAACAGCGGCATCCAGTATCGCAGCCGCGAGCTGAAGGACGTGGCCCCGTGGGTCATCACCGGCTACCAGTGCGACATCCATCCCGCCATCGAGCACACCGGCATGACGTATGAGGAGCGCGGTCGCGGCATCTTCGGCCTGAACGGCAAAAACGTCCTACTCGACCCCGAGGGCTTGCTCTGGCAGCTCAGCGAGCACGCGCCAGTGAAGGTCGATGTCAGCCAATGGAACGAATATGTCATCGTCGCGCAGGGAACCCGTCTCCAGCACTTCATCAACGGCCAGCCCACCTCCGAACTCATCGACCACCACGCTGACAAACGCACTCTGGAGGGCCTGCTCGCCATCCAGCTCCACAAAGGCAACCCCAATCGCGTCGAGATCAAAAATCTCCGCCTCAAAGTCCTGCCCGAGACTACAATGGTGCCGTTTGAGGCTGGGAAGCTCTCCACCGCAACGAAGATCGAAAAACCGCGCACGAGTCGTCCGCAAGGCACGGGGCCGGTGGTGCCGGTGAAGAAGTAAGGTATCGGGCGAAGCAAAGTAGCCATCTCGCTCCGTCGAGATGAGCCAGGCGCTCCGCCAAGTCAGGCGTTTTCAAACTTCGAACGTCTTCCGATATTGCGCCAGCCTTCCGCTCATCTTGCGGAGCAAGATGGCTACTTTGCTTGCGCCGATTCGTGAATGCCATAGCATCTCGATATGCGTTTCTTCGATCCGAACGACTATTTGCTCATCACCCAGCGGAGACTGCCGCACTGGGCGCAGGATGGCTGCGTGGTCTTCATCACCTGGCGAACATCGGACTCGATGCCGAAAGATGTTTTGGATCGCTGGCGAGCGGATCGCAATCGTTGGCTCAACACCCAAGGCATCGATCCCACGGAGAAAGGCTGGAAGACGCGAGTGCAGGAGCTGCCGCCCGATTCGATGGTCGAATACCACGACCGCTTCACCACGCGATGGCATGAGGCGCTGGATTCGGGGCATGGCGCGTGTGTTCTCGCGCAAAGCGGGATCGCAGACATTGTCTCCGAAAGCTTGCTGCACTTCGATGGTGATCGTTACGAGATGCTCCACTTCGTCATCATGCCGAATCACATCCATTTGCTCGCCTCGTTCCCCGATAAGGCAGCGATGGTCGAACAATGCGATTCGTGGAAGCACTTCACTGCTCGGCAGATCAATCGTCGTCTCGGCACTCAGGGCCGGTTTTGGCAGCAGGATGCTTTCGATCACCTTGTGAGGCACGAAGGCCAGTTTCGGCGCTTGCGTGACTACATCGCGCAAAATCCGATCAAAGCTGGCCTGCGAGCCGACCAAGCGCGTCTTTGGAGCAGAGCAAAGTAGCCCTCTCGCTTCGTCGAACCGAGCGAAGGGAGATAGCCAGCCAAAAGCTGCCCGAAGGGTGAACGTAGCGAAGCAAAGGAGCAAGGCGCTCCGAAAAAACGAAAGCTATCGAACTCTTCAGGCGTCTTCGTGTCTGCGTGAGCCCCCAGCTCATCTCGCGGAGCGAGATGGCTACTATGCTTGCGCCGATTCGTTGCCGTTCCATCATTCCCCATGCGCCTCCTACTCTGCCTCCTCGCCCTCAGCTCTTCGCTCTGTTCGGCCACTCCGCCGCCGAACATCATCATCCACTTCATCGACGACCTCGGCTACGGCGACATCGGGCCCTTCGGCGCGGTGAAGCAGAAGACGCCGCATCTCGACCGCATGGCGCGGGAGGGGATGAAGCTCACGTCGTTTTACGCTGCGCCGGTGTGCAGCGTGTCGCGGGCGCAAATCATGACCGGCTGCTATGGCGCACGCATTTCCGTGCCCGGCGTGTATCCGCCGGGGAGCAAAAACGGGCTGCATCCGCAGGAGCACACCATCGCGGATCGCTTGCGGCCGCTGGGCTATGCCACGCAGTGCATCGGCAAGTGGCACCTCGGCGACCAAGCGGCGTTTTTGCCCACGAAGCAGGGCTTTGATCACTACCTCGGCATCCCGTATTCCAATGACATGCTCAAAACCGCGAGTGTGGACGGCCGCCGCGTCGTGCCGCTTGTGCGCGATGATCAGGTGGAACGCCTGCTTGATGAGACGGACCAGGATCGCATCGAGGAAATCTATACCGACGAGGCCGTGAAGTTCATCCGCAGCAGCAAAGATCGGCCCTTCTTCCTCTACTTCCCGCACACCGCCGTGCACACGCCCATCCATCCCGGCAAAGCCTTCCAGGGCAGCTCGCAAAACGGCCGCTTTGGCGACTGGGTGCAGGAGGTCGATGCCAGCGTCGGCCGCGTGTTCGACACGCTGCGCGAGCTGCAGCTCGACACGAACACGCTCGTCATCTTAACCAGCGACAACGGCCCCTGGCTCATCAAAGGCCCCGATGGCGGCAGCGCCGGTCCCTTGCGCGGCGGCAAAGGCACCACCTGGGAAGGCGGCGTGCGCGTCCCCACGCTCGCGTGGTGGCCCGGCAAAATCGCGCCCGGCAGCGTGTGCGATGCCGTCGCCGGCACCATCGACGTGCACCCCACCTGCCTGAAAATCGCCGGCGCCGAAGTGCCCTCGCAGCCCGTGCTCGACGGCCGCGACCTCTCCCCGTTGCTCTTTGGCCAAAGCAAAGACTCGCCACGCGAAGCGCACTACTACTTCTCCAGCTACAACCTCCAGGCCGTGCGCCAGGGCCCGTGGAAGCTCGCGCTCATGACACAAGGCAACGCCCGCGCCAAAGGCCAGACTGAGGACGACGCGAAGACCAACCCGCGCCTCTACAACCTCGATCAAGAAATCGACGAACGCACCAACCTCGCCGCGCAGCATCCCGACATCGTCGCGAAACTCACCGCGCTCGCCGAGAAGATGACCGCCGAAATCGGCGGCAACGAACCCAAAAGCCGCCGCCCACCTGGCGAAGTCGAAAATCCCGTCACCCTCTATCCCACGAGCGACAAACCCAAGGAACGCCCTGCTCCCAAGGCAAAGGCCAAAGGCAAGCCCACCGACCTCTCCAAGCTCCAACCCGGTGACACCCTCGCCGCCGACAAAGCCCCGCTCATCGCCAACACACCCTTAACGCTCACCTGCGAAGTCACCACCGCGCAGCGCGATGCCATCCTCATCGCCCACGGCGGCGCCAGCACCGGCTACGCGCTCCATCTCAGCGCCGGCAAACTCATCTGGGCCATCCGCCACGGCAAAACTCTCACCACCGCCCAAACCGATTACCCCGCCGACAACCAACCCCACCGCATCACCGCCACCCTCGGCCAAAAAGGCCAGCTCACCCTCCAGCTCGATCAAAATACCCCCATCACCGCCACCAGCCCCGGCCTCATCCGCACCCAACCCAAGGAAGACTTCTGCCTCGGCCACGACAACAAAGTGCCCGTGGCCGCTTACACCGCGAAGGGGAAGTTTGAGGGGAAGATCGTGAATGTGAAGGTGACAGCACAACAAGGGCCTTCAGAATAGTGAGCGATATGTCGTCACTGCCCCAATTTCCGCACCTCGAATTCTCTCGCGACTCGATATCGAAGCGAGCCAAAGAGACTCCGAGCATCATCAAAGATCTTCGATTGCTGGCCGAGCACTCCGATGAGGAGCATCGACTCTACAAGAACGATCAGACAGGTGAACTCGGGCAATACTCAAATGCTTGGAACTGGGGAGCCAAACCACACTGTTTTATTGTTCCGGACATTGATCCCGAGGACTGGCACCGAGAACGATCTGTCGATCCCGACGAATTGCTCATTGATGGAGCGTCTATGCGAGACTATTTGGCAGGGCCATCCGGCCGTGCTTTGCCAAACCTTGGCGAACACATACGGATGCTTCAACGGATCAGCACATCGCCCAAAGACCCAGAAGGACGGTGGTTCGGGCCATACCTTCCTGAAAACGTAATTCCGCCACCTTTACGGGAGTCTTAAAACCTCAGCCGCTCTGCTCCTCTGCCCCTCTGCGGCAAATCCGAGCGTCCTGAACGTTCGTTTCTGCCGCAGAGGTGCAGAGAGGCAAAGGAGCAGAGTTTGATGGTGCAACATCCTCACCTGCGTCTCGTTCACGCACCATGCGCCGCGCATTTCTCCTCTGTCTCTTCGCCCTCAGTCCTTCGCTCTACGCTCAAAAGGTCTCTACACCGCCGCCGACGAAGCCGCCGCTGGTCAGCGTGGACATCACGAAGCTGCCGGAGGGCGCGACGCATCTCGATCTGTGGCTGCTGTGCGGACAGTCGAACATGAAAGGCCGCGGTTTCATGCCGGAGGAGCCGCACAATGACCCGCGCATCGTCATGATGCATCTCAAAGACGACCAGTGGTATCTCGCTCGGCATCCGCTGCATCTCACGGGCGACGCGAAGACCTTTCAAGGCCACGACAACGCCGGCGTCGGCCCCGGGCTGGCCTTTGCCGAGGTACTTGCTGAGCAGGACAAAACCGCCGCCATCGGCATCGTGCCCTGCGCCGTCGGCGGATCCTCCATCAAGCTCTGGCAGAAAGGCGCGAAGCTCTACGACGACGCCCTCCGCCGTGCCAAGCTCGCCCTGCAAACCACCGCGCCCGTCAAAGCCCGCCTCCGCGGCATCCTCTGGCTGCAAGGCGAGGCCAATGCGAACGCCCAGGAACTCCCCCTGCATGCCGAGCGCCTCCGCGCCATGATCGAAGCCTTCCGCACCGATCTCGCGCAGCCCGATCTACCCTTCATCGCCTGCACCATCGGCGAAATGCAGCCCGAGCCGCGCCTGAGCGATCTCAAAGCCATGAACGACATCCAACTCGCGCTGCCAAGAAACGTTCCCCACACCGCCTGTGTCGATGCCCGTGACTTAAAGACCCACATCGGCGACAACGTGCATTTCGACACCGCCGCGCAAAACGAGATTGGCAAACGGTTTGCCGATAAGTTTCTCCAGATGACCCAGTAATCTAGACTGAGCTTTCCCGTTCGTTCTGCCAAATTCCTATTCATGAAAACCACCCTTCTTTGCCTTCAGGCAATCGCCATCAGCCTTGTTGCCTCCGCGCAGACCGACGCCACTTGGCTTCGCGAAAAAGGGATGCTGATCTTTCATGATACTTTCGAGCGTGAAGAAGACAGCAACCTTGCCAAAGCCATCGGCAATGGCTGGAACAGCGCCACGGCGGATCGTGTGCCGCACATCAAGATGGCGGATTTGGATAAAGGCATCCTCAAGATCGCCAGTGCCTCCGTCGAGGCTAAACATGCGGCGCACATTCATCATGAAGCAGGATTCACGGATGGCGGTGCAATAGTTCGCTTCCGCTTTCCGGGTATCAACAAAGCGGAAACACTGCAACTGGGCTACGTGGATCGAGAGACAACCCAAGGCGTCCACGCGGGGCATCTCTGTTACGGCATCCTTTCGCAAAGCAGCATCACCCTGACCGATTCGAAGACCGGCATCATGAATCTGGAGAACCGCAAGCGTCGTGACGACGCGGTGGCGAAGAAAGAGAAAATCCCCGCCGATCTCGAAGCACTGCTGAAGACGAAAAACATCAGCGTTCCCTACAAAGCCGACACCGAGTGGCATGAACTCGTGCTCGTGACTGAGGGCGATGAAATGCGCCTCAGCATCGACGGCAAACAGCTCGCCAAACACCGCTCCGAAGGCTTCGCCCATCCGATGAAGCGCTGGTTCAGTTTTCTGGTAAACAATACGGTCTGGATCGACGACGTGAAGATTTGGAAAGTGCGTTAAACTTATCTCAGTGTAAAGGAACCTCACTTTCGACAGTGTCCTGAACTCACCAACCCATGAAAATTTCCCGCCTTTCCCTCCCTTTCAGCCTCGCGCTCTCGCTGTCCTTTTCTCCCACCGTCTTCAGTGCGCCCAAAGAGAAAAAACCAGACAAACCCACGCCACCGACGCGCGCCTTTGATGCCCCGGGTGCCCCGAAGTTCACTCGCCTCGATGGCAAGCCAGGTGTGAATCCGCCGGTGGATGTGAATGGCGATTTCGTGATCGGTCCTGACTACGTCGCCGCACCTGAGACCAAGGTCGTCGATGGCGTGCCTCAGGGTAGGGTGCAGCAGTTCCAGATCGACTCCAAAGACTGCAAGCTCTTCAATCCTGGCATCGCTCGCGATGTCTTCGGAACGGTCGATCCAAACAATCCGAAGACGCTTATCGTCGAAACGCATCCGATCGACTACAAGCGCACCACCAGCGTTTATGTGCCGGCTCAGTACGTCTCCGGAACCGCCGCGCCCTTCATCGTCGCTCATGATGGTCCCGGCATGGGCAAGCCTGATCTGAACCTCGCTCGCGTGCTCGACAATCTCATCGCTCAGAAACGGGTGCCCGCGATGATCGCCATCTCCATTTCCAGCGGCGGTGGCGATGCCCAGGGCCATGAGCGAGGTCGCGAGTATGATACCATGTCGGGCCTCTACGCCGAATTCATTGAGAACGAAGTGCTGCCACTGGTGGAGAAAAACATCAACGTCAAACTCACCAAGGACCCCGAGGGTCGCGCCACGATGGGAAACAGTTCTGGTGGTTCCGCCGCCCTCATCATGGCCTGGTATCACCCCGAGCTCTATCATCGTGTGCTCACCTTTTCCGGCACCTTCGTGAATCAACAATGGCCCTTCAATCCCGAGACACCCGATGGTGCTTGGGGCTTCCATAACAAACTCATTCCCGAAAGTCCTGTGAAACCTTTGCGCATCTGGATGGCGGTGGGCGACCGCGACAACTACAATCCCAATGTCATGCGGGATGGTATGCACGACTGGGTCGAAGCCAATCACCGCATGGCCGCGGTTCTCAAAGCCAAGGGCTACTCTTACCAATACCTCTTCTGTCTCAACACGGGTCACGGCATCGGCCCGGCCAAGCCACAGATCCTACCTCATGCCCTCGAGTGGCTCTGGCAGGGTTATCCCATCAGATAAACCGATTACTCAGTCCAATGATCATGAAACATCTCGTTCTCATTTTGCTTTCAATGTCTCTCTATGCTGACACTGCGCGTGGACAATCGATCACAGAGTTTGACGGCAAAGACGGCATGGATTGGCAGGTTGTGAATGATGGCGTGATGGGTGGGTTGTCGGAGGGGAAACTCACACTGAACCCTAGCGGGACCATGAAGTTCAGTGGCATGTTGTCATTGGAAAACAACGGTGGCTTCTCGACCTTTCGCAGTGGCGACTTGAAGTTGGATCTCAGCGGCGATCTGGGTCTGTTGCTGCGTGTGAAAGGTGATGGGCGCACCTATCAGGCGAGGCTCGCCACCGATGCGCTCTTTCGCGGCATGGAGGTTTCTTTCGCGGCAGAGTTTGCCACCAAGAAAGGTGAATGGATTGAAGTGAAGGTTCCCTTTGCCAGCTTCAAAGGCACTTTCCGAGGTCTCGATCTGCCCAAGGAAAAATTGGATCCAGCCAAGGTTCGCCGCGTGAGCATCCTGCTCGGCGACAAAAAGCAAGGACCCTTCGAACTGGAGATCGACTCCATCCAGACTTACCGCGCCGCAGCGGCGCAAAAGTAGGGCTGACGGATATTTTTTGTCCGATTCCATCATTTCGGGTGGTATAGAAGTTTCCCCATTTGCCATCCCGCATGAAATCCCTCCTTGCTCTCGCCTTGCTCAGTTCTTCTGCCATTGCGCAGCCGCGTGACATTTTTGACTACACTGGCCAGAACAATGCACCAGCAGGCACGAAGAGGCTGGTGTTCATCGCAGCGAAGGGTACGCATGGAGGCGGCGGGCAGCATGAGTTTCTCGCGGGGGCTTCGTATCTCGCACGGCGGATCAATGAAACCTATTCGCAGGCTTTTGCGGTGGTGTATCCGGAGAACAATTGGCCGAAGGATCTGACCAAAGCGGATGCGATCATCGTGCTGCTGAATCACGGCGGACGGGCGGCGGACGATGCGAACATCAAGGCGGCTTGTGATCGCGGGGCGGGCTTTGCGGCGATTCATTATGGCGTGGAGGCGAAGATCGGCTCGCAGGGAAAAAACTACCTCGACTGGATGGGCGGCTTCTTTGAGACGTTTTACTCCGTGAACCCGACTTGGGAGGCGAGCGTGCAGCCGGGCCAGCATCCGGTGGCGAAGGGTGTGAAGGCCTTCTCGGCGAAGGATGAATGGTATTACCACATGCGCTTCGTGCCGGAGATGAGGGGCGTGACGCCGGTGCTCAGCGCCATCGCGCCGCTGAACACGGTGAAGTTCAAAGAAGGTGACAAGCCGAGTCCGCACGGTGGAAACCCGGACGCATTCGCGGATGTGAAGGCGGGCAAGCCGCAGCATCTCGCGTGGGCGTTTGATCGGCCGAAAGGCGGTCGCGGCTTTGGCTTCACGGGCTTCCACTTCTTCGCGAACATGACGAACGACAGCTTCCGCACGACGATGCTGAACGGCGTCGCGTGGGCCGCTGGGTTGGAGATTCCAGCCAACGGAATCGCCACCAAAACACCGACTCAAGCCGAGCTCGACGCGATGATGGCCGAAGCTCGCGGTGCGGGCGCGATGCCTGTTGGCAATGCCAAGCCTGTCTTCGAAACGCCGCTGATGACGGCCAAGAATCCGAAGCCACGCATTCTCGACATCGACGTGGCCATCAAGAAAGCGAAGGAACTGTATCTCGTCGCCTCCGATCAGGGCAGGATCTCCTGCGACTGGGCCACCTGGATTGAGCCAAAACTCATCATGGCAGACGGCAAAACCATCGACCTCACCTCATTGAAATGGAAGGGCGAAGAGCGTGGCTATGGCCGCACGTTGATTGGCAAAAACAACGCCGGTGGCCCGATCAAGGTCGAAGGCAAGGTCTATGAAAAGGGCATCGGCACTCATGCTTCATCGACCATCGCTTATGATCTTCCTAGCGGTGTTGAGCGCTTCACCGCGAAGGTGGCGATTGATGACGGTGGCATGGAGCGTGCAGGCAAACCGAGCGATGCCGGGATGCGTTTCCATGTGTATACCGCTCTGCCATCGAAGCTTCAGCAGGGTGATCTGAATGCAGGTCCGCCGCTGGTGCCTGCGGAGATGTTCACTGTGCCGGAAGGTCTGGAAGTCACCGTCTGGGCCACTTCACCGCTGCTCTACAACCCGACGAACATCGACTTCGATGCGCAGGGTCGGATGTATGTCGCGGAAGGCGTCAACTATCGCGGCAAAGGCGGCCGCCGGCCCGAAGGAGATCGCATCGTGATCCTGGAAGACACTGACCACGATGGCAAAGCCGACAAGAGCAGCGTCTTCGTACAGGAAAAAGAACTCGCCGCGCCGCTCGGCGTCGCCGTGCTCGATGACAAAGTCGTCGTGTCGCAGCCACCTGACCTTCTCGTTTATACCGACACCAATGGCGACCGCATTCCCGACAAGCGCAAGGTTTTGCTCACCGGTTTCGCAGGTCGTCAGCATGACCACAGCCTGCACAGCGTCACTGCCGGACCGGATGGCCAGTGGTATTTCAATCAAGGCAACACCGGCGCGCAGTTCACCGATCGCAGCGGCAAAACCTTCCGCATGGGCAGCCCCTACATGCTGCAAGATATCGCCGGGATGAAGAGCGACGACGGCCATGTGTGGATCGGCGGCTTCAGCGTGCGCATGAATCCCGATGGCACCAACGTGAACATCATCGGGCACAACTACCGCAACAGCTACGAGCAGACACTCACCAGCTACGGCGACCTTTTCCAGAGCGACAACGATGACCCGCCCGCCTGCCGCGTGAGCCATGTGTTGGAAGGCGGCAATGCCGGATTTGCCAGCGCCGATGGCAAACGCAGTTGGGGCGCGGACAAACGTCCCGGCCAGGACACACCAACGGCCGAGTGGCGTCAGGAAGACCCCGGCACCATGCCCGCTGGCGATGTCTATGGCGGCGGCTCGCCCACCGGCGTGGCCTTCTATGAAAATGGCGCTATCGGTGACAAATGGCGCGGCTTGTTGCTCGCTTGTGAAGCCGGCAAGAACGTCGTCTTCGGCTACCTGCCCGTGCCCGACGGCGCAGGCTTCAAGCTGGAGCGCATGGACTTCCTCACCTCCAACAAAGAGAAGGAATGGGCCGGCAGCGACTTCCTCGGCGGGCGTCCTACGGGCGAGCTGAAGACCAAGTTCCGCCCCAGCGATGTCTGCGTCGGACCCGATGGCGCTTTGTATGTCGCCGACTGGTTTGACCCCGGTGTCGGTGGTCACGGCACCCGTGACGATGGCTACACCGGAGCCATCTACCGCATCGCTCCGAAAAATTTCAAATCTCAGATTCCAAATCTGCAATTGGATGCCATCGAAGGTCAAATTGCCGCGCTCAAGAGCCCCGCCGTGAACGTGCGCAACAGCGGCTTCACTCGCTTGAAAGCCGCAGGTGCCAGAGCCGTGCCAGCCGTCGCCGCCTTGCTCGAAGATAGCGACTCCTTCATTGCCGCGCGTGCTGCGTGGTTGCTCGCTCAGATGGGGGATGAAGGCATCGCCAAAGTGAAGCCATGGCTGGAGTCCAAAGATGCCACGCAGCGTCTCGTCGCCTATCGTGCGCTACGCCGCGCCAATCATAACGTGCTCGCCATGGCCTCAAAAATGGCCTCAGATTCCGATGCCGCCGTGCGTCGTGAAGTGGCCGTGACGCTCCGCGATGTCCCTGCCGAGCAGAGCGTGCCGATCCTGGTGAAGATCGCCCAACAGTTCGATGGCAAGGACCGCACCTACCTCGACGCGCTCGGCCTCGGCAGCGAGGGCAAGGAAGCGCAGGTCTATGCCGCTTTGAAACCCAGCTGGGACGATGCCTTTGCCAAGATAGCCTGGCGTCTGCACCCCACTGAGGCCGTGAGCGATTTCAAAGCCCGTGCGCTCAATGACCAACTCACGCCCGACCAACGCACGCTCATGCTCACCGCCATCGCCTTCACCCCAGGACGCGAAGCCGCTGGTGCCATGCTGGAACTCGCGCATGCCAAAGGCTTCCCCATGCAGGACCTCGCCAAGTGGTGGCTCATGAATCGCAAAGGCAACGATTGGAAGGCCTACGACATCGACGGCAGCATGAAGGCCCTCGGCATTTATGATCCAGACAAAGTGAAGCTCGTCGCCTCACCCATGCCGCCGCCTCCCACGAATACGCCGAAGCTCGACCTCGCGCAGATCGCTGCCTTGAAAGGCGATCCCAAAAACGGTGCCACAGCCGTCGCCACCTGCCTCACCTGCCACCGCATCGGAGCCGCAGGTGTGGATTTCGGTCCTGACCTCACGACCTACGGCAAGCAGCAGACCACCGACATCCTCGTCCAAGCCATCGCCCAGCCCAGTCACACCATTTCCCACGGCTACGAAGGCAGCGAGATCAAAACCACTGACGGCCTTGTCATCACCGGCATGGTTTTATCTGACAGCGATCCCCTCATCATCAAATGCATGGGCGGCGGGGTGCAGACCATCCCGAAGACTCGCATCGCCAGTCGCACCAAAATGAAAACCTCCCTCATGTATGAGCCCATCATGCTCGGCCTGACCCCCCAAAGCATTGCCGACATCGCCGCCTATTTGAAGAGCCTTTAATCGCAAGAATCGACCTCATTCCCCATTTTACTCTCACCCGACTCCAACCGCATGAAACACATCCTCCTCACTCTGCTCTCGCTCGCCACCTTCTCGACGGCTGCTCCACTCGTTTATGAAGGCACCGAAGGCCCGGGTAAAGGCAAGCACATTGTCTTCCTAGCGAATGATCATGAGTATCGCTCTGAGGAGTCGCTGCCGCAGCTCGCGCGCATTCTTGCAAAGCATCAGGGTTTCAAATGCACCGTGATCTTTGGTATTGATCCCGAGTCCGGTGAGATCGTCGCCGGCGACAAATTCAACATGCCGGGCATCGAGGCGCTGGACACCGCCGACCTCGCCGTGGTCTTCCTGCGTTTCCAAAACCTGCCACCAGAGCAGATGAAGCACTTTGACGACTACCTCAAACGCGGCGGGCCGGTGGTCGGGATGCGCACGGCGACGCACGGCTTTAAAATGCCAAAAGACGCGCCGTTCGCGAAGTATTCCTTCGACTACAAAGGCAGCGACTACGAACTCGGCTTCGGTCATCAGGTGCTGGGCCAGACTTGGGTCGGTCACTACGGCACGAATCACAAGCAGAGCACGCGCATTGCCATCGTAGATGCGCTGAAGCAGCATCCGATCCTGCGCGGCGTGAAGGACATCTGGGTGCAGGCAGGCGGTTATGTCGGCAAACCTACCAGCGGCGAGATCTTGACCATGGCGCAGCCGCTGAACGGCATGACGCCCGATTCACCTGCCGACTCCACCAAACCGCCGATGCCCAGCGAGTGGACCCGCAGCTACAAATCCGCCTCGGGCAAAGAAGGTCGCGTTTTCACGTCGCTGTATGGCACGTCGGAGGACATCACGAACGAAGGTTACCGTCGCCTGCTCGTGAACGGCATCTTCTGGTCGCTCGGTTTGGAAGAGAAGATCAAAGCTGACCTCAACATCGCCTTCGTCGGTGCCGCCAAACCCAACACCTTCGCTGGCGGCGCTTATGCACGTGGGATCAAACCGGAGATGTATGCCGGCTTTGAAAGCCCGATCCCGGCGAACAACAACACAAAGAAGCCAGAGAAGAAGGTCGAGAAAAAAGCCGCCGCAGCTTCCATGGAAGCCAAGCCCGCCATCGCGACCGGCAAACCAGCCCGCTTCGTCCGCATCGAGATTCCGGGTGAAAAGAAATGCCTCCAGATCGCTGAGATCGAGATCCTGAGCGGTGGCAAAAACATTGCGAAGGGTGGCAAGGCCACGCAATCGACGACGGGACACGGCGGTGACGCGAGCCGAGCGATGGATGGCGACAAGAACCGCAACTACGGCAAAGGCATGACGCACACCATTGAAAACAAGCCCAACCCATGGTGGGAGATTGATCTCGGCAGCGCACATGAGATCGAAACCATTGGTCTTTGGGGTCGTGAAGGCTTTGGAGACCGTCTGGGCGGTTTCACGCTGAGTCTGCTCGATGACACACGGAAGCCGGTGTTTGAGATCAAGAATGTCGAGGCACCTCAATCGATGACGATTGATGTTAAAGGCGGCGGCAAGCTCGCTTACCTGACTTTTGATGGCAAACCGGGTAAACCAGCAGCGAAGGGCTCGAGCGGCGGAGCGCCAGCTGCAAAGGAGCCTGCGCTCGTCGAGGTGCCAGCGGACTACACAGACACGCTGCCCTTCGCCTTCAGCAAAGGCGACACCGTGGCGATCCTCGGCAACGGCCTGCCCGACCGCATGCAGCACGATGGCTGGATGGAGACGGTGCTGCAAAGCGCGTTGCCAGAGCAAAACGTGCGCTTCCGCAACATGAGCGCGAGTGGCGACCGCCCGAACTCTTTCCCTCGCAGCGGCGGGCACATGCACATGACGGATTACCTGCGGCATGTGAAGCCGGATGTCGTGTTCTCCTTCTTCGGCTACAACGAGTCCTTCGAGAGCAAGCCGGACGACTTCAAAAAGCAGCTCGTCGATTTCGTGAAGTATGTGCGCGGCACGAAGCCGAACGGCAAAACCTTCCCGCGCATCGTGCTCTTCAGCCCCATCGCGCATGAGGACACGAAGAATCCGAACGTGCCGAACGGTGCGGAGCACAATCCGCAGCTCGAAGCCTACACGAAGGCCACCGAAGCTGCCGCGAAGGAGGCGGGCGTGGGCTTTGTCGATCTCTTCCACCCTTCGCTCGATCTTTTCAAAGCCGCAAGGGAGCCACTGACGATCAATGGCGTGCACATGAGCGCCGAGGGTAACCGCCAGCTCGCGGAAGTGATCGCGAAGGCACTTCTTGGCAAGGAAGTCACCGCGTCCGCGTCGCTCGAAGAACTGCGTGAGGCCGTGATGGAGAAGGATGTGCATTGGAATGCCCGCTACCGCGCCCGCGATGGCAATGACGTCTGGGGTGGCCGTTCAACGCTCTCCTTCACCGATGGACAAACCAACGCCGTCGTGCTCCAGCATGAGCTGACGATGCTCGACGTCATGACCGGTAATCGCGACCCCAAAATCTGGGCTCGTGTGAAGGGCGGCGATCTCAAAGTCAATGACAGCAACGTGCCAGCGCCTGTGTCGGTGATTTCCAATGTCGGCGGAAAGTCGAAGTCCTCCAACGCTCAGAAAGAAGGCCGAACGGAATACATCAGCGGCCAGGAAGCGATCAAGCACATGGCCTTTGATCCGCGCTTTGAAGTGAGCCTCTTCGCCGATGAGGCGCAGTTCCCACAGCTCGTGAATCCCGTGCAGATGCAGGTCGATACCAAAGGCCGCCTCTGGGCCGCCGTGTGGCACACCTACCCGATGTGGGAGCCGCTGAAGGAGATGAAGGACGCCCTCGTCATCTGCCACGACGACAACAAAGACGGCAAAGCAGATCGCATCACCGAGTTCGCCCGCGTGCAGAATCCGCTTGGCTTTGAGTTCTGGAATGGCGGCGTCATCGTCACCTGCGCCCCGGACATCATCTTCCTCAAAGACACCGATGGCGACGATGTGGCCGACGTGCGCACGATCATGCTGCAAGGCGTCGATTTCGCCGACACGCATCACGGCGCGAACAATCTTGTCATGGGCCCCGATGGCGGCATCTACTGGCAGAGCGGCGTCTTCATGGTGCACAATCACGAGCATCCATGGGGTCCGTCGTTGCAGACCGGCACCAGCGCCATGTATCGCTTCGATCCGCGCCGCTTCACCATCGCGAAGCACGCTGACAACTCGCCGAACCCGCACGGCATCGCCTTTGACGCCTGGGGTTATCTCTATGCCACCGACGGCACCGGTGGTCGCGCTTACCAAGTCCGCCCCGAAGGCAACGGCTTCAAAATGCATGAGCTGCTCAAGAAGGAAGTGCGTCCCGTCACCGCCAGCGAGATCGTCAGCAGCACCCACTTCCCCGAAGACATGCAGGGCGACTTCCTCATCTGCAACGTCATCGGCTTCCTCGGCATCAAGCACTACGACTTGGCCCGCAATGCCGAGGGCGGATCGGTCTGGGGCGAGCCCGCTGGCGCAGACCTCACCGTCAAAGTCACGCAGGCCGATGGCAGCGTCACCGAGGACAAATCACGTGGCCTGCTCATGAGCGGCGACAAAAACTTCCGCCCCAGCGATGCGGTCTTCGGTGAAGATGGTGCTCTTTACATCGCCGACTGGCACAACGTCATCATCGGCCACATGCAGCACAACGTGCGCGACCCCAACCGCGACCACAAACACGGCCGCATTTACCGCATGACCGCCAAAGGTCGCGAGTTGCAGAAACCCGTCGCCATCGACGGCCAGCCCATCCCCGCGTTGCTCGAAAACCTCAAGCATCCCGCCGATGGCGTGCGTCACCGCACCCGCGTCGAACTCAGCGAGCGCCCCACCGCCGAAGTCATCGCCGCCACGAAGGAATGGATGAAGCAGTTCGATGCCACCAAGAAAGAAGACGCGCATCCTTTGCTCGAAGCCCTCTGGCTCCACCAGCAACACAATGTCCGCGACACCGCGCTGCTCGCGAAACTGCAAACCAGCCCTGAGCTCCATGCCCGCAACGCTGCCAACGTCGTGCAGCAGCTGTGGTTCAACGTCGAAGCCAGCACCAAAGGCGGCGTCATCGCCGGAGAAGTCGAGGAGAAGGCTCAGAAGTCCGGCATCCTCAGCGACACGCCTGAGCTGACCACCATCCGCATCGGCACCATCCGTGAGCGCCTCATGTATGACGTGAAGGAGCTCAGCGTGAAAGCCGGCAAAAAGATCAAGCTCATCTTCGCCAACACCGACGTCATGCCGCACAACCTCCTCGTCACCAAGCCCGGCAAGGCCGACGCCGTCATGAACGCCGCCATCGTCATGGGCGCCGCCGGCTTCGAAAAAGGCTTCATCCCCGCCGGTGACGACGTTTTGCACCACACCAAGCTTCTCGACATGAGCAAAGAGGAAACCCTCGAGTTCACCTTGGCCGCTCCCGGCGACTATCCCTTCGTCTGCAGCTTCCCCGGCCACGGCATCATCATGCGCGGGGTGTTGAAGGCGAAGTAATCGGGGCATTCCTGCCCCGCCTTTCCGGCAGTAATGGGGACATTCCTGTCCGCTCTGACGGGCGAGGAATCGCCCGAATACATCCAAACCGGGCAAGGAATGGCCCGGTTAATTCAGCACATGATTCTCGATGAGCGTGAACTCTGCATCGCGTAACTTCGCCTCCACAGGATTCCGTCGGATGTAATCCCGAAACGCCCGCAGCTCGTCGTAGTCCCGCACAATGCGGTTGGAGCTGTCCTCCATCCAAAACGCTTGGCCGGTGCGGTCGAGCAGTAGATTGCAGGCCCGTGCGCTGTAGCCTTTCATGCCGCCGTTGAGCTTGAAGACGTTTTCATCGTCGTTTGGCTTCACGAGGAGGTGAACGTGATTCGGCATAATGACCACGCAGTCGAGATGAAGTCGGATGCCATCAAATTTCGTGATGGTATCCTCGACCAGCTTTCTGGCCTCGGGATCACGCAAAGCACAACTGCCATGCCCTGCATCCAGCCATGCGTCCATGCGCTCCGTGAAGCGCTCGGCGTATTCCAGCGTGTCCGTTGGTGACCAAGGCTGCGGATGATGCTCCAGCCATGCGGCGCGTTGGCGAATCCACTCACCCAGCAAGGTCTGCGGCACCGAATCGCCCAGACGAAACGTGAAGAAGTAGCTCACCCCCGGCTGCACCCGATGCGGCAAGGTTTGCTGGGTGATCTCCACCGGCAAGTTGCGGCTCAAGCATTTGAAAGGCACCGAAGAACCCATAAAACGTAGTCGGGGCATTCCTGCCCCGTTTCAAGCCGGTATCGGGGGCAACCCCGCCCCGTGTTTAAAACGGGCGAGGAATCGCCCGAACGCTTCTGAAACCTTGCCTCGATACGGTGCTGGCGTTTTGGTGCAGAGCGTGGCATGATTGGGGTCGTGTTTTTGAAGTCCATGCATCTCCTGTGGGTTGGGTGTTCGATCGCGGCGGCGCTCGTTGGAAGCGTCGCCTTGGGTGCTGACTCAGAGAAGTCGAGTTGGAACGAAAAGGAGACTCGCTTGGCGAATGAATACCTGTCTCTTCTCGTGGAGCAGCCGGAGTCAGGAAGAGTAGTGGATTTGCTTTGGGAGTTGTATGCGCAGCACGATGCGACGGCCCTGCTGCTCGAAAATATCAAAGCTCAGACGGCGAGTTCTCGACACCCCTCAGTCATGCTGGTGGAAGCCTTGCTGCTGCATAAGAATGGCGACCTGAAAACCGCTGCCGAACGCTGTGACGAGGTGTTGAAAACGGAACCGGACAACCGTTTTGCGATGCGAGCCCGCGCGGATCTGGCGACGGATTTGAAACAAACGGATCGTGCGCTGGTTTTGCTGAAGCGGCTGGCAGAGATCTTGCCTGCCGAGGATGCTGAGAAACCGCAGGCGTGGATGGAGTATGGCAGCGTGGCATTGAATGCGGGGAAAAACATGGAGGCAGCAGCCGCGTGGGAGGCAGCGGCGAAACTGAAGCCAAAGGATCTGGCTCTCGCTCGCCAAGTGGCGCAGTTTCTTCTTCAGGCCGGGTATCCAGATCGCGCAGCTGCGTTCTTTGAAGGGCTGGCTCGGCAGGCCGATCCGCAGCAGCGGCTGGAGGCCCTTTACGATCTGGCGCGGATTCACAGTCACGCGGACCAGTTTCAGAAAGCGGATGCTGCGTTGACGGAGGCGCTGGGGGCACTCCATTTCCGGGATGGTCGCTATGGTGATTTTTTCCAACAGCGGGTGAGGCTGCACGAGCGTTTTGGGGCGTTGGATGAGCTGAAGAACAAGTTGCTCATCGAAGGGCGAAAGCAGCCGCCAGTGGAAAAGGCGTATTCGGATCTGGTGACGTTTTTTGGAATCACCGTGGATGTGGATGAGCGACTGCACTGGCTGCGTGAGTTGACCCAAATCGCCCCAGATACCGATGAGTATCGCTGGCTGCTCGTCCGTGCGCTCCTGGATCACGAGGGTGCGGCTGAGGCTGCGGCTCTGATCGACGAAAAACTGAAAGGCAACGGCAAGGATGTGGCAGCGGTGGTTTTACTGCGGTGCGAAGCGGATTTGCGATTGGGTAAACCTGCCGATGCTTCGGTGCGACTCAAAGAGCTGTTGGCAGCTCGGCCGGGTGAGCTGGAGGTGGAGAAACCGGTGTTGGCTTTTGCGCAGGAAAAAGCATTGGATGAAATTGTGGAGACGATTCTTCGCGCGAGGGTGAGCCTTCAGCCGGAGAAGGCGGAGGCTGTTTTTGAGCTGGCGACTCATTTCAAGAGTCGACGTAATTTGGAGGCGATGGACAAGGCTCTGAGCACGTTCGTCTCCGAGGCACCTAGCGCGGAAGCGAAGCAACGACGCCTCAACGATGTGGCAGCCTTTTTAATGGTGGGCAGTGATGTGGAGGCGGCCGTGATCGCCGCGAAAAAAGCGGTCGGAAGTCCAGCTGCGGGGCGCGAAGAATGGGTGCGGCTGGCTGAGTTACTGACGGAACAAGGGGAGACGGAAGAGGCCGTAAAACTGCTCGAAAAGGCGTGGACCCAAAGTGAAACTCCCGATGACCGGATGGATGTGGATGAGCGCCTTCTGGCTGTCCTCGTGGGGGAGCTGAAAAAAGATCCTGAGCCTGATCAACAACAGTCCTCGAGTTTTCAAATCCCTGCCATTTTATCGGGTGCGGGATTTGCCAGTGACGCGGAGGAGACGCCGAAAAAGGACCCCGTGACTCCAGCGGTCCTCGATTATGCCAAGACGCTGATCAAGAGCGCGGGTGAAGGGCCCGTCGTTGATGCAAGAGTCATGCGTGCAGCGTGGTGGGCCTACCGGGCTGAAATGATCGACGACTCTTATCGGATGCTGAGGAGACTGGTTTTTGATGCGAAAGGGCAGGTGAGGAAAGATCTGCCCGTGGAGGTGGATCAGCTTTTGTTGGATGTGTCAATGGCGGGACAGGATACGGCGCGCATGGAGCGCCAGCTTCGGCTTTTGGCCTTGCGTGATCCGGGCAATCGGGTGCGCTATTTGCTTCGATTGAGCGAGTTGGTCATGGAAGGCAGCCAGAAGGCTGAGGCAGGCCTCCAGAGTAACGGCTGGCGGGGAGAGGATGCGCGTCAGTCGGGTATGGTCAATGCGGTGAAAATCCTCGAACAGGCCGCGAGGGAGAATCCGGAGCATGAAATGGTGCTCTCGGCTTTGGCGCAGTGTTACATGCTGATGCGTGAGCCTGAGAAAGCGCTGCAAGTGTGGGAGGCCGCGGCGAGAAAAAGCGAGGGCACACGTGCGGTGCCGATGCTCACCCGGCAGGCGGAGCTACTGTTAAAGCTGCAGCGTGTGCAAGAGTTTGTGGAGGTGCAGGTGAGCATTGTGGAACTGGAGTCGGATGTGAAGCGCCGGAGAGAGTTGTTTCAAAGCTTTCTTGAGCGTCTTCTTTTCACCGATGCCTCCGGCGGAGAGTTGCAGCCTTCGGTGCTGAAGGATCGTCTAACCTTAGTGGAGGCGGCGGTGAAACGTCGGGTGCAGAGGCATCCCTTTGATGGATTTTACCACGAGGCTCTCGCTCAAGTGCATGAGCGTCGGGGTGATCCGATCAAGGCTTTCGCTGAAATGAAACAGGCCTACTACACGGCTCCGGACACTCCATTTTCTTTAGATCAACTCCGTGCGGCGGCTCTGCGTGTGGGTGATCTGAAGTCAGCGGTGTATTTTCAAAAGCAGATCGCCTCTGCTGCGCCCGATAAAGAAGTGGCGGCTGAGTCGCGGCAATTGGTGCAACTCCTGGAGCAGACGTTTCAGATCGCGGAGGCTGATCGAGTGCGACGTCGGCTTGAAAGTCGATTTTCACAAGATGCGAATGCGCTGCTGGACCTGGCTGGGCATTACCGAACGACGGGGCAGGACGAGGCTGAGCGGCGGGTCTACGAGCAAATCGTCAAAGTGAGGCCCTGGGAAGCGAGGGCGAGGCTGAGGCTGGCGCTGAAGTGTCTCAGTGTGGCGGATGACACTGCAGCGGAACGACATCTTCGAGCATTGATTTCCACGACGCCTTCCTTCAAAGCACCGCAGGCAATCGAAAGATGGCCGCTGCCGATTTCCAATCTGAGAAGGACCAAAGATGCAGGACCGGTGAGTGAGATCATCGATCAGATGAGCACCTCCACCGGCGGCTTGGAGTCTGCTGAGGTTGACCGACTGCGTGCTTGGCTAAGTTTTCCGCGGCCCGAGTTTTTAGAGCTTCCAGATGATGCAAGCCTCGTGAAGCTGCGAGCTATTGAGGAACTGTCCATTCTTCTGCGTGAAAAAGGCGGCGCAGAGAGGAGCGCGTGGATCAAGGAGTGGACAGCGCAAAAGTCGGCGCCGCTCGAGCAATTGTGGGCGCTCTATTATGCGGGTGCGGATGAAGAGTTCAGGCCGCTGCTGAAAGAGGCGCTGAAGAAGGATGAGTCGTTGCCTTCTCAATACTCTCTCGCTTGGTTGCTCCTGAGGTCCCATGGAATGGCTGAGGTGATTGAATGGGCCACGGAGAAGAGACGTTCTCAAGCGGTTTTGAGTATGCGCAGCCGGATTGCCGTCGCCTGCGTTTCGATGCTGGCTTCCTTGGATTCGAACCCGCGTCCCGACCCCTCATTGGTTGCAAAGGACAGGCCCATTTTGTCGAGTCGGCGAAGCGCAGAGGGCTTTCGGTTTCAGTCAGGTGAGCTGAGTTTGTTTGGGGCCTCAAAGATCGCCGCAAATAATGTGATGCTGGAGATCACGCGGAAACTGGAGGACCGGCAGCGATACGAAGAGGCGCTGGCGCTGGGTGAGAGCCTGCGGAGTCAGGCGGTGGGGCTGGCGGGGGACTACGCTTTTCTTCTCTCCCGCGTGGCGGAATCTGCGGAGCGTTGGGATCTCCAGCGGGACTACCTCAGGAAGGCCACTCAGACACCTTTGAGTGCGGATAACTTTGGAGGCATCTATGATCCTTTTGTGCTTTCACTGGGTTCTTTGGCAAGGGTGTCTGCCTCGTCTGAAGAAAAAGGGGTGTTGTTTGATCGCTCCTGGCATCGACTGAGACAGACGCCAACCTCGCCCCTGACTCAATTGCGCAAGACTGCGGTGGCAGGGCTGGCGGGAGCGTCCGAAAAGGCTGCCGATGAACTGGAAGGTTTTGTGAACGGAGACCTCATTTCATCTCTCCGACTCTCGGAGCCGACGGCCGGGCTGATGCCACCTGGAACCTCGCGTAACAATGATGAGGCGATGCATTTGCATTCGTTTTGGGAGGAGACCCGCGAGATCGGAGCCAGTCTTGTGCAGCAGGGCCTGGCGGAAGTAACGGCGGAGCTGGACGAGCGACTGGATAAAAAGTGGGGAGGGGCTCAGCTCGGTCCGCGGGGTGGTTTTCAGTTCAATGACTGGCGATTGAACATGCTGATGCGGCGGATGCGTGAGACGAATTATCCAAACCGCCTGCGGCTAATCCGTCAGCATCTTGCATCGGTTGATATGAAGGCTGAGTCATCCGTGGATACGCTGGGTGAGCTCGGAGGCCGATTGGAGTCTGGCTTGTTCTACCGGGAGGCGATCGCTGTTTTCCGCCTCCTTCCCGAGAGGGCGCCGACCAATTCAGACTATGCGAATTCAGTGCTTCGCGCCTGCATCAATGCTCAGGAGATCGAACCTGGAAGGAGCTTTGCACTTCAGCTTCTTTTGGCAGAGCCCCCGTTCAAGCCTGTTTCGATCGGAGATGAAACCATGCGTGAAAACCATGCGCTGTTTTTGGCCCGGGATCATGCGGTGGACGAGCTGCAAAAGCGGGCTTTTCTCACCACACCCAGTAAAACACTTCAGGGTCGCATTCCGCTAGAGGTGCCTTACCTCAAGGAGCTCGCACTGCTCATGGAGCGCTATGGTGAAGATGCGCGTGCCCTAGCGGCATGGGAGCGGATGCACGCGGCCTTTGTGGACAATGCTGACATGGGGCTGGCACCGGACGAGGAAAACTGCCTCCACCGCGCGCGTTTGTTGGAAAAACAAGGGAACCCTAAACAGGCACTGGCCGCACTTCGTGACGTGACTCCTGAAGAGCCGCTGTCTTTCTTTGCCTCTGAAATCTTGAAGTTACGCGGCAAGCTGGCCGCAAATGAAGGCCTGTGGGATGAGGTGCGGGAGCTAATGATCCGGGTCGTGGAGTTAAAGTCCGTCGACGCTGTTCTCTCACTGGCTGGAGACCTCCATCGGCACGGTCGCACGGCGGATGCCTTAAGCTTTCTGACGCAGGGCGAACGGACACTCAAGGGGGATGCGGAGCGTTTTCGTCTTCGATTTGAGCAATTGCGCCTGCTTGCAGCGGACAAGGCGTGGAATCCAGAGCGCAGCCGGCCTCAGATTGCCTCGCTCTTTCGCGCTTCGACGCGGGATCGAGTGTGGATGGATAAACTGGCCAACTGGCTGGCCGAGGAGGCACGTGGGCCTCATGCCAAGGGTTGGCTCACCACTTTAGGGGCGGAGATCAAATCAGGTGCAGATCGGCCCTTGGCTGCGGCTGCGTTTTCGGCCTTTGGCGCGCTGCTTCCTGATGGAGCAGTGCCTTCGGATTTGATCTTGGCCTGGAAACAAGCCGGTGATCCGGATCGGGTGTGCTTGGATGTGTCTGCGAAGCTCTTGCTCGATTGCAAGCGACCTGCTTGGGCCTGGCAGGCCTGTCAAACTGCAGTGGCCATTCCTTCCGCCCGCTTGCAAGGTCGGAAGCTCCCGATCATGGCTCAGGCTGCTGCCGCCATGGAGGATCGTCACGCCATGATGGAGCTCTTTTCAGATGTGGTCCGCATGCCCTTTCCCGGGGGCAATCAAACCGTTGAATGGGCACGCGCATTTGAAGAGGCGGGTGAGCCGGAACTCGCGCGTGAACTGTTTGAAGGAGCCGCCAAGGCCCTCCGGCAACGTCAGATCCAACAACCCGAGGTGCTGAAGGCTTGGATTGAGTTTTCCATCAGGCATCATCAATTCGAAGCGGCAGAGTCCGCGCTGGTGGCGGATTCTTACCTCATCATTTCCGATGCAGCGCGACTGACCTTTGAGCTCTACCGCGACTGGGATAAACTCTCTCTTCTCGATTCAGAGCTTCCGAAATTCCACTTTCCAAGTGGGGTGGTGAAAGAGATCCTCTTCCTCGCCAAAATGCATCGAGCCCCTCAGCGTGCGAGTGCTACCCTTTTGAATCCATGAATCGTTTTCCCACCCGTTCCCGTGCGCTGATGATGGCGCTGATGATCAGCCTGCTGCCGCAGTGCTCGTCGGACTCCAAGAAAAGGCCCGAGCCCCAGGGCGCAACGGTGAGTCGGATCGACAGCACCATGAACCGTGGTTTTGATCGAAAGAAGAAGCAGTATGACCCTAATCTGCGAAGCGAGTTTGATCAAAAATCATACCTGACCGACAAGAAGGTGAAGGGTCAAAAGTTCAAAACCAACCGGTTCAGCGAAACGGATTCATTCAAGGGAACGTCGGAATTCAAGGCAGCCGAGTTTTCACAGGCCGATGCCAAGAATCGAGACGGGGCGCAGATCTTCACTCAGACTGGCAAAAAACCAATCGATGGCAGTCAGGCCTTTGCCACATCGGATAGCCGCTACGGCATTCAATCGGCCAAGGAGTCAGATCGGGGCTTTGCCGGAGGCGAGGATGCTTTCAAAACCAACATCGAGAGAGACGCGGCCAAGGCCCAGAAGAAAAACGTGCTGCCAAAAATCATCCAAGAAGAGGATCCAGGCGGGAAGAACATCTACACGGAGAAAGATGTGAAACAGATGCTCAATCGGAACTAATGAAACCTCGGGAGCAAAGCGTGGCTGCCCTCATGAAGACCCTAGAGATGGGCGGGGTTGTTTATTGTTGGACGGACGATTCATCCCTCTCGCTGCGGTGGCGTCGGTGAACGAGTTTTTGAAATCCTCTTCTTCCTTCGGGTTGAAACCCGCTTGAATTCAGGGCGCTGGACCTGTCAGTTGAGCTCGATCAATTTGCATTTTCATGAGTTTTCCCGAATCACGACAGCCTTGGTATCGCATCCTGTATGTGCAGGTGATCATTGCCGTGGTGTTGGGGATTTGGGTCGGAAAGGTGTTCCCGGAATTTGGAAAGGATCTGAAGCCCTTGGGGGATGGTTTCATCGGCCTCGTGAAGATGATGATCGCACCGATCATCTTTTGCACCGTGGTGCATGGTATCGCCTCGATGGGGGATCTGAAAAAACTGGGGCGAGTGGGTGGCAAGACGCTGTTGTATTTTGAAGTCGTCTCCACGTTGGCTCTGATCGTGGGTCTTCTCGTGGTGAATGGGCTGAAGCCAGGCGAGGGGTTCACTCCAGCCGGAGAGTCTTTTCACACTGAGGCAAAGGCTGCGGTCGATACGAGTCACGGCTATGTGGAGAAAGCCAAGGCGATGAGTACGACTGAGTTCTTGCTCAACATCATCCCGAAGACTTTCTTCAGTCCCTTTGTGACCGGTGACTTGCTTCAAGTTTTGCTGATCTCCATTTTGATCGCCTTTGCCATCACCAGCATGGGGGAGCGCGGAAAGCCAGTTTTGAACGCCATCGAATATGGTGCCGAGGCGTTCTTTGGCCTCATGCGCATCGTGTTGAAGGCTGCGCCGATTGGGGCTTTTGGAGCCATGGGATATACTGTTGGCAGCTATGGGATCGGGGCTTTGAATAAACTGCTTGCGCTGATGGCGGGGTTTTACATCACTTCCGGACTCTTTGTGATCATCGTCCTCGGTGGCATTGCATGGTTCTCGGGCTTTTCGATCTTTCGATTTCTCGGTCACATCAAAGATGAACTGCTTCTGGTCCTTGGCACGAGCTCCTCCGAGACTGCGCTGCCGGGCATGATTCAAAAGCTGCAACAGCTTGGCTGCTCGAAGTCTACGGTGGGACTTGTGATTCCGACAGGATACAGTTTTAACCTTGATGGCACCAATATTTACATGTGCATGGCAGCCGTCTTCCTGGCACAGGCGACGAATACGCCGCTCGATCTACATCATCAGATCAGCCTTTTGTTTGTAGCCATGGTGACTTCCAAAGGGGCCAGTGGAGTGACGGGCGCGGGTTTTGTCACTCTGGCAGCGACACTTCAAGCGGTGCCGGGCATTCCTGTTGAATCTCTGGCGCTGTTGGTGGGCATTGACCGATTCATGAGCGAGTGCCGAGCCATCACCAATCTCATCGGCAATGGCGTCGCGACGGTGGTTATCAGCCGGTGGGAGCAAGAAGTCACGGCCGAAGAACTTCAGGCCAATTTGAAGAATCCTCTGAACTTGCAGGCCGACGCGCCTCCGGTTCAGGATCTGTCGTGATTTCTTCAGAATCCAAATTTCGGATGAAGCATCGGCTCAGGTGATGCCGTATGATGGACACTCCATGAAATCCATCCTCGCCCTCGCGCTAGCTACCGTCATCAGTGTTTCCTCCAGTTTGGGTGCCGATCACCTTTCCTTTGAACCCAAAGGAGGGCCCGGAGGAGGCAAGCATGTGGTCTTCCTGACGGGTGACGAAGAATACCGCAGTGAAGAGGGGTTGCCCATGCTGGCTAAGATTCTCAGCCAGCGCCATGGCTTCAAATGCAGTGTGCTTTTCTCATTGGCACAAGATGGCACCATCAACCCCAACAACGGTGCCAGCCTCAGCCATCCAGCTGCGCTCGACAGCGCAGACGCCATCGTGATGCTCATCCGTTTTCGTCATTGGGATGATGCTACCATGAAACATTTTCACGATGCGATCCTGCGCGGCGTCCCCGTTATCGGGCTCCGCACGGCCACTCATGCCTTCAACATGCCAAAGGACAGCACCTACGGAGCTTGGACATGGAACAATGCGGAAGGCGGCCTTGGTCGGATTTTTTTGGGTGAGACCTGGGTCAGCCACTGGGGAAAACATCGCGTCGAAGCCACTCGCGGTGTCGTCGAGCCCTCCGCAAAGGACAATGCGATCCTGCGCGGTGTGACGGATGTGTTTGGAACCACCGACGTCTATGAAGCCGCCCCGCCTGCCGACTCCAGCATCCTCCTGCGCGGCACCTCGCTCAAAGGCATGAACGCGACCGATGAACCCGCCGACTATTCGAAGAAGAACAAGGCCGGAGTGGAGCAGCCGATCAACAGCCCAGCCATGCCCATTGCCTGGACGCGCGAGGTAAAGAATGATGCCGGAAAGACCAATAAGATCTTCTGCACCACCATGGGAGCAGCCACTGACCTCACGAATGAAGGGCTCCGTCGTCTCGTGGTGAACAGTGTCTTCTGGAGCCTCGGTCTGGAGGTGCCTGAAAAAGCGGATGTCACCTATGTGGATCCCTTCAACCCACTCATGTATGGCACCAAAGACGGCACCGACGAATCCGATCCGCATCGCTTCCGCGGCTTCAAAAAAGGCGTGAAGCCTGATGATCTGGCGATCGGGAAGTAGACGCATGGAGAAAACTCCTTCGTGTAACTGCTGACATAGCATTCATGATTCAATCCGTCATCGAGTGGTGGGTCGATCTGGTACGTCGCGGGAAGTATGTCTTCTGTTTCTCGGTCTTGGCTTTTGGTCTGGCGCTCTTGCTTGAGGGCCGGATATGGTTCGCCGGGTGGGCGATCGGTGGGGTCCTGCTCTTGTGCACCTTACTGAAGGTGGGGGAAGATTGAGAAAGGCGATGGGAGCCGTCTGATCAAAGGCCCCTATCTCACCCAGCCGCGGACCTTGAGGTGGACTTGGGCGGTCTTGCCCATGTAGTGGTCCATCTTGTAGTCGATGGCGGATTTGAGCATGTGGGTCTTGGCTTTTTCGGTCTCGCCGAGCGCTTCGAAGTAGAGGCCGAGGTAGAGGTGGGCGTAGCAGAGTTGATTGGTCTTTTCGGGCTCGTTTCCGGCCTCGGCGGCTTTCATGACGGCTTCGACACTGCCCTTTCCGGCAAAGAGGTCATGCACCTCAGCCATGGGGATGCGTGAGTCGCCCTTGATGGGGATGAGGTGCTTCCGAGCTTCTTCGATGCCGGCGGCCTTGGCCACGCAGATGAAGTGCCAGGCGGCGTTTTCCACATCGTTCGGATTCACGGTCTGGTGCACCTCGAACTGGTCACGGCCTTCTTTGAATTGGCCGGTGTAGTAGAGGGACAGGCCGCGCTGCCAGAGCTGCGGCTTGGACTCGGGCTGGACCTTGATGAGTTGATCAAAAGCTGCGACGGACTCCTTGGGTTTTGCGGCGTAGAAGGACTCGACTCCCGTGGCAAAAAGCTCGCGCGGGGTGGCTTCCTGTGCGCTCGCGCTGAGGGCCAGGATGAGGGGGGCGGTGAAAAGGAGGTGGCGTTTCATCATTTGGTTTCCTCGGGTGCGGGAACGTAAAAGCGGCCCATGTGGTCGAGTATCTTGGCGCGGAGTTCTTCGCCGTTGATCTCACCGTTGTGGCGATAGATGACCTTCCCGCCGGGTGCGACGACGAGGGTGTGTGGGATGGGGCCTTCCCACTCGGGGTCGAGCGCTTGGATGAGAGCGTCGCTATTGGATTCGGAGAAGACATAGGCGTTGCCCTTGCGTCCTTCTTTGGCCAGGGAGGGCTTGAGCTTGTCTGGGACGATGGCGTTGTTTTCCTCTAGAAACTTTTTCACTTCGGCGAGGGTGTTGGGGTCATCCATGCTGATGCTGATGAACTCAAAGTCGCGCAGGCCAAATTTACGCGAGGTCTTCACGAGCTCGGGGAACTCCTCGACACAGGGTCCGCACCAGGTGGCCCAGACATTGAAGAAGCGCACTTTTGAGGTGTCGTTCTTTCGCAGGGCAGCCACGCCTTTGGCATCGATGAGTTCGACATCGACGGTGCCTTTTTCCCACTTTTCTTGATCCGCGGAGACGGCGTCCTTTTTAGCGGCCCATTTGGTGGAGCAGCCGTGTGTTTTGGTTTCCTGAACGGCGATGGGGGTGCCCGCGAGCAAGGCCTTCACAGCTGCGGGTCCATCGCTGGATTTCACGGTGGCGGGGTCAGCGAAGCGGGAGTCGTCGAAGCGGCCTTTGTATTGGAGCTTTCGTTCTTTATCGAAAACAAAAACGTGAGGAGTGGCGAGGCAGCCGTAGGCCTTTGCGGCGGCTTGGGTTTCACCATCATTGAGGTAGGGGAAATTGAAGTCTTGCTCTTTGGCATGAAGCTTCATTTCCTCGAAGGTGTCGTTGTATTTGGAGTAGCCGAGCTCGTCGGGCCGCAGCGCAGAGGGGTCATTGGGATTGATGGCCACAAGCGCAAAACTGCTGCCTTTCATCTCATCGACAAATGAGATGAGGCGTTTTTCAGTCCCTTGAGAGTCTGGACAATGATTGCTGATGAAGGCGACCATGAGCACGTCTGCTTTGGCAAAGTCTTCGAGCGTTCGTTTTTTTCCATCGATGCCGGGCAGATCAAAATCAGGTGCGGGGTCTCCGATCTTCAGCGTGGCGAGACCTTCTGGTGCCGCGGCTTGAATAGCGGATGCTGCCAGGGCCCCCATGGTCAGTGCGAGGGCGAAACTGAATTTGAGGTGTGTCATCATGATTGAATGAGAAAGAAACGAATGTCCGCGAGGATCCTAGCATTCATCGAGCCACCCTCACTCGTCTTCATACTCGTCTGTTGGATCAAAGGGGGGCATGGGCACATTGATGATGCGTAAGTTTCCCACGGCGCGGTGCTTGCAGCCGGGGCGGATCATCACGGAGGTCATGGGTTTGAGCGGGATGCGCTCTCCATCCGCCTCCAGAAAGCCTTCACCCTCGAGGACGATGTAGATCTCGGTCATCTTTTTGTGGTAATGGACGCGGCTGTCGGACGAGATGTCAGTGAGGTGGACGGAGGCCAGTGTATTCCAAGGCTCATTGAAGGCGCGTCGGGCCTGGCCACAGGGGCAGGGGACGGGTGTGATCTCATCAAGCTGGGCGACGGCGAAACGTTTATCGGACATGCGAGCAAGGAACCACCCGAACCCAAAGTCTCAAGCCTTTCCGGTTCGCTTTCGTTTCGCCTCTTGCTTTTCAAAGAGAGGCTGAAGATTTTCACGGATCCAACGGAAGGCCGTTTCGAGGCCACTCTGCTGATAGATGACGCCGATCTGCGCCTCCACGGCTGTTGGATTGCCATGGCAGCAGAGGAACTGATTGCAGGTGAATCGAGTTTTCATTTCGGCATCCACTTTACCCACTTCTCGTAGCACGTGACTGCGCACGTAGAGCTCGAGCACAGCATCACCGATCCAGGCGTCTTGACGGAGCTTGAGGATGGAGTCGGGGTCTGGAGTGGCAGCCATGGGTGCGCCATCCTGCGGAGTATTGGCGGCAGATCAACTTGGGATGTCACGGAGGCAAAAAAGTGCCCTGCCTCCGGTGGGGAGAGCAGGGCCGTGTGAGTTTGAATTCAGAGGATGAACTGGACTGCAGGTCCTATTTCTCCACCCAGCGCACAGCTTCCATGAGAAGCTCGCGAGCGGAGCCGAGACCGAGTTTCTGACGGATGTTTGCCTTATGGGCGTCCACCGTTTTGGCACTCAGTTCGAGCTTTTCAGAGATCTGGTGAGAGCCGAGACCGCGGCCCACCATTTCAAAGACTTCGAGCTGCCTATCGCTCAAGAGACGTCCGGGCTCACCGCGAGCACCTGGTTTTGGTGTGGTGCCGCCGGTCACGATGCTGCCAAGAAGGGCAGCACTGAAGAAGAAGGAGCCCGAGATCACCTGACGGAGACCCTGAAGCAGACGGGTGGATGACTCCCCTTTCATGAGGTAACCCATGGCACCCGCGCGGAGGCAACGCTCTGCATACACGTTCTCATCATGCATGGAGTAAACAAAGACATGAGATTTAGGAAATTGAGCGCGAACTTTCTTAATGAGTTCCACACCACTGCGATCTCTAAGAGTAATGTCGAGAATGATCACGTCCGGTTTCACCTTGGCGATCTGAAGGAGACCAGCATTCGCGTCCTCCGCAGAGCCGACCACTTCCATGTCTTCCTGCGAGTTCAGTATCTGCTTAAGGCCCTCGATCACAATGGGATGATCATCCAACAAGTATATTTTCTGTTTCATGGTGAACGATGAATGCCTGATAACGAGAGCTTAGTCAAGCATTCAGCACTTCTTTCTTTCCTAAGAAAGGCTAAGCGGTTTGGGAGTCAGTTTGGGAACCTAAACCGAAGACATTGCTTTCAAAGTCTGGCTAAAGATGAAGCTCAGCCTGTTTCCGACAATTGCCCTAGCCCCAGATAGAGCAGTTGGAGCGCTTTTTTACTACCAGGTTCAAAGCCCTCGTGGATTCAGGTTCAGGCAGATGCCGGATCGAGGCGGCTCGGAGCCCCGATCGGGGGCACCTCGGGTGGATGTCACCATGGGCGATCCGTGAGTGGCCTCTTTTCGCGACACCTAGTCTTGTGAATGAGCGCATTTAGCGGCATGGATGGCCGGTCATGACTTCCAAGCTGCGCGCGAGCCTTCAATTGAGTATTCTGAGTCTCCTGAGCGCTTTCCTGCTTTTCCAGGTCCAGCCATTGATCAGCAAGTTCATTCTCCCTTGGTTCGGTGGCAGTCCGGGTGTCTGGACGACATGCATGCTTTTTTTCCAGGTGGTGCTGTTCGCGGGCTACGCCTACGCGCACGGCCTGACTCGTCTGCCCATCCGCTGGCAAGCCATCATTCATTCCACGCTCATTGTGGGTGCGCTCATCTGCCTGCCCATTTCGCCATCTGAATCATGGAAACCGACAGGAGAAGAGGATCCCGCGACGCGGATCCTGCTGCTGCTGCTGGCGACGGTTGGCCTCCCTTATTTTGTCCTCTCGAGCACCAGTCCGCTGGTGCAAGTGTGGTTTTCCCGGGCTGTTCCCGGTGGGCGACCCTGGAGGCTCTACGCACTTTCAAACATTGGCTCCCTTGCGGCACTTCTGAGCTACCCGTTTCTCATTGAGCCACGGTTGGACGTCACGGGGCAGACTTGGATATGGTCTGGCGCTTTTTTGGTTTTTGTGATGCTTTCATTTTTGGGCGTCTGGTCGGACAGGGTGGAGAAATCAGAGTCAAACAGCGGCGAGCAGGAAAATCGAATCGATTCAAATCCGACGCGTCGGTGGCACAGGCTGCTCTGGGTGGCGCTGCCAGCCGTCGCCAGTTTGCTCCTTCTCGCCGCTACCAACCATGTCTGTCAGGACGTCGCCGTGATTCCCTTTCTCTGGGTTGTGCCGCTGAGTCTCTACCTGGTGACATTCATCATCTGCTTCGAGCACGAGCGGTGGTATGTCCCTGCGCTTTGGGCCGTGCTGGCCATGGGGCTCATCTTTGCGGCGGCTGGATATCATGCGCTGCCCACGGGGCACAAACTCAAGTACACAGGTGAACTGGCAGTGTGCTTCAGCGCGACCTTTCTCGGATGTTTGGTTTGTCACGGTGAGTTGGTTCGATTCAAACCATCTTCCAGTAAGTTGACTGAATTTTATCTCCTCATGTCCGCAGGCGGTGCGCTGGGCGGGTTGTTTGTGAGTGTGATCGCGCCACAAATCTTTACGACTTATCTTGAGTGGCCAATGGCACTGCTGATCACCTTTCTCATCGCCGGTGTGGTGATGATGCGTTCGATTTTTGCCATCCAGAAGCGGTGGCTGAAGTTAGCCCTGGGCTTTGTGATCGGGGTGCTGACGGTGCCGGCGGTGTTTCTGATGAAAGGCTGGGGCTTTACGGTGACGGAGCGACTGGAGCGAGTGAGAAATTTCTACGGCACCCTTTCCATTGAGCAGGAATGGGACACAGAAACAGGCGAGGAGTATCTTCAACTCTACCATGGAGGTATCGTGCACGGTCGGCAGAATCTGGGGGAAGCGAATCGGCAGGAGCCAGTGAGCTACTATGGCCGACACACGGGGATCGGGCGCGCCATTGAGTCTTTCAAAGCAAGTCCAGATGCCCGGATCGGCGTGGTGGGCATGGGTGCCGCGACGGTGGCCTGCTATGGGCTCAAAGGACACACCATGCGCTTCTATGAGATCAATCCTGAGATCGTCCGCTTTGCAAAAAATCGATTCACTTACTTATCAGACATGGAGAAGCGTGGTGGCAAGATGGAGATCGTTGTCGGTGATGCCCGGCTTGCTCTTGATCGCGAGCCACCGCAAAACTTTGATGTGCTGCTGCTCGACGCATTCAGCGGCGACTCAGTCCCGGTGCATCTCCTGACTCGGGAGGCTTTCGTCATTTACCAGCGTCACATGAAGCCAGGCGGAATCATCGCCGTTCATGTGACCAATCGCTACCTCTCCCTGGCGCCGATCATCCGACAGATTGCAGCAGACATTGGGATGAAAACGACCCGCATCGAAACGGACACTGAGGGAGATCACGACATCACGGACTACGTCCTCGTGACCAACAATCAGCCCTTTCTCGATGCCAATCCCAACGAGTCACCTTGGGAAGAGCCTGAGTTGGAACTTCCCAACTCCCCCATCTGGACAGATCGCAGACATAATCTATTTGAGATTCTGGAAAAGAACTGACCTGGGGAGTAACGACAGTTTATTTTTGAGCTGGGAAGTCCCACACCCAGTCGCCTTTGTAGTTTTTGTCGGCAAACTTGGTGGCCTCCGGTTTCTTCTCATCAAGCACGCGTTTGCCACCGTCGTCCTTCCCGTCAAAGCCGACACACCAAAGCGCGTATTTGCCGTTATCGGTTTTCCGGTAACCCATGGGTTTTCCTGAAAGAGCGTCCAATGGCAAGGCCTTTCCATTTGCAAGCTTAAGGCCATCCAGGGAATCTGGATATCCGCCCTTCTCGAGACGGTGGCGTTCCAACGCACAGGCGATGGTCGCCTGATCGACGAGACACTGCGTGTAGGCTGCACGCTGAATCACTGAACTAAGGGCAGGAACCATCAAAGAGGCCACAATGCTGTAAGGGTGCAGGTAAATCTGCTTCCGTTCCTTCTCAGTTTCGGCGTCCCTTTTCGCCACTGAATCGATCGCGGCCATCCAGCCCTGATCACGCATCGGCTTGATCATGGTGTCAAACTCACGCTCAATGAGCTGGGCTGAGCTTCCGTCCCAGAAACCGGCCGGTAGCATTCTGGCAAGCGTCGCTGCACCGGCACCACTCGGCTGCTCCCCCAATTCATTCACAACTAAAAAAACGCTAGCGTCACGTTTCGCCTTCACGTACCGCATTGTATTCAGCCCGGCTGCCATTTCTGACCGGAGCGCCCGAAGGGTGGCGAGCTTGAAGTCTGTCGAGGCGAGCAGCGATTCCAGCACTGCAAAATCCGCCGCTGAGCCAACTTGGGCATCGCAGACTTCCCAGAGAGCGTCGGTCATGACGCCGGAGCTCGTGGCCGCCACGAGGAGACCGATCAGAAAGGGATCATTGACGTTCGCCTCACTCAGCCGCGCCATGATCCGCAATGACTGGTGCGCCTTAGCTGCATCTCCCAAACGCGCGGCTGCTTTGGCCCGAAGGGGCAACGGTTGGTTCAGTGCCATGGATGCAGTGAGGTGAGGCATCGTGACCGCAAACAAGTTCTCCGGCAGCTCCCGCGTCCGCCAAGCGGGCGTCCACTCTGAGTTTGGGCGATCAAGCCCTGCCGCAAGTTCGGCAAAAAGGGGTTCATTGGGCGACAGCACATTCAGGACGTCTCGCGCAGGATTGTCACTCTTGGCTACATCCTTCCCGACGCCCGCCTTCATCAGCCAGTCGCGCCACGCTACGAAGTCCTCGCGGGCACCAATAGCCGACGGTCTACCCGTTCGTGGCTTCGCCGGAATCTTGTCGCCTGATGGAAACTTTAAAGCATTGAGCCGACGACGTCGAACAGCCGGTTCGCCCTTCTCGCTGTCGCCATCAACAACTAGCGGAAGATCCTTCAGAGCGGGAATCGCGCAGAAATTATCCGCATCGGGGATGGGCTCGTTGGTCAGTGCCCGGAAGTCCGTTGTCTCACCTTCAGCTTTGAGTCGTGCCATGGCATCGCGCAACATCCGAGCTCCGGTCCAATTCATCCACGCGTAGATCAGGGCGTAGAGCGTGACGATAGAAACAGCAGTCCACGCCAATGCGCGGACCCAACGGTTTTGAAAAAGGTTTTTCATGGTAGATCGATGTTGAGGCTTAACAGCCGGTTGTAAGCGAAAAGCGTTTGTGCTGGCGGCTCACCGGTTGCGGAAGAAGGCGCGGTAACTTGAGGGGATTCAGATGGCATCCAAGGGGTCGGCGCTGATAAATTCAGTATTAGCACCGCAGCCCACGCGAAGCCCCATGAGGCCATGAGCCAACGTGGTGGAAGGGTCTGGCGCACTGTCTGGGTTGACTCTGCTTGAGACATTGCTCGTGAGATGATCTCTGTTCTCCATGCCGAGGTTGGGTCAGGAGGGTTGAGTGATTCTCCCATCGTCTTTAGCTTCATTTCAAAATCTTCGTCCTTCATATCAGTTCCTCATAGATCGGACGCAGAAGTGTCCGGAGTTTTTCGAGTGCGTAGCGATAGCGGCTGGCCGCTGTATTGAGAGGGATGCCTTGCGAGTGGGCGATCTCTTCAAAGGTCATTTCGTCAAACAACTTCAAATGAGCAATGCTCCTTTGTTCAGGAGGAAGCGCGGCCATGGCTTCAGAGAACTGTTTCTTGATGATCGCTTGATCGAGGTCGGGCATGATCTGGGTATCTTCGGCCCTTTCGATTGAGAGGCTGTCCTCTGCTTTCCTACGAGTCGATCGGCGGCGCAGCCAGTCGAGTGCGAGACGATGCCCCACCTGATAGATGAATGCTTTTTCATTCCGGATCTCGGTTTCCCCGTTCTGGATCGCCAGCTTTACAAAAAGCTCCTGAAGAAGGTCCTTTGCGTCACTCTCCGACTTTGTGAAGGTCAGCAGATATCGATACAATCCTTCCGAGTAGGAATCGTAGAGAACTTCGAGCTTTCTGCGCAGTGTGGACATCAGGATCTGCCTCTATGACGCAGAGATTGAGAGCTCTTGTCTAAACTTTCGAAAAGAAAAATCAGCCGAAGAATGGTCGCAGAACGTTCCGCGCAACCTTGAGAGCCTTCATCCGCCCTTCGAGTTCCTGGCCGAAAGTATCATCCTCCACCTCAATGCAAAACGCACCGTCGTAACCCACTCGCATCACCTCGCCCATGAAGCCTGCCCAATCGATCTCGCCATAGCCCGGAATGCGAGGTTGGTGCCAGCGAAGGGGGTAGTCAAAGCGCCCCACCTCTTTGAGCGCAGCCTGATTGAGCTTCACGTCTTTTGCATGAAGATGAAAAAGCTTGTCTTTGAATTCCGCCAGTGGGCTGAGGGGATCCATGCCTTGGAGAACAAAATGGGAGGGATCATAATTGAGCCCAAAACTCGGTGAATCGATGTCATGAAAAGCACGTCGCCAAATGGCCGGAGTGGTCATGAGGTTCTTGCCACCGGGCCACTCATCTCGGGTGAAAAGCATGGGGCAGTTTTCGATGCCGATCTTCACGCCGTGATCCTCTGCATATTGAATCAGAGGCCGCCAGGTCTTGAGGAAGCGAGGCCAGTTGTCGTCCACACTCTTGGTCCAGTCCCGGCCGATAAACCCAGTCACCAGATCCAGACCCAACAACGGCGCGGCTTTGATCACCTTTTTTAAATGGGCCACGGCTGCATTGGCCACTGCGGGATTCGGATCCAGTGCATTCGGGTAGTAACCGAGAGCGCTGATCGTCACGCCGTGATCTTCACACTCACGGAGAATTTCTTCGGCGTGTGTCTTCGTGAGCCCAATCACGTCGATGTGGGTGACGCCCGCATATTTTCTTTCCGCTTTCCCGGTGGGCCAACACATGATCTCAACACAAGAGAAGCCCTCGTGAGACGCAAAGTTTAGCACATCCGTGAAGGACAAATCAGGCAGAATGGCAGAGACGAATCCGAGTTTCATAGTGAGGCAGGGAAATTAGATGGAGACCCATTTGCGAGTCGTGCTGCTCTTGAGGATGGCCTCGCAAAGCTCCACCTCATGGTGCCCGTCTTCCGCAGTGGCGAAAAGCAGGGGTGTTTTTTTGCCGCTCGCAATATGCTCATAGACGGCGCGGCTGTGCATCTTGTGACTGTCCGGAAATCCTTCGGGATGCCCGCCGGGATTGTCGGTGAAGTTGGCGATGTCGTCCGAGAAACCAGCCGTGTTCCGCTGGAGGATTTGATTGGGCTGATCCCGCCTGCCGACGATGATTTCATTCGGTTGTTGGAAGTCCCACTGCACACTGCCTTCCGTGCCGTAGATGCCCATGTAAAGGCTGCACTTCCAGCCTGCGGCCACCTGGGAGACGGCGCAGTTGGCGTGCACACCACTGGCATACCCATGGTCCGCAGTGCCATACTTGAGAAGCACGCTCGCGAAGTCTTCCGTGTCGACCTCGAATGGCACCATCTTTGCAGGGTCCACTTTCGCAAAGGTTTGGACTTCACCTTTGGGACGTTTGCGCGTCTTGTGAAATGTCTCCAGCGCCGCAAAAACACTCTCCGCTCGGGTCCCGAGCACGAAGCTCACGGCATCGATCCAATGCGTTCCGATATCGCCCACCGCACGCAGCTTTCCCCCCTCGCTCGCGAGAAGACGCCAGTTGTAGTCGGTGTCCTTCATCAGCCAGTCCTGAAAAAAGTGACCCTGCACATGCATGATTTTTCCCAACTCGCCACGCTGCACCAGGGCTCTCATTTGAAGGACAGCGGGGAAAAAGCGGCACATGTAATTCACGGCAAAAACACGATCCGACTTCGCGGCGGCCTTCACCAGTTTGGCTGTCTCTCTCGTGTTCATGCCCAGAGGCTTTTCACAAACCACGTGCTTGCCCGCTTTCAGGGCAGCGAGCGACTGCGCCACGTGCACCCGATTAGGTGATGTGATGTGAACGACATCAATGTTCGGACTCCCGAACATCGCTTCGTAATCGTAGTCGCCGTAAACCTCTGGAATACCCCACTGATCAGCCGTCGCCTTAGCTCTCTTGGTCGAGCCGCAAATGGCGGTGACCTGAACGCCTAATCGTTTGAGTGCCTCGATATGGACAGGCCCAATGAATCCGGTGCCGATGACACCTGCACGGAGATGATGAAGAGGCATCATGACGATCAATGGAAAGGCGGAAGCTGCTTATTGGGGGGCCTTTTTTTGGGGAGTGGGAGCTTTCACCTTCACACCCGCTGACTGCATCACAAGGCGCTGAAAAACATCCTTTGGAAGGTTGCTCTCGGGCACTAACACATTCTGGACCAGAAACACCGTGGCAATGCCGCTTTTGGGATCGATCCATCCATTCGTGGCAAAGGCACCTCCGTGGCCAAAGCTACCCACTGGCATGCTCGCGCACACACGTTGATTCTCGAGGTTGCACTGCCATCCGCACGCGTAGTTCAGCTGCTTCCCACCAGCGGTCACTGGCTTGATCATGTCCTGCACGGCAGCGGCGCTCAGAATCGTTTTGCCATCCAGTTCGCCGTTGTTTGCGATCATCGCATAAAATCGGCCCATGTCCTCAGCCGTGGAGAAAAGCCCTCCTGCAGGCTCGGGCATGTGTGTGACACTGACGTCACTGGTGACAAAGGGATTGTAACCCGGCACCAGTTCGTGAGTCTCTTCATCCATTTTGTAGGTCCGGGCGATGCGTGCGCGCTGAGATTCGTTGGGATGAAAAGTCGTATCCTTCAAACCGAGAGGGCCAAACAATCGTGTTTGCATAAAGTCTTCATACTTCATGCCGCTGACGAGTTCGATAATACGTCCTGCTATCGTGGGTCCGAAGCCATATTCGTAGGCGCTGCCGGGTTGAAAGGACAGGGGTGTCTTGATCAAGGTGGCCACGTAAGACTTAAGCGAGATCGCCCCATCTGTCGGCTTGCGCGAGGGAAACGCGATGCCTGCCGTATGCGAGAGGAGCATTCTTAGAGTAATCGCTTTTTCTGGCTTTGCTCCCCCCTCGACGATGACTTTCTCCAGTTCGGGTAGCCACTTTGAAGCCGGTTCATCGAGCGAAAGCTTTCCCTCATCCACCAGCAACATCACCGCCGTCGCGTTCACGGATTTGGTCATTGAGGCAATCCAGAAAAGCGCATCCTTCTCCATGGCTCGGCCCTTGCTCACGTCCGCCATCCCTGCCGTTTCGTGATGCACGATCTTTCCCTTCTCCATCACGAGAGTCACCACACCAGCCGCCTGTTTCGCCTTCACCGCAGCCTCCATCGCAGTCTGGATGGCGGCAAGTTGAGTTGCATCGAGAGCCAGAAGGGGAGTGACGAGAAGACTAAGAAGCGCAAAAGCAATTTTCATGTTCATCCTCAACGTCGAAAATCGCAGCAGTCATGCAGCCAAAGATAACCCCTGCAAAGCAGGGAAAAATCAAGGCACCATCTGCGTGAAGGGCCAGACGTAGGCTTGGAGAAAGACGAGGAGGCCCACGAGGGCAGCGAGGATGAGGCTATGCCAGAAGACGTAGCGGAGGATGCTGCTCTCGTGCCCATACCAACCGGTGGCGGTGCTGGCGACGACGATGCTCTGAGCGTCGATCATTTTTCCCATCACGCCGCCAGTGGTGTTGGCGCAGGCCATGAGCGTGGGGCTTACGCCGACTTGATGGGCGGTGATGGTTTGAAGACTGCCAAAGAGCACATTGGATGAGGTGTCAGAGCCGGTGAGCGCGACGCCGAGCCAGCCGAGCAAGGTGCCAAAGAAGGGATACATCCAGCCCGTTTTAGCGAGGGCAAGACCCATGGTGGCATCGGCTCCGCTGAATTTCGTCACAAAGCCAAGGGCGAGCATGGCAGAGATCGTCATGAGCGAAAAACGGAGCCGCCAGAGGCACTCGAGGTAAAGTCGGGCCATGCGAACGGGAGATGTGCGCATAACCATGCCAGTGAGGATGCAGGCGACGAGGATTCCGGTGCCGGTCGCAGAAACGAGGTTGAGTTTAAATTCGGCCTTCTCCGTCGGCGTACCCTGCGGTGCCACGGGCGGCACGCGTTGCACCACTTGATGAAGATCGGGGACGGCAAGCGTGCGATTGAAAAACGAGTCGAGGCCTTTTTTCACCGAAGGCAGGCTCCAGGTGAAAACCACGACACTGAGAATGATCCACGGTGACCAGCAAAGGTAGCGTGCGGGATGATCCTCTGGAGGTGCCTGAGTTTTGGGACCACCACGCAACCGCAATAAGATGATGACGGCGGTGATGGAGCAAATCGACGAAAGGATGTCGACCAACCAAGGGCCGTGAAAATTTGCGATCAAACACTGCGGAATGGCAAAGGAAAGTCCGGCAGTGAGCGCAACGGGCCACGCCGCACGAATGCCCGCACCTCCAGCCAATGCGCCAACAACCCAGAACGGAATGATGAGAGCAAAGATGGGTAATTGCCTTCCGGTCATTTTCGAGAGCTCCAGGATGTCGATGCCAGTCACGGCATTCAAAGCAATGAGAGGCGTGCCCATGGAACCGAAGGCAACGGGAGCAGTGTTGGCGATGAGGGCCAGCCCACAGGCCTGAAGCGGCTTGAACTGGAGCTGCATCAAGAGAGCAGCAGTGACGGCCACGGGCGAGCCAAATCCCGCTGTGCCCTCGAAGAAAGCGCCGAAACAGAAGGCGATGAGGATGACTTGTGAGGGCTGGTCGGGTGCGAGACGGACGAGCTGATTCTTCAGCACCTCGAACCAACCTTTATCGACGGTCAGCTTGTAGAGAAAGATGATGTTCAGCACCATCCAGCCGATCGGCAAAAGTCCGTAACAGGCACCGTTTACCGCCGCCATCGCTGCAGCCGAGGCGGGCATGTCGTAGCCCCAGATGGCGACTCCGAGTGCGAGCAGGAGAGCGGCGATGGCTGCCTTGTGAATGGGCATCTTTCCCCAAGCAATCAGCCCCAAAAGGGCTACCACCGGTGTGGCTGCCAGCAGGGTGGAAAGAGGCGCGTTATGCAGCGGGTCGTAGTTTTGCAACCAGGTCATGAGTATCGATTCAATGCGGGTGCACTTATTTTGTCGAGACGTCTGAATCGCCCAGCAAGTAGCCATTGGCGAGGTCGGAGTAGGACTTGATTTGGCTCTCGATCCAGTTTTGATCACGCCCGAGTTCATTTGCCATCAGGACTGCGACAACTCTCACTGCCTCGATGCTGGTGCGTGCGTCCAACAAGAGAGCACGAGTGCGACGAGAGAGGACATCTTCAACGGTGCGAGCCATTTCGTGGCGGACATGCCACACGACTTCGGCTTTCTGGAATTCGAGTTTGGGGTGCAGGCGTTCTCCGAGCGAGAGGTCGGTGGTGATCAAGTCGCGGATGCCTGTTGCATCGGAACCGTAGATTCGGAGGTGCTCGGGGCCGGCGTGATCGGAAGTACTGCCGTGGATGGCGAGTCCCTGCGTGATGCATCGACGATGATCCAGTGCGCCGATGAGCTCGGCGTGATCGATGACGTCCTCAGCCATCTTGCGATAGGTCGTCCACTTGCCGCCGGTGAGGGTGATCAGTCCAGAATCGGAAACAACAATGAGGTGATCGCGCGAGAGAGCTGCGGTATTGCCGACAGCCTGTTGTTTAACGAGAGGGCGGAGTCCTGCAAAGACACTGAGGACATCGGAGCGGAGGGGATCACGAGCCAGGTAGCGAGTCACTTCTTCGAAAATAAAGTCGATTTCCTCCGGTAAAGCGCGGGGCTCCAGTGAAGCCTCGGGGACGGGAGTGTCGGTGGTGCCAACGACGAGCCGTCCATGCCAGGGGACAGCAAAGAGCACCCGACCATCATCCGTTTTTGGGATCATGATGGCAGCATTACCGGGCAGAAAATCGCGCGGTAAAACGATGTGCACACCCTGACTCGGACTGAGCATGGAAATGGCTCGGGCGTCGTCTTTTTGTCGGAGCGTATCAGCGAAGACACCGGTGGCATTGATCACACAGCGAGCGCGGATCTCGATCTCGGTTCCGTTTTCAAGATCCGTGGCCAGAACACCAGCGATGTGACCTCTCACTTTGATGAGGCCTTCACAACGGACGTAGTTTGCGACGATGGCACCGTGCTCCGAGGCGGTCTGCGCGAGGTTGATGGCAAGCCGGGAATCGTCGAACTGGCCATCGTGATAGATGACGCCACCGGTCAGGTCGTTTGTTTCAATGTTCGGTAGCTCTGCGATCACCTCCTCACGCGAGAGAAAGCGCGAGGGCTCGAGTCCGAGGCGACCTGCCAGTCCGTCATACACTTTGAGCCCGATGCCGTAAAAGGGGCCCTCCCACCAGTGGTAATTTGGGATGATGAAGGGCTGACTTCGCGCAAGGTGTGGGGCGTTTTTGCAAAGCAGTCCGCGCTCACGGAGCGCCTCCAAGACGAGAGAAACATTGCCTTGTTTCAGGTAACGCACGCCGCCGTGAACCAGCTTGGTGCTGCGGCTGGAGGTGCCTTTGGCAAAGTCACTCTGCTCGATCAAACACACCGAGTGTCCACGTGAGGCGGCGTCCACAGCGGCACCGAGGCCCGACGCTCCGCCCCCTACGATGACGATGTCAAAGGGCTCCTTTTGCGAGCTGAGGATGGAGAGGCTGGTGGTTCTGTCCATCGGATGAGATCGCATGTTACTTGACGGGTGGAGTGGGTGCATCGTAAGCACCCCAAAAAACGGCAGGAGGGCCGAGGTCCTTGGCTCCGTCTTCGAACTTGGTGCCGATCTCTTGCAAAGGCAGAGTTCGAGCGACGTCCATTCCTGCTTTGATGTTTCCAGGTGTGAAGACGAGTCGCGTTAGGCTCATTCCTTTGAGGGGGGAAAGATCTTCCACCGGTGTCTCTGCAATGTGCAGACGCTGGAGCGCGGTGCCGCTCAGGGGCGAGAGGTCTTTCACTCGGGTGCGGTGAAGGGTGAGGCTTACGAGAGGCACGGTTTTTAAGGCCGTGATGCTCTCGATAGGTGTGTCGGTGAGCCACAGCATTTTGATGGGAGACTTGCCCAATGGGGTGAGATCGGCGGCGAGAATTTTCACCGCGTTGAGCTCTTCCAGCGGCATGCCTTCCAGCGGGCCTAGATCCATGATCGGAGAGCCGCTGAGGTAGAGTTTCTGCAGTGGCATCCCTTTCAAGGCGGAGATGTCTTTGACCTGGGTGTTCTCCAAGTAGAGCTCAATCAATTTGAGGCCTTTCAATGGACGGAGATCAGAGACCGGTGTGTCACCGAGGTCGAGTGCGAGCAGCGTCTTCATCTTATCGACAAAGGCTAGATTCTCGATCTTTGCACCGCGCAGCATGAGCGCCATCGGGACTCCATTATCGAGCTGGGCCTGACCATTTCCCTCATAGCCGGGGTTGTGAAATTTGATCTCGGCGTTCAGGAGTGCCTCTGTCCAATAAATGGGCTTTGGAGTCGCCGGAACCGAGGGCGAGGGTGCGGGAGTGACTGTGCTAACGGGTTTTGCGGCTTCCAGGGCGATGCTGGCTTCGGGTGAAGCCTCGGGTGTTTTTTCACAGGAGGTGGCCATTGCAGCAGTCGCGAGGGCGAAAAGGGAGAGTAGACGCGAGTGGTCGTTCATGGCGTGGTGAATGATGGATAATGGGCATTGAGGCAAGTGAAAACGTTGATTTGTGGCGATGAATCCCCTTGCATGCTCGAAGAATGGAACGCCAAGATGTGGCGCTGATGAAATGCTGGCCCCTAGCTCTGTTATGTTTTGCCTTCCTGATCGGGCTGGCATCCGGCGAGGTGGATGCTGGTGGAAACTCAAGAGTGATCGAGGTGACCCGGCTCGATGATGACGTCGATCAACCCCGACCCGGAATGCTGCGATGGGCAATGCTGCAAGCTGGCCCGCGCGTGGTTCGATTCAAGGTGGGAGGCACGATCTCGCTGCGAGATCAGATTCGTGTGGAGCAGGGGCAATTAACGATCGATGGGAGAGATGCGCCGGGCATGGGTGTTTGCATACGCGGAGGTGCTTTAGAGTTTTTGGACGTGGACGACATTACGATTCGGTATGTGCGCATCCGATTGGGTGACAAGACGACGCGACGTTTGAATCGCCAAGAGGGAAGGACGCGACCCGAGGGATCAGGAGGACTGGATTGCCTGAATTTTGTCAACTGCCGTCGAGTTTGGATCGATCACGTATCGGCCTCTTGGTCTTGTGATGAAATCGTGAGCGTTGTGCGGTGTCGTGACGTGCTGATCGAATGGTGCCTCTTCGCCGAGCCTCTCGCTGACCCTCCTTTGCACCCTTATGGTGACCGTCACGCATTCCTGGTGATCGCGAGTGCGAGCACACTCACGCTGAGAAATTGTCTGCTTGCTCACTATGTGATGCGAGGTCCGCAGTTCGAGGCCAATGACATGCGAAGAGATGATCACTACGCTGTGAAGTTGGTGGCTGAGAACAATGTGATGTTTGACTACGAGCGGTCGGGTGTGCGCTACACCACAGGAACGGAGGATCATCGCGAGGAAGCGGTGGGGAAACGATTCGATTTTCGATTTTCCGGTAACGTCTTTGTTCCCACGAAACGGAGTGGTCCGGAAATTGAAGCGGTGACGAAACATGGCGTTTCTCCGCAGCTCAGAGTGGTGTGTGCGGGAAATGGGGTAAGGAGAGGCGCTGCCTTCACGCCCGCTCGGGTGACCACCGACAAAGGCAAGCTTTTCGCTGAATCTCCTGAGTCAATCAGACAACAATTCACCATGAAGGCTGAAGCGGATGCAATTGCGTCCGAATCCCTCTTTCAACGAATCTTGGCCGGTGCGGGGTGCTCTCACCGACGAGACTCGTATGACCGTCTGATGGTCCGAGATGTCATCCGCCAAAAGTCACGCGAGCCCATCCGATCACCCTTCTGGAGGGGTGGCTGGCCTAATCTAAATCCTGGGGCAGAGCCCCTCGCGAGGTCACTGTTTCGGGCTCGCTAAACGGAAGGGTAAATACAGCAGCGTGTAAATGCCCAAGGCAACCAGCCAGAGAAGTGCGACATACCATGGCCACGGACCCAAGGCGTCCATCAAGCTGGTCGTCGGCGGTTTGGCGCAAAGGAACCCGTAGTTCGTTCCCAGCAGAGAATTGATACCTCCAACCACGAGCGCGTAAGCCGTGGAAACCAACATGGCGCGCTTCACGGCCCCGGGCTGCGGGATTTTTTTCAGACCGAGCACCGCATGAAGCGCAGTGATGACGATGGCACCATGGCCGAGAAAAAAGATAAAGTAAGTGGGCGAGGGAAAGTCCGATGTCAGTGCGGGAGTGATCAATGCTTGAGCAGTCCCAGCCAAGCCGAAAAAGTAAACCAATTCACAGAGACGCTGACGGTGCGTGATGAGTGAGGCAACTCCCAACATGGCCGCTAGGTCGCAGTAGTGAAGGGGTAATGCAGCTCCGATCTCGAACCGACCTGTCAGCGCTTGGCTGATGGGCTTAAAGAAAGTCGAAAGCAGAAGCGAGCCGATGAGGGCAAACTCACAAACCCGAATGCCCCGACTCCCTGGATGAGCCCGACTGAATCGAATCAACGCAAATCCTGCGATGAAGAGCACCAACCACGCGCCGAGGTGGGAGGGGCCGAAAATGGAGAAAGTGGCGGCTGGCTGATTCATTCAGAAACACCGCCTCTCCGCATCATTCGAAATGTGAGACCGCATTGCTCAGGAGTCGCAGCCCGACATCCTGGCTTTTTTCAGGGTGGAACTGCACCGCGATTAGATTTTTCTTCACGATGCCAGAGGCAAAGCTCACCCCGTAGTCCGTCGTGCATGCGATCAGGCTCGGGTCTTCCACATCGGGATAATAGGAGTGAACGAAATAAAGATGAGAGGGATTGTCGATGCCCTGGCTGTAAGCCGCTGCGCGCTCGTGCCAGTTGACGGTGTTCCAGCCCATGTGTGGGATTTTGAGTCCGGAGTCGGGTGCAAACTTTCGCACGATCCCAGGTGCGACGCCGAGACCGACCACGCCGGGGCTCTCCTCACTCGCAGCAAAAAGAAGCTGGTAACCGAGGCAGATGCCGATGTAGGGGCGCTCTGCTTCCAGCCACTCTTTGAGCGGCTCCCAGAGCCCGTTTTGGTGAAGGATGCGGACGGAATCTCCAAAGGCCCCTTGGCCGGGAAAAACGAGAACATCGATCCCATCGAAATCCGCAGGCCCAGACACGAGCTCGGCCGGATGTCCGGTGGAGGAAAACGCATTGAGGACGCTGCGGAGATTTCCCGCGCCATAGTCGAGCACACCCAGATTCATAATCGAATTTAGAGCATGTCTTTGGTGCTCAGCACGCCACTCACGCGTGGGTCGTGAGTGGTGGCTTGATCCATGGCTTTGGCCATGCCTTTAAAGATAGCTTCCGCCATGTGATGAGCGTCGCGTCCACGGACGATGTCGATGTGGACATTGGCAAGTAACGAGGAGGCAAAGGCACGCTGAAACTCTTCGACCAGCTGGAAACTGAAGTTTCCCCCGATGGCTTCGACACGATCAGGCACCATATAGATGAGGAGCGGGCGGCCGCTCAGATCGAGCGCGATTTGGGCCAGAGTCTCATCCATCGGCAGCAGGCACCAGCCATAGCGGCGGATTCCTTCTTTTTTGCCGAGTGCTTCCCGGAAACATTGACCCAGCACGATGCCGGTGTCCTCCACGGTGTGGTGGTAATCCACTTCGATGTCGCCCTTCGCGTTCACCTCAAGATCAAAAAGCCCATGCTTGGCAAAGAGCGTGAGCATGTGATCGAGAAAGGGGACACCTGTGGAAATCTTTGAGACTCCGGTGCCGTCGATGTTGAGGTTGATTTCGATTTCGGTTTCCGCCGTTTTGCGGTGGATGCGCGAGGTGCGTGCTGTGGCCATGTACGGAGGTAACTCGGTTTGGGCTTCAGGGCAAAACAAAAACCGGAATCACCCGCAAAGGTGTCCCGGTTTTGTCGATGGATCGAAGGAGGGGCGGTGCTACTTGGCCGACTTCCTCTGTTTCAGCAGAGTCGCCAGCAGAATCACGATCAGAAGAGCGGCACCGATGAGGAGGTAAGTTTGTGTGCCCAAGCCCTCTTCCTCCTCCACTGGGATGGGAAGCATGACCTTCGGCGCTGTGGCTGGTTTGGCTGCCGTCTTTGCGTCGGATTTGGTGGCGCTCGGGGCTTTCGTGTCGGCCTTGGTTTCAGACTTGCCATCGGAACCCGCAGGTGGAGTTCCACCTGCCTTCTTTGCCTCGCGTTCTTTTTCGGCTTCCGCCATGATCTGCGCGACCTTGTCGTCTTGAATCGCCGCGGAACTTCCGGCCACTGCGGATGAGCCAGCGCCAATGGCACGGTTTGCGATCTTGGCCTTGGCCTGCTCCGATTTAAGGGTTCCCAAACGGAGCCGGATCTGAGAAATCACACGCGAAGAGTCTTTGACGGAAGAGGCTTGAGCGGAAGACAGAGCGGTTTCCGCCTCCAGGATATTCCCGTCAGAAAGATAACGCATGGCCTTCGTGAGCGCTTCGTTTTGGGTCTGAAGACGGGCCATGTCCATCAGTTGGAGTTTGCCACGCTCAGTGAGCAAAACCTTGAGTTGCTCCTGCATGGCCTTGGCGTCATACTTGTATTGAGTCAGCCAGCGCATGTTGGATTTCTTTTCCGCGTCATAAGTGGCCTTCCAAAGGTCCATCTCGCGTTTGATCGCAGCCTGTGTGCGGGCTTGGTCACTCGGTTCCACCGCGCGCTTGAGACTCTCATCCCTTTGCTTTTGGAAGACTGGTTGTTCAGCCAGCATCCGAGTCAGGAGGGACTCATACTTTGTCATGATGTCGATGGCCTCAGGAATGGCCTTCACATAGTTCAGCGAGGCGGGATAACCGTTTTCGACGTTACCCAGGCGGTCAAACTCACGGAGGGATCCATTGAAATCCTGCTCGGCTGCCTTTGTGAGCATGGTCCGCCGGACCTTAAAGGCCTGAATGTCGTAGTCATCACGCTTGACATCTTCGGCCGTGAGCCACTTGCCTTCCATTTTGAGCTGGCCATTCACCACCTTTTCTTTCTCCCCTTGGACGACCTTCAGCATTTCCTCGACTTCCTTGGCTTGCTCCGTGCCTGGGAACTCGTTGATGAAAGGACGGAGCCTATCCTGAACGATCTGCTCATACTGATCCGCCGTCAGAAGATCGGGTGTCGGCAGCACCTTCCTGACTTCCAGGATCTTCACCTCTTCGGGCTTCTGCTTGATCACCTGCTGAATTTCTTCCCTCGGAAAGTCTTTCTCATCCCAGATTTTCGGGGTGATTCGGTATTTCATCCGGATGGCGTCGGGACGCTCTTCGAGAATGTTCCCCTCTTTCTTGTCCCCATTTTTTAGGATCAGAATATCGGCGTTCGCGATCGAGCCGCCCAAAAGGAAGGCTGCGAGAGTCAGGCTAATGCTGCGGAGTTTCATGGTATGAAAGGGGGCTTGAGTGAGGGTGGGTAGATTAGGGTTTAGTGCGGAAATGTAGTTTTATCCAGAAATGAGTAGAGAGTAAAGTTTGAAACGCTTCGTTGTCCAAACTACCGTTCAAGTCCTCATTCACCTTCAAATTCAGTTATATGCCATCCAGCCTATCCTCTCGTCGTCGTTTCCTCGGAGCCTCCGCATCGTTTGCTGCGGGAGCCTTTGCGGGACCCAATCTTCTTCTCAAAGGTCAGAACTCAGCCGGTAAAAGGCTGAACCTGGCGCAAATCGGTGCCAATGGAAAAGGATTGGCTGACACGGGCATGGTCACCCTCACCCACAACATCGTGGCGATGGTGGACGTGGACCAAAAACGCCTCGATGAAGCTGCTCATAAGCGCGAGACCCACCACCGTGATTCGGGTGAGGGCACTCCACCCGCGCCGAAGTTGTTCACCGACTACCGCAAGATGCTCGATGAAATGTCCAATGAGATTGATGGCGTCATCGTCTCGACCCCGGACCACACGCATTACATCGCGGCCATGCACGCCATTAAGCTCAAGAAGCATGTCTGCGTCCAGAAGCCCCTTTGCAATTACATCGATGAAGTCCGCAATCTGCACAAAGCAGCGAAGGAAGCCGGAGTCGTGACTCAAATGGGAAATCAGGGCCGAACCATGGATGGTCAGCGGATGGCCAAGGAATGGATCGAGCAGGGCGTTATCGGCACTTTGAAAGAGATCCGCCTGTGGACCAATCGTCCCATCTGGCCTCAGGGACCCATCAAAAAGAAGCTCATTGATGCACCTGAAGGATTCGACTGGAATGGCTGGCTCTCCTGCGAGCCGCTGGAGCCCCACTTTGACCTCGATCTCTCGCCCGAGGACAGCAAGAAAAACAAGCGTGGCAACAGCGTCCACCCCTTTAACTGGCGCGGCTGGTGGCAGTTCGGCTCCGGTGCCCTCGGTGACATGGGTTGTCACATCATGGACGCCACCTTCAGCATCCTCGGACAGATCATCCCTGAAAAAATCGACGTGCAGAGCGGCGAGATCACCGATCTGACGGCGCCGATGTGGAGCAGCCTCGTTTACCACATGCCCGCTGGAAAACATCCTGCGCTCAAGGTCACTTGGAATGACGGAATGAAGGATGGAAAGCCTAACAAGCCCGAGCGTCATCCCGACATCCCCGAGGCTACCTTTGATAAGGCCAGCAGCGGCATGATGTTCATTGGCACGGATGGAGTCATCTTTGAGGGCGATGCCTATTGCGCCAGCCCCGTGATTTATCCCCAGGAAAAATACACCCAGGTCCGCCTCGACATGAAGGCTGGAAAAATCAAAAAAACAGAGACCCGCAGCGTGATGCCGAATAATCCCCAAGGCGAGTGGGCTCACCACATCGTCAATGGTGGACTGCCCAGCTCTAACTTCGATTACTCCTGCCCGCTCACGGAGTTTGTTCTCCTCGGAAACCTCGCCGTACGGTCCCAGCAGATGGTCCAATGGGACACCAAAGCTATGAAGGTCACGAACGTCGAAGCTGCGAATAAATTCGTCTCGCGGCCCAGCTACCGTGCGGGCTACACCGCTTAAGCCCGGCAACTGACACCCATCTATCGCAAAACCCTGGATCGGCTGAACCTGATTCAGGGTTTTCGTCTTTTGGCACAGGAATATCTCGCCAAGATAATGCGTACTTCTTCTCCCGCTCCGATCATGACCAAAACCTTCCTCTTCATCACCCTGGCCCCCCTCGTTGCATGGACGGTCGAACCTCCTGTTCCGGCCCAAATCGAGTTCAACCGCGATGTGCGGCCCATTTTGAGCGATAACTGCTTCTACTGCCACGGCAATGACCCGAAGCATCGCGAAGCCGATCTGCGACTCGACCTCCGCGACGAGGCCGTGAAGGCCAAAGCCTTCATTCCAGGCAAAGTCAGCGAAAGCGAACTCGTGACGCGGATCTTAACGGACGACGAAGACGATCTCATGCCGCCGCCGGATTCGCACAAAAAGCTCACCGAGCGGCAGAAGGACATCCTCAAAAAATGGATCGAGCAAGGTGCCACCTACCAGCAGCACTGGGCCTATGAAAAGCCCGTCAAAGCGAAGATCCCAGCAGGTGTGAACCCCATCGACCACCTCGTGCAAAAGCGCCTTGCCGAGATCGGCCTCAAACCCTCTCCGAAGGCCGACGCCCGCACCTTGATGCGCCGCCTCTCCTTCGACCTCACCGGGCTGCCGCCGCAGAAATCGGAAATCACCAATCTGAAATCTGAAATCGACAGCTTGCTGACCTCCCCTCACTACGGCGAGCGCATGGCCATCGGTTGGCTCGATCAGGTTCGTTTCGCCGACACCATCGGCTACCACAGTGACAACCCGCACAACGTCTGGCCTTACCGCGACTACGTCATCAAATCCTTCAACACCAACAAACCCTTCGACCGCTTCACCATCGAGCAAATCGCCGGTGATTTGATGCCCGATGCCAATCAGGAGACCCGCGTCGCCTCCGCCTTCAACCGCCTCCTCCTCACCACCGAGGAAGGCGGCGCTCAATCCAAAGACTACGAGCAGCGCATGCTCACGGATCGCGTCCGTGCCGTTGGCAATGCGTGGATGGGCCAGACCACCGGCTGCGCCCAGTGCCACGATCACAAATTCGATCCCATCACCACACGCGACTTCTACACGCTCGGTGCCTTCTTCGCCGACATCAAAGAGCCCATCCTCGGTCGCCGCGAGCCGGGCATGATGGTCCTCGATGTCGAGGGCGAAAAGAAGCAGGCCGACATCGCCAAGCGTCTCGCTGCCTTGCAAGCTGACTTTGCCAAACCTCGCCCCGAACTCGCCGCCGCCCAGGCCGCGTGGGAAGCGAAGGCTCTCGAAGCCGTAACCACCAGCGGTGCCTGGCAACCTTTGAAATCACTCACCGCCACCTCACTGAAGAAAAACGTCACACTCAAAGCCGACAAAGATGGCATCGTCCGCGGCAGCATCGACAAAAAACGCGAAGAGCGAAAGCAAAACGACGGCACCGAGACCTATACGATCACTGCCAAGCTCCCGAAAGGCACCACCGGCATCCGCTTGGATGCGCTGAAGGAAAAATCGCCCGGCATCGGTCTCGCCTCGAATGGCAACTTCGCCCTCAGCGAGGTCGCTCTGAACATCGGGCGAAATAACAAGCAGGAGAAACTCCCCATCTCTCATGCCAGCGCCACCTTTGAACAGCAAAACTTCCCTGCGAAGAACACCATCGACGGCATCGCGGATCAAAAACTCAACGGCTGGGCCGTGCTCGGTGCCAGCGGCGCGGATCAGTCGCTGTATCTCGAACTCGCCCAGCCCCATGCGGATGCGGACGCCGTCGTTACCTTCACCCTGAGCTTTGCGCATGATGGCAACCACGAGATCGCCAACCTGCGGCTTAACTCCACCACCGCCGCCACGCCCATCCGCGCACCGGCCATCGCCTTACCCGCCAAGGAGATCGCCGACATCCTCAAAGCGCCCGCCGACACACGGAACTCGGCGCAAAAGCAGAAGCTCAGCGACGCCTACAAACAGATCGCGCCCGAGCTCGCCGCCCTGCGCACTCAGCTTTCCACCACTGAGAAAGAAAAGGCTGATTTTGAAGCTGCTGCTCCCAAATGCATCGTCTCCGTCAGCGACACCAACAAACGCACCGTGCGCATCCTCCCGCGCGGCGATTGGATGAACGAGAGCGGCGAAGTCGTGAAGGCCTCGCTGCCCAGTTACCTGCCGAAACCGAAGATCGAAGGCCGTGACCTCACGCGCCTAGACCTCGCCCAGTGGCTTGTTTCCAAAGAGAACCCGCTCACCGCCCGCAA
>CAMBPV010000008.1 GCA_945869695.1 Prosthecobacter debontii
AGCCACTCCGGTGCCCGCATCGGGGGCTGGTGACTTCGGCTTCACGGCTGCTTTGGTATCCGCTGGCTTACTGGTGATCTTTTTGGAGCTTGATGCACCCGCAGGTATCGTCAATTTCTGCCCGACTCGGAGGGAATTCGGATCCGTCATACCATTGGCTTTTTGGAGCGTGGCCGTGGGAATGCCGTGCGCTTTGGCAATGGCTCCGAGGCTGTCTCCGGAGACGACGGTATACGTGCTCCCGCTGCTTTTTTTCTCGGGAGCGGGGAGGCCGTAATCATAGGCCAGTTCCTTCTTCGGAGCTGCGGGCGGCGTGTAGGCTTTTGCGCTGGAAGGGATGGCTAGTTTGGCCCCAGTCTGCAGTTTGTTAGGGTTCACGTTTGGATTGGCCTTGGTGAAGGCGCTCACCGAGACTCCGTATTGCCGACTGATGGAATGGAAGGTCTCATTTGGCTTCACGGTGTGAAAACCCGAGGGCGCATTACTGGGCGATGAGGAGGACCCGCCCTTGCTGGGAATCATCAACGTCTGCCCCTCCGTGACCGTTTCATTGGGCATGCGATTGAAGGCCATGATGTCACCCGGACTCACTCGGTGGGTCATGGCGATGCGCCAGAGGCTGTCTCCCTTCCTGACTTTGTAGCTGGTGAAGGGCACCAAAGTGGGCGCCTTGGTGGTGCCTGACTCGGCGGATGCGTTGCTGGTGTTGAGCGACCCAGAGACCTTATCCACCTCTTTTTCAAGCTGATACAGCCGGATGTCCTGACGCTGATCATTGCTGGCGATCTGAGCTACCTGATCCCCCAAGCTCGGACCCGCAGAGCTTTTCTGCTGCCCGAGAGCCGCCATCGGCTCAAGAAAGAGGCAGATCCAGAAAACGCCCGTTAGCGATTCTGGAAAAGAGGCAAAATGGGAGGTTTTCATGATGGGGATTTTAGTAACGCACAATATCTTTGCAAACTGATATTTATGATATATAAACTAATTTCGACTTTGGGTCCAAATCTTTCGTGAAACAGGCATTCATCATATTTGTCAGATCGCTTTTTGCGTATGCGGCTCTGACGCTTGCCGTTTTAGCGTTCTGGTTTGGCAGCATTCAATTTCCAACGCCTGGTCCCCAAAAATTACGGCTGTGGGAAGCCAGCGCGCCCTTGGTCGTGGTGGATGCCGGACACGGAGGCCACGATGGCGGGGCGGTGGCCAATGACTTGACCGAGAAGAATACGGCCCTGGATCTGGCGCGACGGTTGAAGACCCACCTAGAAGCCAAGGGTGTGCGCGTTCTGATGACCCGGGATAAAGATGAATTCCTCACCCTCGAAAAAAGAGCCCAGATCGCCAACGACGCCAAAGCGGCTGCCTTTGTGAGCATGCACCTCAACACCTCCGTGGAAGATGCCAACAGCATTCATGGCATGGAAACCTACTTTTGTGCCGCCAAGAGCCTGAACACGATCCGAAAGATCAAGGAGTCGTTCCAAGTGCCCTCGAATGTGACTTTGCAGGATTTACGCGGCAAGCAATTGGCAGAGGTCATCCAGCGCATCACCTGCCAGCGAGTCTCCGCAGAGGATCGCGGAGCCAAGGAGCGCAGTCTCACCGTGGTGCAAACGACCACCTGCCCCTCCGTTCTCGTGGAATGTGGATTCATGACTCACAAAAAAGAAGCCACTCAATTGAAGGAGGAGAGCTATCGGGATCGGCTGGCCAGCGGGGTAGCGGAAGGCGTCTGTGTCTTCCTCAAAGCGCAGGAACTTCAACCCAAGCGAGGACTGCAATTGACCGAACCCAAGAGCGTAACACCGCCGGCTCAGGTGACGGCACAGGTCACAAAAAACTAGCTGCGGAGTGGGTGCCTGCCGCGTAGTGAAGAGTCATTGATCACTCCACCACCAGACCTTTGCAAAAAACCTGATTCATCAGGGAAGCCGGCAATGACTTGGCTCAACTCGCGGAGTCCCTTAGCACTCGGGATCTGGAGCATCGTTTTGATCGCGGGAGTTTCCGCCGCTTTGTATGCAACCTTTGCCGCCGTGCAATACCGCTGGAATTGGTCTGGCGTTTGGCCTTATCGATACCAATTCATCAGCGGCTGGTTGACCACCTTGGGCATTTCGCTGGGCGCGATGCTCTTCAGTGTCATTGTTGGATTCTTGCTCATGGCGGGCGGGAGATCGAGTTGGACCCCCGTCCGACTTTTCGCAACTGGGATGACCGCCTTTCTCAGAGGCACTCCGCTTCTGGTGCAATTGCTGATCGGATACTACGTGATCGCGAATGCCCTTCGAATCAATGAGCCACTGCTCGTGGGCACTCTCCTGCTCGGCTTTTTTGAAGGGGCTTATCTCGCAGAAATCTTTCGCGGAGCTGTGGAGTCCATCGGCGCATCGCAGCGTGAATCCGCCCGTGCTGTGGGCTTTTCCGTGCCGCAGACTTATCGTTATGTGATCATCCCGCAGGCGTTTCGCCGTGCGCTACCCGGAACCACGGGTCAGTTGGTTTCATTGATCAAGGACTCGTCCCTGCTATCGGTCATCGGCATTGAAGAACTGGTGCAAAAGGTGCGCATTTTAAATGCCGGAAACTACACGGCGCTCGAGGGCTACATTCCCCTCGCCATCGCTTATCTTGCCGTGACCCTGCCGCTGACTTGGTGGGCACGGACGCTGGAGAGGAGGTTTGCCTATGAAACTTGAGGGCATCAATCTCACAAAAACCTTCGGCTCACATCACGCACTTTCGGGAGCTGAATTTTGCACCTCGGACGATGCACGGGTGATTGCCTTGCTGGGTCCATCGGGCGGAGGAAAATCAACCCTCCTGCGGGTTTTAGGATGCCTGCTGGTGCCTGAGATCGGCTCAGTGAGCATGGATGGCGAAGTGCTACCTCACGATGAAGTCGGCGCCCTGGCCGAGCGTCGAAAGAACGGTTTTGTTTTCCAAGGCTACAATCTTTTCCCTCACCTTACGGCCCTGGAAAACATCGCCCTTCCCCTGCGCTCGGTGCATGGCATGACGGCACCCGATGCGTGCGCACGCGCACAGGAACTGCTGGAGCGGCTGGGCCTTTCCTCCCATGCGAATAAGCGCCCCTCTCAGCTCTCAGGCGGCCAGCAGCAGCGCGCCGCCATCGCACGCGCCTTGGCTCCGAAGCCGCGGCTGCTGCTCCTCGATGAGCCGACCTCCGCTCTCGATCCGGTGATGACCGGCGAGGTGCTCGATGTGATTCGCGAGCTGGCAGAGTCGGGACAAAACATTGTCCTCGCCACCCACGAGATCTCTTTTGCAAGACAGGTGGCGGATTGGGTCGTCTTTTTGGCCGAGGGAAAAGTGGTGGAATCATCCGCCGCGACGGACTTTTTCACGCAGCCGAAGAACCCACTGGCCAAGCGATACCTTGAAGGCCTGTCCAAATACCGCTAGGATCCAAACATGAGCAGCCCACGCCCCTGGATCATCGCTGAAGCCAACTGGAAGCAGGTCAAAGAGACCCGATATGAAGTAGCCCTGCTGCCCATGGGGGCCACCGAAGCCCATAACTGGCATCTCCCCTACGGAACGGACAGCTACCAGAACGAAGCCATCGCCGCAGAGTCGGGGAGGATCGCCTGGGAAGCGGGTGCTCGCGTCGCCATTCTCCCCAATATTCCCTTCGGCGTGCAGACAGGCCAACTCGACATTCCTTTTTGCATCAACATGAATCCGAGCACTCAGTTTCATTTGCTCGATGATGTCATCTCTTCACTCAAAGGAGTCGGCGTGCCGAAGTTCGTCATCCTCAATGGTCATGGCGGAAATGATTTCCGACAAATGCTGCGCGAGCTTCAGGCGAAACATCCTGAGATTTTCCTCTCCGTCGTAAACTGGTTTCAGGCGCACAGCGGGGTCGGGATCATCGACAAAATTGGCGATCATGCTGATGAACGCGAGACGAGCTTAATCCTGCATCTTCACCCCGATCTCGTTTTGCCCAAATCCGAGTGGGGCAAGGGAGAGGACAATGCTTGGCGGCTGACGGCCATGCGCGAAAAGTGGGCCTGGGCACAGCGCGCCTGGACTCAGGCTACGAATGATACCGGATCAGGTGATCCCTCGCTTTCCACGAGCGAAAAAGGTGCAGCTTACTTCAAAGCCATTACGGAACGGATATCGAGCTACCTGATCGAGCTTGCCCAGATCGACTGCGACTCTCTTTATGAGCGTCCGGATTCTCTCAGCGGTTCTTAGCCCGATGGGTGGATCACGCTCCGCCCTTGCAGATTTTTTGTCCAAATAACAGGAGCCTCGGCCTTTTGACTGAAAGCCATGTCTGAACCCACACCTGACCGCACCCGCCAGTTCTTAGAACTGCTGAATGCACATGACCGGGCGCTGACGCTTTATGTTTACGGGCTGGTGCCGCGGGATGTGGAGGCAGAAGACATCTTGCAGCAGACGAAGATGCTCCTTTGGAAACACTTCGATGACTTTACGATTGGCACTCACTTCCTAGCCTGGGCGCGGAAGACCGCCTTTCATCAGGTGCTCACCTATCGGCGGAAAAAGAAACGCGAGCATCTGCCGCTCGAAGAACAGACACTGGAGGCACTCGGCGCAGCTGTCTCTGAATTGGCAGAGCAAGGCAGCGCACGCCATGAAGCCCTGCGGACTTGCGTGGCCAAACTACCAGCCGAGCACCGCCAACTCATCCAGCTGCGTTACTTCCAAGAATTGGAGATCCCAGAGATCGCCCAGAGAATCGAGCGCACGGAAGCCGCCGTCTATCGAGCCCTGAGTCGTATGCGGGTATCGCTGATGGAATGCGTGCAAAAACAATCCGAAAACTTAGCCTGATGAGCGCACCCCAGCCACTCACCCCATCGGATCAATGGCGCCTGCTGGAGCAGTGGGAACACCTCCGAAATGGCTCGGCGAGTGAATCCGAAATCAAGGAACTGAATGAACGCATTCAAAACGATGCAGCCGCACGCCACTGGCTGGCTCAAGCCGTGCTTTTGGAGGCCGAGTTGCGCTTTGATGGCGAATCACTCCTAGCCGACCCGACGCCGGCTACACCCGCTGCCGCAAAAACGGCAACTCGGTGGGGTGGACTGAAATGGTCTCATGCCGCCGCCGCGGGAATCGCTGCGCTTGTGACGTGGGGTGCATGGTCGGGCATTCAAAATAAGCCAACCGTGGCCACGCTCACCAAAGCGCAGTCCTGCAAATGGGGAAACAGCGCCCTACCGACTCTGGAAGGTTCCGCGCTGACTGCAGGTTCTCTCGATTTGGTCGAAGGCATGGCGACGCTGCGTTTCAAAAGTGGAGCAGAGGTCGTGATGGAGGCACCCGTGAGTCTAGAGATCGTATCAGCGATGGAGTGCCGGATCAAAAGAGGAACCGTCGTCGCAGAGGTTCCGCCAGCCGCTCAGGGATTTACGATTCAAGCCCCCCAGACCAAGGTCATCGACTGGGGCACACGTTTCGGAGTCAGTGCCAGTGAAGATGGAAAGTGCCTGGTGCACGTCATCTCGGGACTGGTGGAGGTGGAGCGCAAGGACACGAGTGAGCCCAAAAAATTACGCACAGGTCAACGCGCTGACTACGGCGGCATGTTAAACGCACAACTCAACCCCGATGTGCCGGAGAGTGAACAACCCGAGCCGGATCGCTGGTTGCCCGGCCCGATCAGCGATATGGGGGATGGATGGCAAATGCTCACGACGGCATTTGGCAAAGGGCGCGATTCATGGATCCAGTCTAACCCTAGCATTCAAGCCACTGGATCGGAGTCTTACCTGCGAGTCAAACACACGACTCTGGATACCAAACTGGAGCGCAAATCCTACGTGGCTTTTGACATCAGTCGATTCTCCGACCGAGAGATTCTCGACGCCGAGTTTGTTCTTCATTTGGAGCCCAGTGAATTGGGTTTCGCCTCTTTGGTTCCGGACGCTGAGTTTACTGTTTATGGACTCACGGACGAGACACAGGACGAGTGGGACGAGGAAGAACTCGCGTGGAGAAACGCCCCGGCTCACGACAATGCACCTGAACATCATACCCTGCCGGTCGCAGCAGCCACGAGGGCTATGGGAACCTTCACGGTGCCTCAGGGAAGCACCCGGGGGTCGTTCTCGATCGAAGGAGCAGAGTTGGTGCACCTGTTGAATGCAGACACGAATGGCATCATTACGCTGATCATCATTCGCAAAACAGATGAGTCCTCACGCAACGGCTTGGTGCATACCTTCGCGACCAAGGAAAACGCTCGGAATGCGCCGCCGATTCTTAGACTCAAAACCAAAGCCTCTACTCAGTCGAAAGGCATCAGGTAGCGGACAAACACCCAGTATATCCGGAGAGAGTCGAGAATGGGGTTGAAGTGCGAATCGCAGTTTCCATCCAGATAAACGGTCTGAATGGGTGTTTGAAAAAGAGCGGTCTTCTCCCGCGATGCGATCAAGAGCATCTCTAGCTCGAAAGAATACCGTTTTGCCCTGACCTCCATCAGGCGCGGCATGAGGCTGCGAGGGATCGCGCGCAAGCCTGTCTGAGTGTCTTGCAGGTCGATGTGAGTGAAGAGCTGAAAAACCAGACGCGTGAGGTTGTTTCCAAACTGACTCCGCCATGGCACGCCCTCACCAAAACTCCTCACACCCATGACCAAGCTCGTCGGCCTTTTTTCCGCAGCCGCTGCCACGGCTAGGATGTCTTCAGGCAAATGCTGTCCATCGGCATCCGCAGTCACCAAGATTTCGGAAGGCAAGGCCGTCTCCAAGAAACGCTGAATGCCGGTGCGCAGGGCTGCCCCCTTCCCCTGATTTCGAGGATGCGAGAGGACTTCAATTTGAGGTAGGCTGGCAGCCTGATCAAAGATTCCCTGGCAATCGGGCGGGCTTCCATCGTTCACCAAAATCACCCGCAGCGTGGGCTCCCGCTCCATCAGACCCGCCAGCAAACGAAGCAGACGGTCGCAGGGTTTCAGAGCAGGGATGAGCACACAAACTTTCACGGAAGGGCGCAAGGTTAGATCGCAAGTGCAAAGCCGCAAGTGGGTAATCAGACCTCAAAGGAAGCGAACCCTTGCAGCATGGGTTGCGCCATGGGCGCATCTGGCCATCATCTCCCCATGCCCCGGATCCCGGAAGAAACCATTCAGCAAGTGCTCGCGGCCACAGATATTGTGGACCTCGTGGGGCGCTCAGTGAAGCTGCGCCGGATGGGCTCGACATTTAGTGGCCTCTGTCCTTTTCACAATGAGAAGTCGCCATCGTTTTATGTTTACCCTTCGAACGCCAGCTATCACTGCTTCGGCTGCGGGGCGGGTGGCACGGCCATCCGGTTTCTCATGGAGCATGATGGGATGGGGTTTGTGGAGGCTGTCAAACGCCTTGGGGACGCTGCTGGCATCCGAATCGAGGAGGAAGTCTGGGACGCTCAGGCCGAAGAGTCCGCTAAAGTCAGAGCAGCCCTGCTTCGAGTGCACAAGGAGGTGACCGAGTGGTATCACCTGCTCCTGACCCGCCACGCCTGCGGAGACGCAGCACGGGCCTACCTCAAATCACGAGGCATGAACTCAGATCTGGCCAAGCGTTGGCAGCTCGGTTATGCCCCACCCTCGGGTGATGCCCTGCGGGAATGGGCGGCTGATCACGATATCTCGGAAGGCCTTTTGATCGATTCGGGCATCATGGCGGCGGGTGATCCTGAATCAGACCGTCCCGGCACTTACCCCCGATTCCGTCACCGATTGATGTTCCCCATCCGGAACGATAACGGCGAGGTGATCGCATTCAGTGGGCGACTTCTCGAGGCCAATGCCAAGGCGGCTAAATACCTCAATTCATCCGAGACTCCCCTTTTCACCAAGAGCCGGGTTCTCTTCGGCTTCGATCGCTCAAAACGCCCCATTTCCAAAGCAGGCCAGGCATTGATCGTGGAAGGTCAGATCGACATGATCACGGTCTTCGAGGCCGGATTTGAAAATGTAGTGGCCTCACAGGGCACTGCTTTCACGGAGCTTCATGCCAAGCTGCTCAAACGACACGCCGACGAAGTGCTCCTTTGTTTCGACTCTGACAATGCCGGTTTCAAAGCGGCAGAGAAAGCTTTCCAGATCCTCGCCCCCACAGGTTTGAACGTCAAAGTGGCCGCCATTCCAGCGGGAGAGGACCCGGATTCTTTGATTCGAAAACAAGGCAAAGAGGCCTTCTCCAGCCTATTGGGCAAAGCGGCTGATTTTATCGACTTTCAGATCGAGGCCTCAGGGAGTCGCCGAAATCTAACTGAGATGAGGGAGCGCGTTCGATTTGCCGAGGAGATGGCGGTCAACGTCCGGCTTTTTGAGAGCCCCGTGGCGCGGGAGGCGTCCATCCAACGGGTAGCCGTCCGGCTTAACTTACCTGAAGAGACTTTCCGCAGGCAAGTGATACGCGGAATGACCTCAGGGAACAAAGCGGGGTCGAGCATCAAAACGAATGCCAGTAGCGGTCATCAGCTCCTCGTTTCTCAGGATAAAACGGCGACTCTGCTCTGCCGTCTCGTTCTCTCCTCGGCCGAGGTGGCGCAGTGGCTTCGAGCCAGCGGAAAGGAGTCACTGCTCCAAGATCTGCCGGGCACCGAGCTGCTGTCACTGGTCTGGCATTCCAAATTTGACCCGGCTGAACCCAGCTCTGTGAGCGCCTTCCTCTCCAGCCTCGAACCCGTCGAGGAGAACGCCTTTGCCGAGATGTTAGCACAATCTGCACCTCCCGGGGGATTGGAGGAAGCCGCACACGCATTGGAAGCGATGGAGACGTCCCGTTTACAGACCCAGATCTCGAGGGCTCAAACCCAGCTCAAGCAACCCGGCCTATCACCCGAAGCAGAAGGAAAAATCCACCAGCAGATCATTGCCTGGAGGAAAGAATACCTTGACCGCCGCAAGCGTTCCTAGGATACTCCCCCAGTCCTCTCTTATGAGGGGGGACCCTAATTAAATGGAAAATACGGGGCTGTATGGCCGACCCTCAGAAGCCTTTGAAAAATAAGCAAAAGCCCCAAGCTCCTCCATCCCTCTCGGTGGGTGTCGGTATCCCAGCCAAACGTCGGGGCAGACCACCTCGCGTTTCCGTGCCCGTCCATGAAGCGCCCCCCAGCCTGCCGAATCCCAAGCTTACCGTGAAGCGACGCCGTGGCAGGCCTCCAAAGGCCCAGACACTCGATCCTTCAACATTACCGATCGATGCTCAGCCCCGGAGAAAGCGGGGCAGACCTCGGAAAGGTGAAGAGAGAGCCCGCGCTGTTCCTGCTTTGCCCGTTGAAGTCTTCGATGACATCAATCACCCTGAGATTCAGGATCGCTTCAGGATCCTCATCAAGCTCGCCCGTGAGCAGGATCACCTGACCTGGTCCGACATCAATGAAAGCCTTCCGTCAGGCCATGTCACTCCGGATTTGATGGACGACATCCTCACCCGCCTGCGGTTGATGGAAATCCGCGTCGTGGATGAGGAGGACCTCGAATCGATCAAGCCACCCGAGACCATCACGCCGGCGGAGGAGAAAAATGTCCAAGATGAGAAAGAAACTTCGCGGCTCGACATGCTGGACGATCCCGTCCGCATGTACCTCAAACAAATGGGACAAGTTCCCCTGCTTTCGCGAGAGCAGGAAATCCAGATCTCCAAACGCATCGAAAAAGCCGAACATCAGGTTCTCGAATGCCTTCACAGCGTCGGTTTTGTGGCGGACTCCTACCTCCGACTTGCCGAGGGCCTCATCAATGGCACCGAGCGGTTTGATCGTCTAGTGGTCGATCGCAAGGCCGAAGACCGCGATTACTATTTCCGCAGGCTGAAAACGCTGCTGGGATCCGCCAAGGAGAGCTACGAGGCCTGCGCCAAAATGGGGAAAGCCAACGCGACTTCGAACCTCGTTAGAAATGAGGCCAAAGAGGCCAAGTTTGTCATTGCCCGGCAAAACCTTTTCAAAGCGTTCAGCAAGTTCCACTTCAAGCAGAGAGTGAACGAGGACTTTGTGGCTCTTTTGAATGACAAACTTGAAGAGCTTAATCGACTGGAGCAAGACATCGCCGCAGCCCCTCAAAACCAAGTCGCCCGGGAAAGCCTGCGGCAGTTTGTCGAGAATGCTTGGGTTTCAGCGGAAACTTTTCGGGGACTTGTCGCCCAATCCAAAATATGGGGCACTGAATCGACTAAAGCCAAAACGGAGATGATTGAGGCCAACCTTCGTCTTGTGATCTCCATCGCGAAGAAGTTCACCAATCGTGGACTGTCTTTCCTCGACCTCATCCAGGAAGGAAACATGGGTCTCATGCGGGCCGTGGAAAAGTTTGAATACAAACGAGGCTACAAGTTCTCCACCTACGCTACTTGGTGGATTCGGCAGGCGATTGCGCGTTCCATTTCGGATCAAGCCCGCACGATTCGGATACCGGTGCACATGATCGAGACGATCAACAAGCTGATGCGGGTGCACAAACAACTCGTTCAGGAGCTGGGTCGGGACCCAACGCCCGAGGAGATCTCCGAAGAGGTCCACCTTCCTGTGGAGCGTGTCCGGACGGTGCTTCGCATGTCTCTTCAGCCCGTCTCTCTTCAGGCTAAGGTGGGTGATGACGATGGTGAGACCGAGTTTGGAGACTTTATCGAAGACAAAGAAGCCTCCAACCCGATGGAGCTCACAGCCATGCATCTTCTGAGAGATAAACTCAAAGATGTCCTCGACACTCTTTCGGGTCGCGAGAGGGAAGTCTTAGAGCAGCGTTTTGGCCTTGTCGATGGTGCCGGCCGCACGCTCGAAGAAGTCGGAAAACAGTTTCAAGTCACCCGTGAGCGCATCCGCCAAATTGAGGCGAAGGCGCTCCGAAAATTGCGTCACCCGACCCGCATTCGAAAACTCGGGGGCTTTTTTGGTATCGCTTGATTTCTCTTTTTTAAAGAGGCGGGAAACTTTCTTCCCTCTCTGTGGTTGAACCCTTTTGTTATGGAACCCCTCGAGCCAAATGATCCTCTCTGGAACCTTCTGGGCCGCTCGCGCCCGGTGGAGCCGCGGGGGAATTTTTGCCAGAACGTCCTGCGTGAGGCTCGTCAAACTCCTCAAGATGTTGGTTTTTGGGCTCGATTGAAAGCTTGGGCTCAGGGCTCCCCCTTTCTTCTGCCCCGCCTCGCGCTTGGTTCTGCCTGTGCGCTGCTTTTGGCCTTCGGTCTATCAACTCAGTTCTCGCCCAGAGATCCAATTTCGATTGCATCGCCTCCTGCGCCTGCCCCTTCGAACGTCGAGGACATTCCCCTTCTCGGTGTGGAGACCCAACTCGAAAGCATGGATGAAGTCAGCGCCCTATTGGCATTGGAAGACACATCCTCTTTTTCCGATTCCGAGATTAACTTTCTGCTCTACTGAAGATCCTTCTCCAGGATCACTCGCGCGGCCCGATGTAAAAGCTACCCCGGGAAATTTGGTGTACCCGGCGCAGAAGAAGCCAAGTGATTGCCATGGCGACCAATCCAAAGACGATCATGGATGAACTGAATTTTGATGAAGGATCGAGAGAGGCCGGCGTCTCATTCGAGATCGAGGCAACTGGTTCAGGAATTGAATCGGCAGAAAATCCAGTTTGCCATCGGTGCTCAGGCTCCGAGCGACTGAGGGAGATACTCTTCGAGCTCTCTCCCTGCTCGATCTTGACGTCGATACGATCCAGATCACTCGCAGTTTTGAAGAGATCGAGACGGATGCCAACGTCTGCAATGAAGGGCTGCGCTGACTTCATGAAGGTCAACTCAACCCATCGCTGATCAAACTCGGCCAGCGGCACGCCCTTGCCCGATTGATCATCCGACCAATGGTGCTTCATGGGCTTGGGGAAGCCTAAATTAGTCTCACGCCCGTTGAGGGTGATTAGAACATGCCGCGAAAGATAATCCCGCAGCGCAACCTCTTGATTGACGACCTCCTGCCGACTGAGGAAGCCATTGTGATCAGAGTCAAGCACCAAGAATTTTTGGAGAGTCTGAAGACTAAACTTGAGCCGAAACTCAATGCGCTGAGGCTCAACTCTAACGTGAAATTGATTGACCTCCTCAGCCTGCACTTTTGTTGGCAAACCCACCGCAATACAGACGATCATCAACCACAGTATTTGCAGTGCAGAAATCAAGACTGAAAGGGGTCGAGTCATATAATGCGAAAGGCGGCACCTACGATGAGTGGACAAAAAAGAATAGCTTCAGGATAAACTCCCAGCCCTCACCGAGAGCTGTAAGCGAGCATAGCTCTGCGCCCTTGTCATGCTCGATCCTTCACAAAACCCGCGGGTCCAGTCCCTCAAGCACTCAAGCTCAAGTATTCAATCCGCCCCCTTTTCAGAATGAACCTGCAACCGAAAATGCCATCTGCTAGAATTGACAGGTTTCAACCCTTGGCATAATTTTGGGGCGCCGACATTGAAAAATGTCGTCCGGAAACTCGGTTTCCCGCCATGGAACCAGCTTCTGTTCACCCCAAATACCATGGCGATTAAATCCGTCCAAGTAACCCGATGAACCTGTATGTGAGCAACCTCTCGTATCAAATGAGTGATACGGATCTTCAGTCAGCCTTTCAAGCCTTTGGCAGCGTGTCGAGTGCACGTGTCATCACCGACCGAGAGTCGGGTAGATCCCGAGGATTCGGGTTTGTGGAAATGCCGAATGATGCAGAGGCAACGGCGGCAATCCAAGCGCTGAATGACCAAGCTCTCGATGGACGCCCGATTAAAGTGGTGGAAGCACGCCCGAAAGAAGAGCGCCCGCGTCGTGAATTTGGCGGGGGCGGTGGAGGAGGCGGCGGTCACAATCAAGGGGGAGGATATGGAGGCGGTGGCGGTGGCGGCAAACGATGGGATAGGGACCGCGGAGAACGCCGGGATCGCGGTGAGCGGGGAGAAAGAGGAGACCGCGGGGGCAAGGGTCACTACGGCGGTCGGGGCGGTGACTATGATTGATTTGGACAACTCAACGAGGCAGAAAGCCTAAAATCCAGCAACGCGATCGTGAAAATGATCGCGTTTCTTTTTGAGCAGTGATCACTCCGCTCAATCAGCGCACCCAAACCGCGCTACTGAGCAACGGTAGGTTTGTAAGTCGGATACCTCTTTTCAAGCTGCTGGAGAAGATCCTCCGCTTTTTCTTTCTGCCCCGCACGATTCAGAGCACGAGCCGCTTTGTAGAGGGCTTCGGGAGTGATTTCGGGGTCTACAAACATCTGACTGGGGACGACATACTTTCCGGCCGATTCCATCCATTTAGTGACGGCCACGTCTTTTTGTCCCTGCCGATCAAGAGCATCTCCCTCCGCGTAAAAAATGTCACCCGACAGGATCAAGAGCTGAGCCTGGAGCTTTCCGTCTTTAACAATCTCGAGCGCCTCTTTGGCAATGGCATCCGCCTCGACAAATTTTTCAGCACCCAGCAACGCACGACTTTTGCTCAGCAAGGCCCTCGCCTTAGACCCCACATCCGGCGGATTAGCCAGCACGTTGTCGAGTGCTTTAATGGCGTAGTCCCAGTTTTTGAGTTCCAGCCAGGCACGACCAAGATGATCCCAGATCGCCGGAGTTGCACCCGCAGGATCCTCTTCCGTGGTGTAGGTCAGAAAACGCGCGCTCCGAGCATAGTCCTTCTTGTTGAAGAGGGAGATTCCCAGCCACCCGAGGACATTGGGAGGATTCGTTGCTTTTGGATTCGCATTTCGATACTCATCAATGGCTTTGGCCAAGGCGTCGGCATCCTGTTTCGCATAGTAGGACAAGACAATCATCGGACTGGCCTTATCGAGGTAAGTTTCTTTATCAGTGGCGACTGCTTTGCGAAGCGCGTCGATGGCCTTGTCGAAGGACTTGAGTTCGAAATAGCCGCGTCCGATCCCGTAATGGGCTTGAGCAATGGCTTTGCTGTCAGGAAACTTTTTCACCATCTCTTCAAAGGCTTCGATCATCTCCTTCACTTCACGGAGTTCGGTGTGGATCAGCCCGAGTTGGAGATAGGAAAGCTCTGCGGCGTCGCTGGACTCAAAATCCTTGGTCACACGCCTGAAATCAGTTTGAGCCTTGGGTAAGTCACGAACTTCCCGATAGGATAGCCCCCGCCGGGCGAGGGCCTTCCCCATGGACGCGTGTTTCGGGTGAGCCGTAATGAAACTTGAAAATGTGTTGATGGCGTCCTGATGCCTCCCCGACTCCGCCTCTGCCCAACCCTTATTGAATAATGAATCGGGCACGAGCTTCTCTGGCAATTTGCTAAACCGCACGTTCACAAAGGCCTCGGCCGCCTCCTGATACTTCTGCTTGTTGAAATAAGAGTCCGCGAGAATCAGCCGCGCGAGGTTTACGAACTCATGTTCGCTCCGCTTCTTCTCATGCCGATCCAAAAACTGCTGAGCAAACTCGGGCAGATCCTTCTCTCCCAAAAGATAGAAGCAATATAGCTTCCAATAGCCAGCTTCATAAGCTTGGTCTGTCTGTGGGTGATACTGCTCAATCAAAAGATAAACATCGACAGCCCGTGCATAATTTTTCCTCAAGCGGTGGGCATGGCCCACAAGCAGAAGCATCTTGGGCCGCAAATCACCCGGGGGAAGCACGGAAGAGTTCCGGTTGTAGATATCGATGACCGCGTTGTAATCCTTTTTGAAGAAAAGGGCCTGAACGGTCCCCACCAGCGCAACCCCGCGATTCTCAGGTGAAGTTTGGGTCAGTTTCAGAGCCTCTTCGAAATGCTTGATTGCATCATCGGGCTTTCCTGTTTCTGCCTCCAACACCCCAGCCTTCACCAATGAGTCCGAGAGAATGAGTGGATCCTTGCTCGCCTCGAGCAGACTCAGGAACATTTTCAAAGCTTCATCTTTTTTGTCTTCACTCAATAAAGCAGTGGCCAAGCTCAGCAGGGCTGACTCCCGATACGGATTCTCCGTTTTGATGTCGGCCACGCTCCGGAGCGCGATCATCATGTTCTTCCTGTCCCCGAGCCCCTGATAGGCACGGCTCTTGTTGTAAATGGCCGCTAACTTGACGGGCAGGAAAGGAGTGCGCGCCTCACAGAAAGCAAAATTCTTGGCTGAACTGAGATACTTTTCTTTCGCTAGGTTGGAGTCAGTCGGAGCCTGAATTGCCTCATTGTAACGCATGGCCCCGAGGCGGTAGGCGGCAGAAGGAGCCCCCTCACTTGATGGATAGCGATTGACCACTTCCAGGTAGTATTTCTCTGAATCAGCCACCTGATTGAGATTCACGTAGCTCTCTCCGAGGCGAAAAAGACACAGGGGAACATGTCTCCCCGTCGGAAAACGCTGAAGATACTGACCAAAAGATTGGGTGGCCAAAGCATGCTCCTTCCGCTCATAAAGCAGCGACGCGTAATCGAAAAGGTCCTCGTCGGGCCCCGTTGGTTTCGGGGGAGCGGGCCTATCTTCTACTACGGCCGCACGGGGCGCTGATCCGCCTGGTTGAACAGGAACAGCACGGGGAACGCTGGACTCTTCATTTTCGGGGACCGGGACAGCGCGAGGCGCCTGCTGGGATTGAACGAGGCTAATGACACTGAAAAATCCGCACGCGGTCAAGCCTAGGAAACCTCGCCCAATCAAACCTGCCCGAAGGCTTTTTTTTACACCTGACTTCATCTCTCGAGTTACTGGGGCGGAGCTTTTTCTGGGGCTTTCGTCGCAAATGCAACATTCCAGATCCCTGCCTTTTGGCAGGCATCCATCACGTTGACGATGAATTTGAAATCTGTTCCCTCATCCCCTCGGATGATCACGGCCTGATCTTTGAACACTGACACGATGTTCTTCAACTTCACCAAAAGGTCGTCGAGAGTTACATCCAGACCATTGACGACCAGGGTCCCTTCGGCCTTCACGTTCACGACGATCTCTCCCACCGAAGTGCGTGAGCGATCTTTTCCCTCATCAGCAGCAGGAACACTGATGTCCATTAATTGCTCATCACGCCCGAACTTGTATGAAACCGCGAAAAAGATGACCAGGAGCAAAAGCACATCCACGAGCGGTGCCAACTGCATGGGAACCGGATCGATGGTGGACTGTTTTCGAAAATTCATGAGGGTTGCCGATCAGGGGTCGAATGGATCACATGGCGGCGCCATCACTTTGACTGGGACGCGAGGCAGCTCGTGCGGCCCTCTTGTACTGAACGGCCAAAAGAGCCATCAAGTGAGTCGTAGCCGCCTCCATTTCTGAAATCAGACGGTTCACTTTCCCACGGAAGATGGAATAAAAAATCAGTGCGGGAACACCGATGATCAGCCCCGATGCGGTGCAAAGAAGTGCCTCAGACACCCCTTGGGCCAAGCCAAGCTGGTTTGAGCCACCGTACGCGGTGCCACCCACCTCACGGAAGGTCGTCATCATGCCAAACGTCGTTCCCAGTAGACCCAACATCGGAGCCACTGAACCCACGTCCCCAAGATAAGCGATCCGAGAAAGCATAAGGCTCGACTGCCGATTCCCCTCGGCTTCTGTCACTTCTTTGACCTCCTCAAAGCTCGCTGCAGGATTTCGGGTGGCAAAATCGAGCGTCTTGGCGGTGATGCGGGCGATGGATTCGTTCCGTCGATTGCACACCGCCAGAAGACCAAGGTAATCTTGCTTCCGGATCAATGCGTCAGCCGAGTTCATGAAGGCATCACTAACAACCGTACCCTGACGGATGGTGAAGGAGTAAAGAAGGATGAGAAAAATAGCCACCATCGATAGTCCGAGCAGCGGATATCCCATGACTCCTGTGCGCTCGAGGTAATTGCTAAAGGTCACCGGCTCTCCAAATCCCCCGGCGGGTTCGGCCTGAGGAGCCACAGCACTCGGGTATGTGACCTTTACCCCAGGGGCCGCCCCCACCGCCGCTGGAGAAGCCGCCGGTTGCTGAGCCCCCAAGTGAAAGGGCGCAAGAAGGGCGCACACCACCGCAAGACTCAGGAATATGAAGAACTGTCGAGACATTCCTGCCAACCTAGGCACCAAAGGCTAGGTTGCAATCTCTAAGAGGTCTGAACTTTCATTTGCACACTCGACCCGACGCACGCTAACCGTGGCTGCATCAGCTAAAGGATCCCAGACCATGTCATTGTCCCGCGAAAAACCCGATCTGTATGCTCGACTCCGCGACGTGCCCCACCAGCCCGGCGTCTACATCATGCGTGACCGGCTTCACCGCGTGATCTACGTCGGAAAGGCCCGAGATTTGAGGAAGCGCCTGAGCAATTACTTCCTTCCTTCAAGGCTCAAAAGGGTGGACATGAAGACACGCGCTTTGATCGAGAGTGTTTGGGAGTTTGATCTCCAGATCCTGAAAAATGAGACGGAGGCTCTCCTTCTGGAAGGGAAATTGATCAAAGAATTCAGACCTCGGTACAACATCAGTTTTAAGGACGACAAGCGTTTCCTGCTGGTCCGCGTCCACTTTGGAGATCCGGTGCCTCGGTTCTCCATGACTCGGCTCAAGAAGGATGACGGCTCCCGATACTTCGGCCCTTATGTTCACCCCGTGGCCGTGAGGACGACGATCAACTGGTTGAATCAAAAATTCGGACTGCGCGTTTGTCGCCCCCTGAGGCCCGGGGAGGCGGACTATAAACACTGCTCGAACGACATTATCAAAAATTGTTCCGCACCATGCATCGGCCGGATCAGTCCCGAGGAATACCATGAACGCATGGAACAAGCCTGCGCCTTTTTGGATGGTAACTCGAAGGATCTCGTCACCGGCTTGGAAGAGGAGATGCAAAAAGCTGCTGCTCGATTTGATTTCGAGCGAGCTGCTGAACTTCGAGACATGGTCTCCAACCTCCGACAGACCGTCAAGCCGACCCGCACCTTCGAGCGCGGTGCTGTGGCAAGGGCAGTATCCACCATCGATCCCATGGCCGATCTCGAGGAACTCCAGGAAGAACTCGGGCTGGACCGCCCCCCGCTGGTGATGGAATGCTTCGACATCGCCAACCTAGGAATGGCACATTGCGTGGCCTCCATGGTTCGTTTTCGAAACGGAGTGCCTGACAATGCAAACTACCGGAGATATCGGATCAAGGTGGTCAGTGGCCAAAACGACTTCGCCAGCATGGCTGAAGTCATTCGACGCAGGTTTTCCCGGATCCTTCTCGATGGTCGCAAGGCACTCGGGGAAGATGCGGCAGACGCATCTCAGGAGTCACCTTTGGAGGCGATGCGCCGACTTGAAGGAGCGAGTGGAATTCCGTCCACCTTTGTTCGATTGCCCGACCTGGTGATTGTTGACGGGGGAAAGGGACAACTTTCTTCAGCGCGCGCCGAGTTGCAACGACTCGGCTTACACGATCTCCCAATGATTGGTCTCGCCAAAGAAAATGAAGAGATTTACCGAATCGGTCATGACACTCCGCTCATTCTTTCTCACGATCGAGGAGCCCTGAAATTACTCCAGCGTATCCGTGATGAGGCCCACCGATGGGCCAACGGCTACCACCAACTCCTCCTCCGACGTCGTGTCGCCGAGAGCATTTTGGACGACTGTCCCGGAGTAAGCCGCACCCGAAAAGAAAGCCTTCTGAAGACCTTCGGCTCGGTAACCCGTCTGCGGAAAGCATCGCCAGAAGAAATCGCAGTCGTGCCCGGCATTGGTCGCGCCCTAGCCAGTCAGATCGCGGAGTACCTCCGCGATCACGGGGGCTGAGTTCATCGGGTTAACAAACCGGCGATACAAGCAGTGGAGTAACAAGCCAGGAGCCCGCCGATCATCGCTTTGAAGCCCAACTGCGCCAGGTCCGCTCGTCGAGCCGGAGCCAGTGCTCCAATTCCGCCAATTTGGATTGCGATGCTCGAAAAATTGGCAAATCCACACAGGGCGTAAGTCGCGATCACCGCACTTCTTGGCTCAAGACTTGGCCCTACTTTCGCCAGTGTAAGGTAACCGATGAACTCATTCAAAACGATTCTCTCTCCTAAAATTTCACCAATGATCCGGCAGTCCTTCCAGGGAATTCCCATCAGCCATGCAAAGGGAGCATTGATCCATCCAAGCAAACTTTGAAGCGGTCTGGGGACATCCATTCCAGCGAGTTCAAGTGCGAGAGCAAATAGATGATTTACCATGGCCACGAGGGCGACAAATGCAATGAGCATGGCCATCACATTCATGGCCAACTTCGCTCCTTCGCCCGCACCTTGGCAGACCGCATCCAATCCATTGCAGGTCTCCCGTTCAATTACCGCATTGACACCTGCCTGAGTGTGATTGGCTTCCGTTTCCGGCAGTAGGATTTTCGCCATCACCATTGCTGCCGGAGCACTCATGACAGAGGCCGTCAAAAGGTGCCCTGCATCAATTCCAAAAGACACATAAGCAGCCAGGACACCCCCGGCGATCGTCGCCATGCCTCCGACCATCAACGCCATGATTTCGCTCCGGGTCATCGAGAGAAGATAGGGTTTGATCACCAGAGGTGCCTCAGTCTGGCCCATGAAAATATTGGCCGCAGCGGCTAAGCTTTCGCTTCCACTGGTTCCCATCACTTTCTGCATCACCCCAGCAACCCCACGCACCACCCATTGAAGAATTCCGTAATGGTATAAGAGCGACGAAAGCGCGGAAACAAAAATGATCGTACCGGTGACCGTCACCAAAAATATGAATGCATTTCCCGGCCCAAGCTTTTCGACCAACAGCCCTTGATCTGCCAGCGGCCCAAAGACCATCGAGACACCCTCGTCCGCAAAACTTAAGAGTTCTCGAAAGGCTGCCTCGACGCGCTCAAAAAACCACTTTCCGGAATCAGTCCGCAGAATGAACCAACCCAAGAACCACTGCAGCGCGATACCCGTGCAAACAATCCTCACCGGAAAGCATTTTCGATTGAGAGAAAGCGCCCAAGCAAGACCCACAAACACACATAAGCCTAGGATTCCAACGTATGATTCCATGCTCTTGCAGGCTACCAAGGCACCTCACAAGGCACAACAGAAAACGGCATTCGTGCTACAGACCTTGAGATGAATTGAGCTTCTGGTGTTCCTGAAGACGACTCCAGTCTTCCGAGGTCATTTGCTCCGCTGCGACTCGATATCGATTGGTAATACCCCAAACGAAGCACGAAACGTCTGCCACCAAAATAACCATGGCAACGATGATCCCGTATTTCTTTAAGCTCTCATCGATCATTTTGTTCTTATTGACCGAAAACTCATCACTCTTCGAAAAGAGTGACTGAAACAACCTCCTCCAGCCACGCGGCTCCCTGGCAACGCTGAATGACCACACGAAAAGCGCGGTCAAGACAATGCATGCAACTTGATACTTGAGCGGAAAGTCCAACATCAACAAAATGAATTACGTCGACTAGTAACGCCCCTTCCCCCCCTGCGCAACCATCGCTTTCAAACACAAGAAAAACGGTCGTCAAATGGCGAATCAGCTACCAAACGCAGCGCGCGACCATTTCCAGCGAGATGATTTAGCAGGTGGAAGACATCCTCAGCATCAGCTCCCATCTGCGAAGCCAGTTCGGCAGCAGTCACCTCGGAGGCCGTAAGCGCTTTCTCAACCTGACTCATTTTGGCCAAAAACTCCCCAGCGGCTTTCTTTCCGGCCTCCACACCCGGTTGGTGGTAAGCATTCACATTAACGAGGGAGGCATAAAAGCCCACAGCTCGCTCGAAGAGTGCAATCAGCCCCCCCAGACGGAAGGCATCCAGCACCGTGATGCTCAGGGTGATGGACTCCCTTCCACCCTCGGCCAGCGCTTTCCGAGTGCCACGGAGGAAACCTTGAAGGTAATCGCCACTGGTAAAACCAGGGTCAACTTCAGCGGATTCCCCCGCACGCGCCATCTGCACCTCGATGAAAGTTGCGAAAAAATTGTTCACCCCGTCCCGCAGTTGCTGCACGTACGCGTGCTGATCTGTCGATCCTTTGTTGCCATACACGGCGATTCCTTGATTCACCACCTTGCCGTTTAGGTCATGTTCTTTCCCGAGTGATTCCATGACGAGTTGCTGGAGGTATTTGCTGAAGAGCACCAACCTATCTTTGTAGGGCAAAACCACCATGTCCTTCAAGCCGCGGCCACCTCCTGCGTGGTGCCACATGAGCGCCAGAAGCATCGCCGCATTCTTCTCGCTCGGGAGGGAGCGAGTCTTTTCGTCCATCGCCGCCGCACCAGCCAAAAAGCCCCGCACGTCCACGCCTTGGAGAGCTGCGGCGATGGTGCCCACGGTGCTCATCAGCGAAGTTCTCCCTCCCACCCAGTCCCACATCGGAAACCTTGCCAACCAGCCACCCGCAATCGCATGCTTGTCCAACTCACTCCCGACACCGGTCACCGCCACAGCCGCTTTTGCAAAATCCACGCCCATCTTTTTGTAGGCCGCAGCAGTTTCGAGCATTCCATTTCTGGTTTCTTTCGTTCCGCCAGACTTTGAAATCACCAGCGTCACGGTCGTGGCCAACTCAGCACCGATTCTCTCGAAAAGTCGGTCCATTCCATCTGGATCTGTATTATCCAAGAAGTCGATTTCCAATGGCGGCACCGCTGGAGCCAGCGCGTGAGCCACAAGTTGGGGACCCAGCGCCGAGCCACCAATGCCCACCACCAAAACGCGTGTGAATTTTCCTCCCCCCGGTGCCATGATTGCCCCGGAATGAACATCCGCCGCGAACTTCAGAGCATCATCCAGAGCTTGGTTGATCTCGTTGCGGATCGTTGCATCAGGCGCAAGATCCGGATTCCGCAGCCAGTAATGGCCTACCATGCGCCCCTCGTCTGGGTTTGCGATTGAGCCGGCCTCAAGGCTCTTCATGTCGGCAAAGGCACGTTCCACCTTCGGAGTCATGACTGCGAACAAATCCGGCGAAAAGGCCATCCGTGAAACATCAATGGAGAATCCGAGGTCCTCATAGCGGACGAAGTATTGCTGGAAACGCGTCCAAAGGCTGTCTGTGGTGCTCATAAAATAGTATAAAATGCGGGATGACTTAATGCGCCGCGCAAACCCAGCCGCAACTGGTTTGGCGCGAGATCATCAGGATTTAACCATCTGATCAATTCGTGCCTTTACCAAGAGCAGAAAAACGGCCAATGCCACGACTTCCGGTTCCTTCAAAGCTTCAAAATACGCACGATCTCGGCCATCGCCTCTGGATGCCGGAACGCCCCATGCCCCGCCGGCACAATGAGTTCAGAATCTGCACTTTCAATATCGCTACTTGAGTAGGGGACAATACCGTCACTGCCATTCTCGACCGGCCCACGCTTTCCTCGATTTCCAATCATGCTGTGAACCCTCACCGAGGGAGAAACCGGCAATCTAGCCAAAATGCGAAGGGTTGGCTTGGTGGGCGAGAGCGAACTAAATCTGTCTAGTTTACCCTACCCCAAAGCCGCGAACTCCGGGGTAACCACGTTCGGATTCGAAGCCGGGATCCGCTCATAAAAGTTCTGGAAGGACCGGGGCGGCGTAGTCGAAAAACGCCCGATGCGCCCAATGAAATTGTCAGCGAATGAGCTACCGAGATGAGGAACGGCCACAAAAATCACCCGATGAACCGTCGGATCAGGCTTCCACTCGACCACATCTTCCAACTCCACTCGCTCTTTCGGATTCAGCTTCAATCTCTCGTGGGGAACTGTAAAAGCTGCATTCCAGAAGGCACCTCCAGGTTCCACGATAAAAGTCTTGCCGACCCTGCCCCCATACTATGCGTGAGGAGAGTCGTTTTTCGCGATGCCGGATGCTTGCCCTCGGAATCCAAAAGCATCCGCAGTTCTTTTAATTGATTGCGAAGAAAACGCGCTGAGTAGAGCGCGGGAGCAGAGGTATTGTAAAGGCAGTGCCAGATCTGATTCCGGTTACGGATTGCATCGTCTGCCCACAGACCATTGCTCATCTCATTCCAGGCTAGGGGTGTCGAAAGCAGACCATGATTCATGATCATCGGCTCTTTTTGAGGATCATAGGGCTCCATCAGATAGAGCTGCTTTTTTCGTTTGGCCATCCGGCTGAGCATGTCAGAAATCCCAGACTGATTGAGCTCACCCGTTCGAGAGAGCAGAGCGGCCCAGGGCACGGTGAAGTCCGCGGCGACCGGCTGACGCTGCCCTTGATGCACCACGATGCTGTTCACCATTGGACAGAATGACTCAACCTTTACTTCCTGAGTCCCGTTTTAATCAGACCAGCCGTCGCGAGAGCTGTCAGGGGGCGAGTTATGCCCTCCGGTGGAAAATACGCCCCGAGTGCCTGCTGATGCTAATTCTCACGCCGAGCAACAAGCGGAGCACCGATACCCGCACGTCGAGGGCGCTTTAGTTTCGCGACCTCATAATCCACCGCAGGACTAACCTCGTCAGAATAGCTCAGGGGATAGGCGCCGACACCTCGGCTTTCTAACGTCACCTGAGGGCGAGGTCTACCGGCCTAACCCACACCCGGCGAGATCACCCCAGTCGGAGAACCCTGTTCTTTTTTCCACTCCTCAACAAACCGCGCCAAAGTACGGTCTCATTCAGAAGTCCCCTCAGCTCCGATGGCATGACTCAGCAAGTGGTGAAGACTACGAGAAGACGGCGAGTTAGCCCCCTGATCCACCACCCGCCGAAACTCCACAGGTGCACCAGCGCGGGTAATCACGAGGATGAGCACTAAACCGGACAGGAGGAAACGGGCCGCGTTTTTCATGAATCAAATCAGATATCAGAGAGGCCAAACCACTCTTTATTCCCATTTTGAACGAACGAGGCCGAACGCCAGATACCCGCCTCAGAATCACTGATCTGAGCCAAAATACTTTTTCCGCAGTTCTGAGCCCACCCCACGCTCGGTCAGGGTCAGGAGCGCCTGATCCAGTCGCTCACGGATCGGACTGTCCGGCTGCAGTGCAAAAGCATATTTCTGAGGCTCGAAAATAGGTCCAACCATCCTCAAATTCTTATCCTCCAGTTTTGCAGCTTCGTACTGAAGCACCGGAGCATCATAGACGACAGCATTTGCAGTCCCCGCTTTCAGAGCGCTGATACACTCGACCACCGTCGCAAATGAAGACACCTTAGCCCCCTTCGCCGCAAGCCAAGTTTCCGCCGTGCTTCCCTTCACTGTCGCGACGTTACGACCCGGAAGATCACCGGGACCATTGATATCGCCATTGAGGCTATTGATGGTCAATGTGGTGGTGAAAGACGCAGTAAGAAGGGAGACAAGCACAATGCTCAGGAGCATCCACACAATTGCGATGATCCGACCACCCACACCTACGGGTCCTTTGTTGTCGGCACCACCCACGAGAAGGGTGCTGATCGTCCACCAAAAGGACTCCCACATCCCTGATCGATAGTCAGCAGGCCATTGGTCCTCATTGACCTTGTGTTCATAGCGCCAAACCAAATAGGAGATCAGCACCATTGTCCCCACGAGAAGCAGAAACATCCCAATCAATTCAAGGTTGAAAAGATTGGCAACGAGAGACCCAATATTATCAGCAAAACTGCCGCTCGATCCCGAAACGAGCACCTGAAGCCCAGAATCATAAAAAGGCTGTGAGAAATCGATCACCGCCTCGCGTTGCGCGGTCACGCTGAGCGCCCCTACGCCAATGTCTGCCGACTTATTCTTCACTGCATCGATAATCTCCTGCGCAGTCTTCACGACCTGCACTTCGTAGGTGATGTTCGTTTCGCGCGCCAGTTGATCCCAAAGCTCAGCTGCGTATCCCACTCTCCGACCATCCTTTTCAAATGAGAACGGCTCAAGATCGCGAGTGATTACTCTCACCTTTTCGGTTGGACCTGAAGGTGGGGTTTGCGCGTTCGCTTGCGTGAGAAGAAACGAAAATACAAAAAGCAATGAAAGGAGAAATTGACGCATGACAGAGGTGGTCAATCTGAAAGCGACTCGGGTCAATCGCAACCATCGAGATGTCGAAAACTCTTTCCCATCTGTCCAACCTGTTGTTTACCCCTCGATCAACTCGACTTCGTTATGAACTCCTTTTCAAAAAACACTCTTCTCCTTCTGATGACGTCAGCCCTTTTTGCACTACTCCTTGGACGATGGAGTGAGCAGAAGTCCATCAGTATTGAGAGCTCCACAGAGTTAGCTTTGATTATCGCGAGGTCAAAATCTGACCCTTCTCTCGCCTCAGCAGCCATCGGCTTGTGCGTTCTCGATGCAGACGGCAAAGTGCTTTTCGAGGAAAACGCGAGATCTTCGTTTATCCCCGCATCGACCCTCAAAACACTCACAACGGCAACTGCACTCGAAGTCTTAGGACCTGATTTTCGATTTCATACCCGAGTCAAGGCAACCGCGCCCCTTGAGCAGGGTGTGATCAATGGCGACTTGATCATCTCTGGTGGAGGTGACCCCAAGTTGTCGCTGGAGAATCTCCGGAAATGGGCAGCTCGTTTAAAAGAGCTGGGCATGAAACGCCTGACGGGCCGGATCATCGGAGACGGCAGTATGTTTAATGGGTCTTTGTTTGATGACTTTTGGAATTGGGGTGACATCGGAAATGGCTACGGCAGCCCCATCTCAGGTCTGAATTTGGAACACAACCGCTACGCCGCGACCTTCCGGCCGGGCCACTCGGTGGGTGATCCCACCGATTTTCTCGGATCATTCCCAGAATTGCCAGCGGTGAAATGGATCAACGAGACCACAACCGGGGAAAGAGATTCGGGCGATGGTGTGGTGGTTCATGGTGGTGAGCGGACACCCGTCATTCATCTCCGCGGCACCATTCCCATTGGCGCGGCGGATTTCACGGTCGTCGGTGCCGTGCCAGACCCCGAGTTCTTCGCCGCGCACCATTTCCGAATGATCCTGTTGGAAGAAGGGATTGAGGTGGCCGGAAGCGCAACCAGCACTTCAGAGCTAGAGAAGGGAGTCCCCGTGGCTCCAGTAACGCTCATCGATCATCCCTCCCCTGCTCTCACGGAGATCATCACCAGCATTCATTCAGAATCGGATAACCACGAGACCGAGTGCCTCTTCCGATATCTCGGACTCCACCAGAAAAAGACATCCGAGTCAGTGATTCGAGATCACTGGAAATCACGCGGCCTGGTTTTTGAGGGCCTGCGAATGGAGGACGGCTGCGGTCTCGCCCGGGCTGACTTTATTCGACCACTCGACCTTGCCTTACTCCAATTCCGCGCTGCGACAGGACCCATGAGCTCAGTCTACGAGTCCACACTGCTCACCCATTATCAGGGAAGGCTGAGGGCGAAAGGCGGGGCCATGTCTTCAGTGCACAGCTACACCGGCATCACCGTAAATGCGGCAGGTCAGCGCACTTACTTCGCTCTGATGGTGAATCACCATACAGACTCGAAGGCGGCCTACCACCTCCGAGATAGCGTCGTCCGGCATTTGCTCCAGGCTACTTCAACTCCTTGATCCGCAGATTGCGGAATTTGTACGTAGCACCTTTCTCTCCGTGGTGCTGGATGGCAATCACACCGCTCGCATCCGTCCCATCTTCGACATCCGTTGTGACCACTCCATTGACCTCGATCTTCAGGCTCTTCCCTTTGCAAGTGATGCGGTAGGTGTTCCAGTCATTGCGCTTGAAGCAGTCTCCTGCCCGAGCGCGAAAAGCCGCTTCGCTTTCCGAATTGCCTTTGATAGGGCTTATGAACCACATGCGGCGACCCTCATCATAAAGACCACCCGACCACTTGCGGTTGGCGTCACCATCGACCTCAGCCTGATAACCGAAAACTTTGTTTGGCTCAACATGCGCACGGAACATAAAGCCGCTGTTGGCTTTACCCTCAGGCAGAAGAATGTCCCCCTCAAAGATGAAGTCACCATATGACTTCTCCGTGACCACAAAGAACTTCTTTTCCCCGGTGAGGTGAATTTCACCATCAACAATCTCGATCTTCCCCCACTCGTAGGCATTGCGCCAGCCAGACAAAGTCTTGCCATCAAAGAGGGATTTAAACCCATCGTCCTTTGACTTTTCCTCAGCACTCGAAGGAAAAATGGATAGGCAGGAGATGGCAGCGAGTAACAAAGAGAGTTTTTTCATGGTCAGGATCTCGACCGTGCCCCGGCTTCCCGGCTTGTCAAAGATTGGTCGCAGTGAAACAGCTACGGTTTTTAAAATTTCAGCCCTCATTCGAGAATAAAACAACCGAGCCAAAGAAATATTTTAGTGTCCCCCAACACTTCCGACTCAAATACCATGGCCGACTCATTCACAGAAGTAACAATCAAAAACTGGATCAGTTTCATCGAGTCAGGCAGCGTCAGCACTGAAACGATGTTCAAGAATGCTGCCAGCACCAACACCTTCATCACTTGGCTGGCACGGGTTGGTGGTTTTTTGCTGATGAGCTTTGGATTCATGGCCCTCATGCGCCCACTCAGCATCCTCGGCAGTGTTGTCCCCTTAATCGGCAACCTCATTGGCATGGGCACGGGGCTGATTTCCTTTGTGCTTGCAGGGGCGATCTCGCTCGTTGTCATTGCCATTGCTTGGATCGTCGTGCGTCCTGCATTGGGCATCACTCTCCTCGTCCTCGCGATCGGTGCCCTGATCTACTCTCGAAAGTTGGCGGCTAAAAGCCAAGCATCAGCACGGACGCTCGAGATTCCGAGGCGATATTGAATCCTACCGAATGCCCGCATGCAGTCTCAGAATCCTCGTGATCTCGTTCACCGTCTGCGACTTCAGCGTGCAACTGTGGCCAAAGGGAACCACTTTTTCAGAGGCAGCCATTGGCAAATGAGAACTCCAATAGGGTACAATTCCATCCGTACTGTTTTCGCCCTTCGGTTTTCCCCGGTCACCGATGATTGAATGACACGGAGTGGTCAGAGCGCAGCGGCTGATGACATCGAAAAAAGGGTGCTCGGGTGAGAGCATATCAACACTGCGAAGCCCTAAGGAGTGAAACCTCAAAAGGGCAGGATTGAGAAGACTAAGGTCGTCAGTGAGTGCCTGCGCTGCATAACTGGCAGTTTCGACCGGAAGCCTGATCAATCGAACTGCGAGCCTCACGATTCCCTTGTCTGCGACCCTACTCCCCTTGTGCGGCACGGCCACAAAAACGGCCCGCTTCACACAGGGAAGCGGTTTGAATTTCAAACTCGATTCCAAATGCTTTTGATCTTCATCACTCAGCCAAGGCAATTCGGATGGAGGAACGAGGAAAAAGGCTTTCCACATTTCATCACCTGGATCGATCACCTGTAGCCGCGTGAGCAGACCTCCCATGCTATGGCCCACGAGGATCATGTTATCGAAGCCCTTCGACCCATGCTTGGGGTCCCAGAGATCGCGATACTGCTGGATGCTCTTCCTTAACCGCTCAGCCGCAGCGGGCACAGGGAGACCTGATGGATACATGAAGAGCAACGGCACATAACGCTCATTCAATTCGGGGTCGCGATAGATCTCATTCACGGCGTTTCTCCAAATGTGCGGTGCAGAGTCCAACCCATGGATAAAGACGACGGGAGTCTTCTTCGGATGAAAAGCGGTGATGCCAAACAGACCGGTGTCATTTTCAATTCGGTCACCTGGCCTCAAGAGTCCGGCTAATCCGTTTTTCCGGATGTAGGGATTGTCCAAATTCATTTCCACCACGGCCGTCACATTATAAGCCAAATCAAGGCGACTCTTCTCGTGCTTCGCCTTTTGCGGGGAGAAAGTATTGAGGATGCGGCATCTCACCGGCGTCGGATCAGCAGTCGCCTTTGCCTTACCAAAATCTAACAGAACTGTGCCCGCGACGTAAAGTCCATTGCTCGGCCGGAATGCCCTTTGACCCCGAAGTTCTTCGATGTCCTCAAACGCAAGGACGAACGGTGCTCCAGCACCATCCCCCTTGATGATTCCCTCGTAACCGTTGTGTTTCACGAATGAGGCGGGGATGAGACGATCAAAGAGCGACGGAGCCCATTCCGGATTCCCTTGTTCATCCATCGTTTGAACATTGAAACTCACTTCCCAGATCCGGGCCTTCCCTTGGATGCGAATGGGTTTCTTCCAGTCATGAGGATGAACTTTAACTTGCAACTCCAGCATGAATTTCTCGGTCAATGCCGTTGGGAATGAATCTTTCTCGGCTTCGACCCGCATCAAACAATCGGCAAGTTTTTCACTCTCAAGAAGCCCATCGTCAGCTCTCGAAAACCACTCCCGCCCCACACTAACCCTGGGTGCAGATTTGGCAGACAAAGAACCTTGAGCAGCAAACAGCAGGCTAAGCCCCAGAATGCGGGCAAGAGATTTGCACCTCAATCGATCGAATGCAGACAAACTTTTCACGGCATTGGCTTTGGCAGGTTTTCGCGAATGCGTCTGGAGAAATCAACATCTGAAGCGGCAGCTCTCGCGAGAGCGGTAATCTCTGATCGCTGACGCAGTTCGGGAAATGGAACCGAGGCATCTAAAATCCCCTGGGCGTAGGCAAAACCATCCACATATCCATTCAACAAGAGTCTGAAATCGAATGGGCTGCGCTTTGCATTCCTCTGTGCATGGCGGTCAATGTTGACTGTGCAGTTATTACTCAACAGGTGATAGAACTCCGGCTCGTCCGCCAACTGATTGATCTTGTTGAGGTAGGAAAGGAACAACTTCCGTGCACCATCAGCCTTAGCTCTCGTGCGATAGAGGAAGACCGTCTCATTTCGATATTGAGTTCTGAGCCGCACGATATCCCGCTCATCTCCGACGACGTAGATGAGTTCGGCTTGCTTGAAACATGAGGCCAAGGGGGAGTATATTTCACTTTTCTCCAGACGCGCTTCGATGGAGATGCAAACAGGGGGCGCATTGTCGAAATCGAAACTGACAAAGGTGTGCGCCACCGGCCCCATTTTCCAATAGGACACAAAAAGATCCACCGCCTGAAGATGAGAAAGGTCAACCTCCCGCTCTTCATACCGAGGCATGAAATCAGTGGCTGATCGATACTCAAAATGACGCACCCCCGAGAGCTTTACGAGATCCCCATCAATCACAGCACGAGGGAGAACACCAACTTCCGGCTTCCATTCGCGCTGGTGGGTGGGCTGAATCGTTCCCCACCAGATCAGCACGCCAAAACTGGTGAGGGCAAAAATTTGAAAACTCCGCTTGGTCCGCACTATCCCGAAACAGACGACACCGCCCAACATGAAAACCACCGCCAGAATCAGACGCGCATAGGGCCAAGGCAGATTGGACCAATAGATCGCCAGTGAGGCCCAAATGACGAGCAGGGTTTGACAGATCACCGATAATGCACCGATTAGGAACCGGCCAAACCAGACAAGGTGCGCTGGCTTTTCAATTGGAAGGGAAGGCGGAGTAACGGGCATTGGCGGATGCAGAATTCTACGGACCCCTCTTTCAAGAGGCAACCCCGTTTCTCCACTCCTTCGAGTTTTAGTGGCCGCCTCATTGCTCTGGCTCTGGCTTGTAAGCACCTGATCCTACCAATCGCTCAAAAATGGGGCTGGCCATCAAGGTAGTCACCACTGCCATGATGACAAGAGTCGCAAAGAGCCCCTCCGAAATGATCCCGCGCTGAAGACCAATATTGATGATGATCAATTCCATCAACCCGCGAGCATTCATCAAAATGCCGATGCCCATAGCCTCCCGACTGGATATCCCCGTAGCGCGTGCAGCAAGGGTGCAAGCCAGCCATTTTCCCATCACCGCCGCCAGCAGAACGGCCAGACACATGGCCCAGAGAAACCAGGTATTGAGCAGACCGATTTTCGTATTCAAACCCGAATAGGTGAAAAACAAAGGGAGCAAGAGTGAGACCGCCAAAGGTTGAATTCGGGCAGCTAGATCTCTCACCATGATACCGCGAGGCATGGCGGCTCCCATGATGAAGGCACCAAAGACGGCGTGCAGACCTATCATGTCCGTGAACCAAGCCCCGAGAGACATCATCGCGAGACCGATGACGAGTCCGGCATCAGTCAGTTTCTCGTCTTGGATCATCAGAGACGAGAACCGCGCCAGCAGAGGACGGATCACGACTAACGTCACTGTGACGAAACCGGCGGCGCCTCCGACGTTATAAAGGGCGTGGCTGATATTGTCGTCAAAACTGGCGAGAACGATCGCGAGAAGAATCCACGCCGTTGCATCATCAATCGCCCCAGCCCCGATGGCCACGGTCCCCATGGTCGTTCCCGCGAGGCCTTTGAAATGAATGATGCGAGCCAGCATGGGGAACGCCGTGATGCACATGGATGCACCCAAAAATAGCATGGCCTCGCTCAGCTTCGTCTTCTCGGGAAAAAGGTCAGTGTGGTGAAAAAACACCCAGGCGAGGCCCGCCCCCAAAAGGAATGGAGCAGCCATTCCCGCCACCGATACGGCGATGCTGCTTTTCAGACGCTTGCTCACGATGTCGACGCGAAACTCCATACCCACGATGAACATATAAAGCGCCAGCCCCAACTGGGAGGCTGGAAAGAGGTAGCATGAGGTGTCACGAAGCTTTTGTGTCTTGTCCCAAGGAAACAACCACTGCTGCAACTCAGGAGCCAGCATTCCAAAAAGCGAGGGACCCAAAAGCACCCCTGTGATCATTTCAGCAACAACCTGAGGCTGCCCGAAGCGAGCGGCGATCGCACCTACGATCCGGCATGCGAGGAGAATCACCGCGATTTGGAGAAAGAATTGGACCGCGAGGGAAACGTTGTTCATCAGAGGATCAAAGAAAATCATTCAACTCCAATGCAATCGGTCATCACACAAATAGACGATTGCTATGGTTCTCATGCTCAATCAGCATACCTAGCCGCTCATCGATCACGGCCGCCCTTCCGCCAATGACGCCCATTCAGGTGGTTCTGGACAATTAAGGGTGATCGGTTTTCCTTTTTGAGGATGCGGCATCGTGAGTCGGCAGGCATGAAGACAGAGGCGGCGAATCCCTGCGTTCTTCCGAAACAGTCGGTTTTGCCCGAAGTCGCCGTAAACATCGTCCCCGAGGACCGGCAAGTGTCGTGATGCGGCCTGAACTCGAATCTGGTGCGTCCGACCTGTAATCAGATCGATTTCGACGAGAGCAATTCTGCGAGTTCGATTTTGGCTCAAGACCCGAAAATGAAGCTCGGCGTTCGGCCTGCCGCCGGCCTGCACCACAGTTCTGACTCGACCCTTCTGCCGCTGAGTCACGAGCGCATCACGCCATGTCCCGTCTTTATTCGGAAGGCCGAGCAGCAGGGCGCGGTAGGTCTTTGAAACGAGCCCTGACTCGAAGGCTTCACGGCAGCGTTTGGCGGTATCCTCATTCAAAGCCCCCATTAGGATGCCCGAGGTGTCTTGGTCCAATCGATGCACCAGCCAGACAGAGCCCGCCTTGCCCCGAAAACATTTCTTCTCGAGATCATAGCGCCCTTCGAAGGCGCACCGCTCTTTGTCACCCGATTGATTCGGGTGTGAGAGCACGCCAGGGGGCTTCTGAATCACGATGAGGTGAGCGTCTTGATGAAGAACTGGACACTGGGTGAAGACGGGATGGGGACTGGGCTCACTCATGTATTTTGGCTATCGGGGACAGACCCTCCCACGAGGCGGTCGGTCAGGATGGCTTGGCTCTGTGCCGTCGACAAGGTTTTTGGTGATTTGAGAGGGTTCATAACTAATTTTCACAAAAATTCAGACTTTCCCTATCTACTCTTTGCCTCTACTCTGAACTGTGACCTCGAGACGCATGTATTTTAGTATTTGGTTTGGCATTATGTTAAGCACCCAGACGGGTTGCTCTGTCTTTCAGAAGAAGCCCCAAGCAGACGCTCTGGCATCTGCCGCAGAAGTGCGGGCACCTGACACTGCACCGATCCCCGCAATGCCCGCGCCGCGCCCGCAGAACGCACCCTCCGCCATGCCGAAGGTTCCGCCCGCTGGTCCGCGCCTCTCCTATTCTTCAATTCAGACCGATCAGATGGTTTTAGCGATGACCTTTGATGATGGCCCACATCCATCCCTCACACCGAAGTTGCTGGATATCCTCAAGCAGCGGAACATCAAAGCGACATTCTTCGTTGTCGGAAAGAACGCCAAAGCTTATCCCCAGATCATTCGGAGAATTATCGAGGAGGGGCACGAGATTGGAAATCACACCTGGACTCACGCGAGTGTCATGAGCCGGTCGGACGATCAAATCCGCAGCGAGTTAAAGATGAGCGAGGATGCAATGGTCGCCGCAGCTGGTTACCGTCCCCACACCTTCCGCCCTCCCTACGGAGCCATCAACACTCGCATCAAGCAGTTGATGTCATCCGAGTTTGGATACGCCACGATCATGTGGTCTGTGGACCCTCAGGATTGGCGGAGACCGGGAGTGAGCGTGGTCACCAGCCGATTGGTCAATGGTGCGCATAAGGGAGCGATCCTTCTAGCGCACGATATCCACCCCCCCACCATTCAGGCCATGCCGAGCACCTTTGACCAGCTTTTGGCCAAAGGGTATCAGTTCGTGACCATCAGTCAGCTAATGAATATCGAGAAGTCCAATATGCCGATCGGAATGGTGGTGCGCCCAGCAGTCCTCGTGGGTGACAAAGATCCAGAACCCATTCCTCAGTAAGGGCGGGTAAAAACAGATTGGTAGATTCTCACCGACCGCGGTTGGCTGACGGAATGAACTTGGAATGATTGGTGATGAATACTTCGAGCTCCGTTCACGTCTAGGGGCGCGCCTTGTGGCTCTGCGTGAACTGGTTCATGACCTCACGGGAGAGGCTGAAGCATGCGCCATCCTGGATAATCTAATCTCCGGTCTTCGAGACCCTTTCGTCTTCGTGGTGGTGGGTGAGGTCAATGTCGGGAAATCCACCTTCCTCAACGCTCTCTTCGGGCAAGAATTTTCCCGCACCGGTGTGGTGCCCACGACTGACAAGATCGTCTTCTTCAAATACGGGCCCGTTCAGACCACTACCTCACTGACTCCGACCCTTGATGAAGTGCAGGTTCCTGCTGAATTCCTGCGGGACTTCCACATCGTCGATACGCCGGGAACCAACTCGATCGAGAATGAGCACCAACAGATCACCGAGCGCTTTGTGCCCAATGCGGATCTGGTGATCTTTGCATTCTCGGCGATCAATCCCTGGGGAGCGTCGGCCTGGCAGTTTTTGGACAAGGTGCACCGACAATGGATGCGGAATGTTGTGTTTGTGCTCGGCCAATGTGACCTGCGCAGTCCAGAGGAGATTCAGGTCATCATCGACTACATGGCTCAACTCTCGAAACAGCGTTTTGGCCGCGAGTTTCCGCTCTTTGCTGTGTCCGCTAAAAAAGCGTATCTGGCCCGGAGTTCGGGGGTGGATCGCGATCGACTGATGGCCGAAAGTGGTTTTGCAAAACTGGAGGAGCACATCTCCCAAACCGTCACCACCAACGTCTCCCGCCTTACCAAGCTGGCCAGCGCTCAACGTTATGGTCGGCAGATTCTAGACCAATTGGATCAGCGTGTCCGAGCAACAGCCGTTGCCGCCGAGAGGAAACGTCAACTCATCGAGCAACTCCAAGGGGAACGAGCGCTGCAAGGCGAGCGCACCTTGAATCGACTCGCTCCAGCACTGGAAGCCACTGAAATGGATTACCGCGCATCGACGGGTAAGATTGCTCAGATGTCAGAGGAACTCCTCTCTCTCAAGGTGGCGACTCGAGATGACAGCGCCGATGAGCGCGGTCTGGAGAGTCTGGATCACCGACTCTTCCAAGACATGATGATGCGAGTCGGTGAGCGCTGGCGCCAGGCAGCTTCCGTGGTCGAAGAAGACCACCGGCAGTTCACTCGTTACCTCCATAGCCAGGCGAGCACTGAAATTCATCTCGCTCCTCTGAACGAGAGGCGAGACATCGACGATCCTGCGGTGGAAATGAGGAGACGTTTCGTCGCACGGATTGAGTCCACTCTCCGTCGTTTTGTGATTGGGCTGAAATTGGATGTGGCCGTAGAGCCAGCCCTGATCAAAGCGCGCTCCTGGGCCAAAATGATTCCGACGGTCTTTTCGCTCGCCATGATCGCGACAGGTCTGGCGTGGTGGTTCGGTGGACTTGTTCCCGTTTTGCTCAGTCTGATCGTGGGAGGCCTGTTGATGCTATTGACCTGGTTTCTGGCCCGGGCGAGCCTGATCAAGACCCAACGTGAGCTCAAAGAAAAATTACACAGTGCCAGCAGCCAACTGACCGGAATGCTCGCGGAACAAATCAAGGAGGACACGGAGCACACCTTTTCCAGATTTCTGGATATTCTCATTCCCGCAGGGGAAGAGGCGTTGATCCGTGAGGCGCAGCTCGTGCAGCAAACGGAAATGGTGGCAAATCTGCGGGAATCGTTCGATCTCCTCGAACGGGAGTTGCAAGTCCCCGTCCCCAAGGCCTAAATGGGGCTCGTCCGCATGGCCACAACTGCCCCTCCGAACACGCCAAGCAAGAAACAGGTCTTTTTCACCCGTTTGTTCAGCACGCTCCTTCTTTGGGGAATGCTTTTTTTGGCGTTTCGTCTCGGACTTGAGTGGCCCTTCGCCGCGCTGGCCGCGCTTTTTGGGATCGGGTCAGCTTTCGAGTATTTTCGTTTAATGAAGGCGGATCCAGGCGCCACCGCCTTCCGCAGAATGGGACTGATCCTCTGCATTGTTTATTGGGCAATGGCTTCATGGCACGTGCTTCACCAAGGAACCCCTCAACCTTGTTGGATGGATCTGCTGATTCTGGTCCTGACGGTGCAGGGTGCGTTTCTTTTGTCCTACCGAAGCGGGTTGGAAGGCGCGCAAACTCTTCAGCGCATCTTCTCCACGGTGTTCGGCGTCTTTTACACGGCAACTCTGTTCGGATTCCTTTTGCGGATTCTCTACTTCTCTCGTGGGGAGGCCTTGCCCGGCGGTTTGTTTTTGATGTTGTTCGTCGTCATGGTGACAAAGTTTACAGACGCCGGGGCCTACGCGATTGGTGTTCTCTTTGGCAAACGAAAAATGATCCCTCAAATCAGTCCGGCCAAATCTTGGGAAGGACTCATTGGGGGCTTTTCCGGAGCTTGGTTGACTGCCTTCCTGTTGATCTGGCTCATACCGGAAAAACTGGCGCCTTTGAATTGGCTGCATGTGCTCTGGCTTGCTCCTGTTTTGTGCATTGCGGGAGTGGCCGGGGATCTGGCTGAGTCCGTGCTGAAGCGCTGCTTTGTCATCAAGGACTCAGGGCACGCTCTTCCGGGAATCGGAGGCATCCTCGACCTCACGGATAGCCTCCTCTTCACCTCACCCATTTTCTACTTTTACCTTTTGGCAAACTCGTGAGCATACCCAGGAAAGTTCTGATTCTCGGCGCCACGGGTTCGATCGGAGCCAGCGCTCTCAAGGTCGCGAGGGACATCCCAGACCGGATGAAGATCGTAGGTCTCGCAGCACACCGGAGCATTGATGCCTTGCACACTCAGGTCCTCGAGACGGGGGTCAAGCAAATCGCCGTGACGGACGCAGAGTCAGCCACTCAAATCAGGGCAAGGCTCGCAAAGGATGTCGAAGTCTTTTCAGGACCAGATTGCTTGGTGGATCTCGTCCGCGCTTCCGATGCCGACATGGTCGTGGTCGCGATTGTGGGCACGGCGGGCTTGGCACCGGCACTCGCCGCGATCGATTGTGGCAAGCATTTGGCGGTAGCGAGCAAAGAAATTCTCGTCATGGCGGGGGAAGCTGTGATGTCGGCAGCGGCTCGAAAAGGTGTCGATATTCTTCCTGTCGATAGTGAGCACAACGCCATTTTCCAGTGCCTGGAAGGGCATAAGCACAGTGAAGTCAGACGACTTTTGCTCACGGCCTCCGGTGGTCCATTCAGACAAACGCCAGCTGAAGACATCCGACACGTGACGCTTTCCCAGGCTTTGAAACACCCCACGTGGACCATGGGTAAAAAAATCACTATCGATTCCGCCACGCTCTTCAACAAAGGTCTGGAGATGATCGAAGCTCACTGGCTCTTCGGGGTGCCGATCAGCAAGGTGGAGGTGGTCGTCCACCCACAGAGTATTGTTCACAGCATGGTTGAGTTTATGGATAATTCGGTGATCGCCCAACTCAGCCACAGCGACATGTGTTTCCCGATCCAATATGCCGTCACTTGGCCAGAACGAGTGCCCAATTCTTTGCCTCCAATTGATTTTGCCCGAATGGCTCAACTTCAGTTTGAGTCACCGCGCACGGATGTCTTCCCCTCCCTGAATCTCGCACGTCAAGCCGGCGACATCGGAGGCACCCTTCCCGCCGTTCTCAATGCAGCCAACGAGGTAGCTGTGGCCGCCTTCTTGGAAGAGCGCATTCCCTTCCCCCGCATTTGGGAATCGGTCGAAGCAGTCATGCAGGCGCACGATGTATTGCAACATCCCACCTTGGAGGCGCTCATCGAAGCCGACCGATGGGCTAGGGAAGAATCAACACGAATCATTTAACGGAAGCTGAGTCCTCGAACCGCCGTTTGGAACGTTCTCATCGCGTTGGGCAAAGTGACTTGATCTTGCCCTTACGTTCATCCAAGTGTGAGCAGTAATGGCGCAGCGGCGACTGAAAATTTTGGTTCTGGGTTCAAAAGGGCGTTTGGGAAGTTCTCTCCTCGGCAGCCTAGCGTCGAAACATGACGTCATCGGATTTGGTCGTCATGATCTGAACCTTCTTTGGGATCCAGAACGCATCAAGACATCGCTCCGAGAAGTGAGTTTTGACGTGCTCATCAATGCAGCAGGAGATACCTCCGTTGACCATAGTGAGACTCGCGAAAAGGATTCATTGGCCGCAAACGCAGTCGGCCCGGAAGCAGCGGCACAAGTTTGTCAGGATCGCGGAGCCAAAATGTATCAGATCAGCACCGACTATGTTTTCGGAGGTGATGGCGATGCCCCCCTATCGGAGGAGGACCCTACACATCCCGTTCAGGTCTACGGCACCACCAAACTTACAGGCGAACGCAAAGTTTTAGCTGCTTGCCCCTCTGCCCTTGTCACTCGGATTTCTTGGCTATTCGGTGGAAATAAAAACAGTTTCCCAGACCGCATTCTGGAAATGGCACTCAGTGACACAGCGGTTTCGGCTGTCGCTGACAAATGGTCGTCTCCTACTTCGGTCGAAGATCTCGTCGGATGGCTCACCTTTCTCATGGAGGAGCGACCACTGGCCGAGGGCCATATTCATTTATGCAACTCCGGTTCCTGCTGCTGGCAGGAGTATGGTCAATATGCGCTGGATGTAGCGGCCGAACTGGGACTTCCGTTGAAGTCCCTGAATGTTGAGCCGATTGGATTAAAGGATGTCACCAACTTCGTTGCTGCGCGCCCCCGCTATACGGTCCTCAATACGCACCGGTTCCAAGAGACCACGGGAATCATTCCCCGTCATTGGCGGCAGGCTCTGAGGGACTACATCCTAACCCGCTATTCCAAAGAAGGCTGAAGACGCCCTCTCCTCCGCATGGGTTTTTCAGGCCGGTTTTTCTCGCATGTGAGAGAGCTTGCAGGCATGGCCTTGCTTAAAATCTAACTTTTGTTAATTTTCATACTTGCCATAATTGCAATTGGGTATAAAATCGATATGTAACCATAACCACTATGAAAAAACTCATTCTTATCCAAAACGATTATTCAGGTGCTGGAAAGACAACCCTGTCGCGTTGCATGACGCGATATCTCGATCATCACAAAACCCAACATCAGACCTTGGTGCTCTCTGACAGCGAGCATGACGCAGCCGGTGCCAAGGCTTGGATTGACCCATCCAGTTTTAATCTGAACGACCTAGTCGGTCACCTCGACACAGCGCCGATCACGGTGTTGGAGATTGCAACGGGACTTGGAGACTACTTTTCACGGTTCTATCAGGGCCATGAGTTGTCAGAAATGCTTCATGAAATGGGTGTGGAAATGACCGTCGTCATTCCCGTGACCAGTGAGCCAGACAGCCATGACGCCGTGGTCGATGCTGCTGAAACCTACTCTGATAATGTGCAATATGCCGTCGCCCACCTGGTCACCAGCAGCTACGAGGACGATGATGAAACTTGGGACCGCAGCTACGCGGCACGTGTCATGGACATGTTTGAGGCCGTTGAACTTCACATCCCTGAATTGGGGTTCCAAGCAGAGCACCTGCTCCGTGCCAAGCACAGTGATCTCGCGCAGGCCCTCCTGGAGGAAAATCCAGAGGAACACTATGGCAAAGACTTCACCAAATGGTATAGCCGCGTCGAAAGCCAGATCGACAGCGCACGCACCTTCCTCTTCGGCGACGACTTTGTAGCCATCGCGGCTCCTCCGGTCAAAAAATCGCGTAAAATGGCCCGCGCCTAAAACGAGTTCAGTAGGTTCTGGTGAAAACTGAACGGATGCAAATGCACCCGTTCAGTTTCATTGTTTAGGACGAGGACTAAAGGAACAATTCGGGATAAGCCGCCTGAGCATGAGTTCGAGACAACTCCAAAATTTCAGCGGCAGTGGACATGGACCTCGCTTGACGCACGATCTGTTTGCAGTCGGCGGCACTCAAACAACGCACAGCATGCTTAACGCGCGCCACTTGGCCAGCGGCGACACTTAATTCGTCAAGGCCGAGCCCCACCAATAGCGGCGTCAACGCCACATCCGCCGCCATCTCACCGCAGATTCCGACAGGGACCTGCTTCTCATGGGAAGCATGCATCACGTGAGCAATCAATCGGATCAAAGCCGGATGGGTTGGCTGATAGAGATCTCCCACGCGCTCATTCACCCGATCCACGGCCAGGCTATACTGGATCAAGTCGTTCGTTCCGATGCTGAAAAAATCCACTTCATCAGCCAGCAAATCAGCAATCATGGCCGCGCTCGGAATCTCGATCATGGCCCCTATTTCAACCTCGCCAGCTAAAGACACTCCCTCAGCACGGAGTTCACGCTCGCACTCCTGGAGCAATCGTTTCGCATCGCGAACCTCCTCCACACCCGAAACCATGGGGAACATGATGGCGACCTTCCCATGCGCGGCCGCCCTCAAAAGAGCTCGTAACTGACGTTTAAAAAAATCAGGTCTCCCGAGGCTGACCCTGATGCCACGCCAACCCAAAAAGGGATTCGGCTCCGGCTCGGCTGCCAGAAGTGGGTCAACTTTATCCCCGCCAAGATCCAGAGTGCGAAAGACGACGCGTTTCGGTGCTAAATTCCAAACAATCTCAGTGTAAGCCTCGGCCAAAGCGTGCTCAGATGCTTCAGGGTCTTCGAAGTAAAGAAACTCGGTGCGAAAGAGTCCCACCTCTTCGCAGCCCGAGTCCTTGATAACATCGATCTCTTCGACAAACTCACCATTGCCACCGATGCAGAACTCCTTCCCATCCGTCGTAATGGCCGGCTCATGGCGACGCGCCAAGAGTATATCCTCTTGGCGTTCCACCTGCTCCTCCCGCAGACGATAGCGAGTGAGAGTATCCGCTGTCGGGTTAAGAATCAGCAACCCCTCGTGGCCATCCAGCAAGACAGAGTCACCTGACTGTAAGGCATCACAAATCCCATGCAGCCTCACCACGGCTGGTATGGCTAACGATCGGGCGATGATCGCAGCGTGTGAATTGACACTCCCAGTCTCAATGGCGAAACCCAGCACCTTGCTGCGATCCAGTTGCACCGTATCTGATGGTGTTAAATCATGCGCGACAATTACAACGGGATGCTCAAACGTGGTCTCCGTTCGGTGTTCACCCCGGAGGTGCCGCATCATGCGCTTCCTGACATCTTTGATGTCCAGGAAGCGTTCCCTCAAATACGGATCCGTCAAACCACGCAAGGCCACCATGTGCCTCGTCATCAGGCGATAGTAGGCTGCATCAACGCAGAGCAGATCATTCCTCACCGTCCTCTCGACCTGATTTAAGAGGCTGGCATCTTCAAGAATCAGAAGGTGCGTTTCAAAAATTTCCCCATTGGAAGCGGCGTCACCTTCTTCCTGCTCGATGGCGCGTTTCAGTTCCTCGATCTCCAGACGAGTGCGTTCGATTGCTGCACGAAATCTCGCCAGGTCAGCGTCGACCCGACTCGGAGAGATGATCTCTTCTTCCGGCTCATCAAAGTGATCCCTGACCACGTGGACAGACGCGAGAGCCACGCCCGTTGAGGCCGGCAGACCCTGCCAGATTTTTTCTTTTTTTGGACGCTCCACTGCCATGATTTGTGCTGGTGCCACGTGACGGCACTCGACTGTGCTGGGCACAGGTGAATCCGTCAACCGCACAAATGAGGCAAGGAACTCAATCAATATCGCCGAAACCGCCTGTGATAAGGCCCTCGATCTCCTGCATCGCCGCGTCCGCATCGCTGCCCTCAGCGGTGACCTTGATGATTTCGCCTTTGCCCGCAGCGAGCATCATGAGTCCCATGATGCTTTTCCCGTTCACCGGCTCCTCGTCTTTTTCGACCCAGATATCACACTGGTACTTGCTTGCGCACCTTACAAATTGCGCTGCCGGGCGGGCATGCATACCCATCTTATTCTGGATGGTGAATTCTTTCTGCAGCGATGACATGGCAATTTAGGAAGGGCGGGCTAACCTATCTGTTCATTCGATATCTTTTTCAACAATCTTTGGTCAAACTCGACAGCACTATTGTATCCAAATGCCCGAAGTTTGTAGTTCAAGGCGGCTATTTCGATCAGTCCCGCCACATCCCGACCTGGCATCACGGGTAGTTCCACCCGCGCAATCTCCACTCCCATCACCGATTCAGACTTTGATTCCACGCCCACTCGCTCCATGTCGAGTGTCTCCATCCCGGTCACCAGATCCACGATGAGGTCCAGCCGCTTATTCAGCCGCACGGAGCCCACGCCAAACAATGCCGAAACATTGAGAATGCCGAGACCCCGGATTTCAATCATGCTTTTGGTTACCTCTGGAGCAAATCCAATCACCTCACGTTCATCGATCAATCGTAGCCTCACCGCATCGTCGGCCACCAGACTCGCACCCTTTTGCAAAAGACCGATCACGCTCTCGCTCTTCCCACTTCCGCTTTTGCCTCGAATGAGGATGCCAATCCCCTGCACATCCACCATGCAACCATGAACCAGAAGTGTAGGCGCAAAGAAAAACTCGAGCCGAATGGTGGTCATGTTGATGAACCTCATGGTCACCATGGTAGTTTGGAAGACGGCAATTTCACAGTCATTGATCAGCTTGATCCACTCGGCAGGGATCGAACGACCGCGCGCTACCACGAGGCAAGGAATCTCCCAAGAGCACATCTCCTTCAACCTGTCCTCCGCCAGTTCGGGAGGCAACTGCTGCATGAATGAGATCTCCGAGTTGCCAATCACCTGAACACGCTTGTAAGCGAAATAAGTGAAGAAACCTGACAACGCCAGACCGGGCCGATTGACCGAGGGCTCTAAAATTTTACGATCAAATCCGACTTCAGAACCCAATAACTTGAGCCTGAGTGTCTCCTGGTTGGTTTCCAAAAACTCCCTCACCGTCATTGACGAAGGACGTTTCAGTTTCTGCGGTGCTGCCATGATCTGCACACGCTACCCGAAACTCTTCCCGCACGCCAGCGCCAACCGCTACCGATTTAGATGCGGCGCGCCTCGATCTGCTTAATCCGGTGCGACTCCGCATTTTGAAAATGAGTGATGCCCACGGCCAGAGCATCCGCCGCATCGGCCGGTGGAGTCTCCCGCAAGCGAAGCATCGACCGGATCATGAAGGCGACCTGATCTTTGTGCGCCGCACCCCGTCCTACTGCCGCCTGTTTCACCTCTCGAGGCGCATATTCATAAATGGGAAGCCCAAACTCTGCCGCAGCCAAGAGGCAGGCTCCACGCGCTGCCCCTAGCACGATGGCTGTCTTGTAACTCTGCACAAAGATCGTTGACTCAATGCCACAAACGGTCGGCGCATGTTCTCGAATCACGCCGGCCAACTGTTCGCGAATCGCCACCAAGCAGCCTGATGTCAAAAGTTTGGGATGATTCTGAATCACGCCATACGTGATGGCCCTCAGCTCCCCTGCTCTCTTCTCCAAGACCGCGTATCCCGTTTTCCGCAAAGCAGGATCAATCGCCAGCACCCTTTCCACCTCACTCGGACCGGGCACGGATTTCATGGATTGAGCGGTTTGTTCCATGCGCCATGGGAAGTCCTACCAAGAGGACGCGGCTTCCTTCTTTCCTCGTGCGAGATTGAAAACCCAATCAACCGAGACATTGCCGGAACCAAACAAAAGCAAAGTGACGGCAATGGCCAAATACAATAAAACGCCCTCCACCTGGGATGGATCAATCCGCTGAGCGATCACCAGCGCTCCTAGCGCAACCGGGATGGCAAAGAACGAAAATAAACGCGTCAGAAAACCAATGGCCCAACCTCCGGCAATCAAAGCGATCATGACGGCCGCCAAGGGAGCGAGAAGATGAGGCACAGGCATCACTGCTTTTTCAAAAGCAGAAACCCAGTCCCATGCCTTCTCCTCCCACAAAAACCGATACGCCGCGATGCCACCCGGCCAACCGTGAAAGTACATCAAACTGGCACCGGCACCAATTCGGAGAATAGAGACGGTCTGTAGAATCGACCCGAATCCCACATCCGCAGTCGGTCTCGTCACTGGTTCTCCGGCAGAAAGCAACATAGGGGTGAAATTCGAGGCAAGCCTACAGATCGCCTGACAGAGTCACGATGTCTCCCGCCTCCGGCTTGTCCGAATAGTCGAGGTATTCAATGTCACGATAAAATTTCTTGAGTCCCCGCCGGCAAACATAAACCGCCCTGCCTTGGGAACCGACACGGCGTCCTCCCACATGATTGATCAAAGATGAATAACTCATGCCCTCCCAGACGGGCACCTGAGCACGGTTAGCCACATCTCCGAGCACCGAAATGAGCTCCACATTTTCAACGGAAACCACATGAACGTAAGTCTGAAGGGCCGCTCTTCCGGCGATCCGACACACGGACTCGATCATGGGCACCGCTTCCGACAATGTCTTTCCACCCACCTTTGCTGAACCCATTTTGCCCAGTTCAATCACCCCATTCTCATTCACCATGGTCAGTCCACTGAAGACCTTTTTGCCATTCCGCGCTCCCTCATAAATCTCCAACCTCAAGGTGTGTCCCACCGCAAGAGGGCGACGAACATCAAAGGGGATCATCGGGTCTTCATTCGAGACCGAGTCATCACTTCCCGGAAGCATCTGCTTCACTCCGCTCATGTCGGGGAGTTTTGGAAGCTTGGGCATGGACACATCCGGCACCCAGTTTTTCACAGTCTGGCAGGAGGCCAGAGCGAGGAGGGTAACAGCAAAAAAGGCAAACTTAACAGGGCGATCTATCATGGCGAGTCAGCTAATCGAAGCCTGCATCATTGCCGCATTGTGCACATTCACAAGCGCAACCCTCGCCATCCCACTAACTCTTTTCTAACTTCTCTCGCCGCAGCTGCAACCACTCCAATTTCTAGGCCGCAGCCAGCAATCGGTCACGCCCCGCCTTTGAGAGCGAGGAAGCGAGTTCGGGCATGTAAAGGGCGATTTCATAGGCCAAAACATGAAGCCGGGTTTCTGAATTCCACCCTCCGCCTTTGCCTCGGTCGGAGTCAGTCAGACTGACATCCACAAGGGTTGTAAACATTTGGGCTTCTTCTTCAGCTTCAAGTTGTGCGATCATCGGGAGGGTGCGGTGTGGGGGTTAAGGTTGGACAATTGAGGTGCCTTGGACTTGGAAATTGCGCCTGAGGAGGCTTCCTTTATCCAGCATGTCATCAATCGCCCGACTGAGAGCCATCCTCGCCGCTTCAGCAGGACTGGATCCGTAGGTGCCTTTCATGACCAAATCCTCCAGATAAACCTTCATCTGCGGGGTAATCGCGATCGTAAGGCTTAGTGATTCGAAGGTGTTTGACGGCCTAGCCATTGATTAAAACCGAATATTTATGCCATTGTTATCAGTCTTGACTCGCGAGGTCAAGACTGAACCCGATTTATTTGGCATTAATCCCCCATTTTAATCGCCACTTTATGAAAGTTCGCCGTTTTTGCGTGAAATTACATGCGATCAAATCGCGGGCTTTCGAGCGTTAACTCTCACCATGAAACCATCCTTTGCCCGACCCCTCATTCTTTCCTCTCTCTTCATCTGCTCTCTGACGCTTCAGGCCGAAGACGGCTGGCAGCACTGGTTCAAGGAAGGCCTGGGCGATGCCAAAATCGTCAGCGGAACCGCCACTTACAAAGTGGAGAACGGTGTCCTCGTGGGCACCACCACTGACGGCAGTCCGAATTCTTTCCTCGTCATGGGTCCCTTTAAAGACTTCGAACTCGAGTTTGAGGTCAACGTCGACGACGCTCTGAATTCGGGCGTCCAAGTGCGAAGTCGCCTCGCAAAGGAGGGTGATCCGGCCCCCGAGGGAGCCAAAGGCGGAAAGCCACTTCCTCCCGGTAGACTTTATGGCCCTCAATGTGAAATCGCCATCAATGGAACAGCGGGTGATTTTTATGACGAAGCCCGCCGCGGAACCTGGTGGAGCATCCTGACGGGAACGGAGGCCGTCCGCACGGACGCGGCAAAAGCAGCCTTCAAAAAGGGCCAGTGGAATCTCTACCGAATCGTGGTCAAGGGCGATCACTACCAAAGCTTTGTGAATGGCGTGCCGACCGCTGATTTCAAGCAACCCAATGACCCCGAAGGACACATCGGCTTTCAGGTGCATGGCATCAAAAAAGGTGACGGCCCCTTCAGCGTGCGCTGGAGAAATGTGAAGTTCAAAGAGACTCGTTAATTCATCCGCCTTCGTGGATTCCTCGGCACTCATCGCCTTAGCAGAAAAGGCGGCGCATCACGCCTACTCCCCCTATTCGAATTTCAAGGTCGGTGCCGCCTTGATCTCGAGTAGCGGGAGTGTTTACACGGGATGCAATGTGGAAAACGCCTCTTATGGTCTGGCCATCTGCGCTGAGCGGAACGCCATTTTCCACGCCATTGCAGCGGAGGGCGCTGGGATGAAAATCCATTCTCTAGCGGTGATCGCTCTCGGTCATGAATTCCCACCCTGCGGCGCATGTCGGCAGGTGATCGCCGAGTTCGCACAGTCGAGCACCCACATTCATTTTCTACAGGATGGGAAGGTCGTCAGCCTGACCTCCGAAGCTCTTCTTCCCGGCGCTTTTGCGCTGAGTCCGTCCCCCTAAGCCATCTGAATCTTGGTGTTCGGATTCCCTTCATTCATGTCGATCCGCTCGGGCCGCCCCTTGTATTTAAAGACCAGCTTTGTGTGATCCACACCCATGAGATGAAGGATGGTCGCGTGTAAGTCATGCACGTGCATTTTCTGATCCACGGCCCGAAGACCGAGATCATCTGTGCTGCCGATGACCTGTCCGCCCTTGATGCCGCCGCCAGCCATCCACATGGTAAACCCGGTCGGATTATGGTCACGCCCATCTCCTTTTTCGCTCATCGGCGTGCGCCCAAACTCGCCACCCCAGACGACTAAAGTTTCATCAAGAAGTCCCCTTGCCCTCAGATCCATGATGAGTCCAGCCACTGGCTTATCTGTCTCACCGAAGTACTTCGTATGGTTTTGCTCGATCTTGTCATGCGCATCCCACTTGCTACCCGCACCCGAGTAAAGCTGCACAAAACGCACCCCGCGCTCCACCAACCTTCGTGCAAGGAGGCAATTCCTGCCAAAGGTCGCCGTTTGCGGTTGATCAAGACCATAGAGTTTTTTAGTCGCCTCGGATTCCTTCGTGAGATCCACCGCCTCCGGTGCCTCGGCCTGCATCCTGAACGCTAACTCGTATGACTTGATGCGCGCGTCCAACTGTGAGTTATCCCCACGCGCGGCACTGTAGTCTTGGTTTAGCTTTCCGAGAAAGGCCAGCTTACTCCGCTGCCGCTGATCGCTCATGCTTTTGGGAGTTGCCAGGTTCGCGATCGGTGTGCCATCCGGCTCAAACTGCACACCTTGATAAAGCGCAGGCATGAAACCACTTCCCCAGTTCCGCACTCCATTCACCACTTGCGCATCACTGTCTTTCAGAACCACAAAGGCTGGCAAATCCTGATTCATCGAACCCAGGCCATAATTCACCCAGGCACCGAGAGAAGGCCGTCCTCCGAAAATGCTCCCCGTGTTCATCTGACACACCCCACCCGCGTGATTGATGCCGTTGGAGGCACAGGAGCGCACGACACAAAGCTCATCGGCCACCTTTGAAGTGTAGGGCAACCAATCAGACATCCAGAGCCCACTCTCACCATGCTGCGCCCATTGACGCTTATCAGCAAGCAATGGTGCGCGACTCTCGCCCATCGCCGTGATCACGGTGCCAAAACTATCGGGAAGCGATTGCCCCTCCAACTTCCGCAGCAATGGCTTCGGATCAAAAGTATCCAGATGACTCGGGCCACCCTCCATGAACAAAAAGATCACACTCTTGGCCTTGCCCGCCCGATGCGCCAACTTCGCGCTCATCGGATTTCCGGCGCTGCCGCCAGCATCACCGAGCGCAGCCTGAAGCTGATCTTGACCCAAGAGATAGGATAGCGCCAGAGAGCCAAAGCCCGCACCTCCGCGACGGAGAAAGTCCCGGCGGTTGGTCAAAATCTCATGGTGAGGAGCAGTCATGTCGGTCATAACGCTTGTACTAAGCCGATTCACTCCTCGTTTTGGACATGAAATTTTGCAACGCTTGCCCCGAAGCTCATTCCCGCTAGACTCCCACTCAGATCGCTCACGTCTCAGCACGGCGGCGATCTTTGATTCAATCCCAACCCCCACATCTCATGTCTGATATCGCTCTCGCCAAAGGTGAAAAGTTTCTCGAAGAAAACGGCAAAAAAGAAGGCGTCGTTACGACGGCCAGCGGACTGCAATACCTCATTCTAACCCCCGGAACCGGCAAGATCCCCAAGGCCACCGATACCGTGCGCGTTCACTACAGCGGCACGCTCCTCAGCGGCACAGAGTTTGACAGCTCCTATAAGCGCAATGAGCCAATCGACTTTCCCCTGAACCGCGTCATCCCCGGCTGGACGGAAGGCGTTCAGTTGATGAGCGAAGGTGCTAAGTTTCGTTTCTTTATACCCTCCCGACTCGCCTACGGAGCCAGAGGCGCGGGCCGCGACATCGGACCCAATGAGACTCTCATCTTTGAAGTCGAACTGTTGAAAGTGCAGTAAGCATCAACCCGCGACGACTGCCGAGGCCACTCTCGGCGGTCGCTCCGCTTCTAATCACTTCGGCAGTTTAGTGCAGATAAAAGAACTCGTTCGAGTTCAACAGAACGTGACAGAGATCGGCAACAGCCTCGCGATTGGGATCCAGAGTTCCCTTCGAGGTGTTTTCAGGAGCTGAGGTCTCCCATCGCCAAGCGGTCTCATGGTTACCTTTGACCATCTCGGTCACCTCATCTGCATTCACGTCCACGATGCAGTTCGCATCTGTGGCCCCCACCCACGCCATGAGCTTCCCTCCATCCAGTGCACCCTGCCGGAGCGCGACTCGGGCGATGGCCCCATGCCAAAGGCTCCCTTTGTCTTTCTCCCGTCCTCCGACATAAAGCCCTCGCTCCGCGTTCACATATCCTCCACAGACTTGATGTGGAATCGTGACGCTCTGCATTGGTGCGGCTGGATCACTCAGGTCTCTCGCAAAAAACGTCACTGAGCCGCCAAACTTTTGTCCCTCGATCGGATCATTGCTGATGGCCGCCGCGACGTAATAGGGCTTGCCCGCAGGTATCCGAAGATCCGAAGCCACCACTTCATAAACAAGGCTCCCTTGAAAATCCTCACCGCAGAGCTGGACAATGAGATTGTTCGGCTGATAGCCGGACTTTTCAGAGGTCACACCCAGCGCCCAGCCTCGGTCCGCTTTGTTGTTGTCCCAGCGCGAGGCAATCGTTCTCACCGCCGCATTTGGGTAGAGACTCTCGAGGTTGACCACCGCTTCGATGGCAAATTCATCACCCTCGATACGGCCCGTTTCCTTCACCTTCAGCTTCTCATTCTTCGACCCAGGCTGGAGAACCAGAGTCTTGGCCGTCTTTGACAAGGAAGAGGGACCGAAGTAACGCGATGCATCAGCCAAGGGTGAAACGACGGGCGGCGGCGGCGGGGCTTCCCGTTTGAGTTGGGAACGTTGCTTGGCTAAGAAAGCCGCTGCCTCGCTTGCCTCAGCCGCACTCGGCACTCTTGAGAAGGCCAGCGCGTAAGCTGCTCTCACCAGTTCTTTGTCGAAGCTGGGTTTCCCACTCAGAAGCCGGTTGGCCATCGCACGCGCCCGGTCCAGCGGCCAGTCACCGTTGATCATCAGCAGGCTTTGCGTCGCCGTCGTCGTCGCATCACGCATCGGCACACTGGCGAATCCCGGTGGCTGATCCAAACTCTTCAAGAAATCATCCTGCGTGTTCCGCATCCTGCGGGTATAAATGCTGCGCCGAGGCTTCGTCGCGGCCTCGCCCTCTCCATACATTTTTCCATCCAGTTCTCCCGACACGGTCAGCACAGCATCACGAGACTGCTCAGCATCCAGTCTGCGAGGCAGAAATCTCCAAAGGAGGCGATTCTCCGGATCAACGGTCAACTCCTTGGCCCCAGGCTCTCGTCTCGCTGTCTGCCGATAGGTGGCGGACATGAGGATCAGCTTATGCATCGGCTTCATCTTCCACCCGCCTTTGACAAACTCGGCCGTCAGCCAATCGAGCAGGTCTGGATGCGTGGGCTTCTCTCCCAATCGACCAAAATCACTCGCGGTCGCAACGATGCCGCGGCCAAAATGATACTGCCAAAGGCGGTTCACAATGACGCGCGTCGTCAAAGGATTATCGGGCCGCGTAAGCCAGTTCGCGAGCACGGTGCGCCGCCCGGTCGTCGTTGCACTGCCCGATTTGACAGGCGGAATCACGGGGTCTTTCGGATCGAGAATGGTTAGGAATCCAGGCTCTACCGTCACCTCTCCCGCCTTGCGCGTGGTGAACTTCTTCGGTGAAGCTTTTGGCCCTGTTTCACCAATGACAAAAGCGGTGACGAGCGGTTTAGGCTTTAGATGATCAAAAGTAGCCAAGGTCTCTTGTGCCTTTTTCAGGATGCTTGCCTCTGGCTCTTTGAGCTTGTCCGTCTTGAAGCGCACCCGCTCATACTCGGCTTGTTTCCAAGCGAGCTGCACCACTTGTTCTTCATAGGGTGTGCGTTGGTCCTTGGGCTTCAAATACATGGCGTAGACCTCGGCAGGAAACTTCTCCATCGCGTTTTCCTGGGCCTTTTTGATCCTCGGTTCAATAATACCATCAATCACCGCGCGGGGTTCCTTCGTGGCCTCCAGCCACACTTTCATCTGTTCATCGTGGCGCAGTTTTTCCTCGGGCGTCGCCAGCGGCTTGTCATCGGGCCACGTGGTGTTGGTCAGGAACGCCTGAAGGCGGTAATAGTCTTTGTGGAGGATCGGATCAAATTTGTGGTCGTGACACTGGGCGCATTGCACACTCATGCCCATGAAAACATCCGCTGTCACGTCGGTGATCTCGTTGAGGATACCTCGTTGCTGCCCTTCAGCATCGCGCTGATTGTACTCGTAAATCGTGTGCCGAAGGAAGGCCGTGCCGATCGTGATCTCCGGATTTTCTGGGGCCAATTCATCACCGGCGATCTGCTCACGGACAAATTGATCGTAAGGCTTGTCTTGATTCAGCGACTTGATCACGTAATCGCGATAGGGCCAGACGTTGGGCCGGTATGCATCCAGACGATATCCCTCAGACTCAGCATAGCGGACCAAGTCCAACCAATGCTGCGCCCATCTCTCGCCATAGCGTGGAGAGGCTAGCAAACGATCGACCAATCGCTCGTAGGCTCCGGGTTTTTCGGCTGAAGGTTTTGTCTTTTCCGCAGCGCACTCCGCCACAAAGGCGGCCACCTCTTCAGGCGATGGCGGCAGACCGGTGATATCAAAGGCGACACGGCGGATCAACTCTTCCGGTGCGGCCGGGGGCGAGGGGGCAATGCCGCTTTCATCCAACTTGGCCCCGATGAACGCATCAATGGGATTTGAGCTCAGCCCTTCCTTTTTAACGGCGGGAGGAACCGTTGCCTTCACAGGCTGGAAGGCCCACCACTCTCGGTCCTCTTGCGTGAAGACGCCAGGTTTGCGCGCGATCTTTGCAGAGGCCACCTCTGCTTCCGGCCAGGGAGCGCCCATCGAGATCCATTTTTGGATCGCCTGAATCTTTGCTTCCGGAAGTTTCCCGTCAGGCGGCATCTCGTGATCCGAGTCTTTGTAGGAAAGGTATTCGAGAAGGATCGAATCCGCCGGTTTACCGGGCACCAAGGAGGGACCACTTTCCCCTCCTTGCAGAAGATACGGCAGATTATCCACCCGCAGCCCATGCTTCTGTTTGTCAGGTCCATGGCAATCGTAGCAGTGCTCAGCCAACAGCGGACGAATCTCGGTCTCGAAGAACTTCAATCCCGCAGCATCCGGCGCAGCGATCGCGTTCAACGCAAACAACGCCCAAACACCCGAAAACAGGCTAGGGTAAAAGGAGTCAGGTCGGCGAAGCTTCATTTCAACCATAGCAAGGCAGCGAGTCTGTGTTTTTAGACATCAAATCCAAACGCGATTCAAAGAGCAAAACTACACCTCAGCTCTGTCGCA